>DASWUD010000098.1:0-20435 GCA_036401755.1 Gammaproteobacteria bacterium
TCGGCGATCAGGACGCCATCGAATACATGTGCCGCGCAGCCTCCCATCTGGTGATCGAACTGGAGCATGCCGGGGTGCCCTTTTCGCGCCTCGACGATGGGCGCATCTACCAGCGCCCCTTCGGCGGGCAGAGCCAGAACTTCGGCGGCGAGCAGGCGGCGCGCACCTGCGCCGCGGCCGATCGCACCGGCCATGTGCTGCTGCACACCCTCTATCAGCAGAACATTCGCGCCAAGAGCCACTTTTTCGATGAATATTTCGCCATTGATCTGATCCGTGATGAACAGGGCTACATCCTCGGCGCGCTGGTGCTGGAGATCGAGACCGGCGAGCCGCTCATCATCGAGGCGAAGACCACCCTGATCGCCACCGGCGGCGCCGGGCAGCTCTACCGCACCAACACCAACGCGCGCATCAACACCGGCGATGGCATGGCGATGGCGTTGCGCGCCGGCATCCCACTACAGGATATGGAGTTCTTTCAGTTCCATCCCACCGGCCTGGCCGGCAAGGGGATGCTGATCAGCGAAGGGGTGCGCGGCGAGGGCGGCTATCTCATCAACGGCAACGGTGAGCGCTTCATGGAGCGCTATGCGCCGCATGCAGTGGACCTTGCCAGCCGCGATGTGGTGAGCCGTGCCATCTACACCGAGGTGAAGGAGGGGCGTGGCTGTGGTCCTCAGCGTGATCACGTGCTGCTCAAGCTCGATCACCTCGGTGCCGAGACCATCACGTCGCGCCTGCCCGGGGCGCGCGAACTCTCCATGACCTTCATGGGTGTCGATCCCATCGATGCGCCGATCCCGGTCTATCCCACCGCCCACTACACCATGGGCGGCATTCCCACCAACCGCTTCGGTCAGGTGGTGACGCCGGTCGGCACCGGTGAGGAGGCGATCCCCGGTCTCTACGCGGTGGGGGAGTGCGCCTGCGTCTCGGTGCACGGCGCCAACCGTCTGGGCGGCAACTCGCTGCTCGATATCGTGGTGTTCGGCCGGGCCGCCGCCAACCACATCATCGAACACCTCAAGGAGTATCGCTTCCATCGCCCACCGTCGAAGGAAGGGGAGGCGCGAGCACTGGCACGGCTGGCCAGATGGGAGCGACGTGGTGAGAGCGAACCTGTGGAAAAGGTGCGGCGCGATCTGCAACAGGCAATGGAACACTATTGCGGTGTGTTCCGCACCGAGTCTGTATTGCAGGAGGGGGTCAAGGCGATCGAGGCCATAACCGCGCGGGTCGCGGCGCTGACCTTGAGTGATCACAGCAGGATCTTCAACACCGCACGCATTGAGGCACTGGAGCTGGAGAACCTCACCGAGCTGGCGCAGGCCACCATCGCCTCGGCACTGGCACGCCAGGAGAGCCGCGGCGCCCATACCCGTGTCGATTATCCCGCGCGCGATGACATCCACTGGCTCAAGCATACCCTTTACCATCGCGGCGGACGCATCGACTTCAAACCGGTACGCACCAAGCCACTCAGCGTGGAGACGATTCCGCCGCAGCAACGGGTTTATTAAAGGCAAGCCATGCGTTTTTCCATCTACCGCTACAACCCGGAGTGCGACAGCGCCCCCTACATGCAGGCGTTCGTGCTCGATGCGATCACCCCCGACATGATGTTGCGCGATGCGCTGCTCGCCATCCGCGAACAGCAGGACACCACACTCACCTTTCGTCACTCCTGCGGCGAGGGTGTGTGTGGCTCCGATGCGCTCAACATCAACGGCCGCAACAGCCTCGGTTGCATCACGCCGCTGGAGGGACTCAAGGAACCGGTAGAGGTGCGCCCGCTGCCGGGGTTACCGGTGATCCGTGACCTGGTGGTGGAGATGAGCCAATTCTTCCACCACTACCGCGCCGTCGAACCCTACCTCATCACCCACGGCCCGGAACCGGAGGTGGAGTATCGTCAGTCACCCGAACAGCGTGCTCAGCTCGATGGCCTCTACGAGTGCATCCTCTGCGGTTGCTGCACTACCGCCTGTCCCTCCTTCTGGTGGAACCCCGATAAATTCCGCGGCCCCGCCGCGCTGTTGCAGGCGTGGCGCTTTCTCGCCGACAACCGTGATCAGGCCACCAGCGCGCGCCTCGACGAGCTCGAAGGCCCCTACCGCCTGTTCCGCTGCCACACCATCATGAATTGCGCCGACGTCTGCCCCAAGGGACTCAACCCGACACGCGCCATCGGCCTCATCAAACAACTGATGTTGAAGCGGCAAGTATGAAAGAAAATTCAGATGACTCGCGCCGATACGCCAGGTGCAAAGCGGGTGAAGAAACGTTCGTTTGTGATAGTTACCAGGCGCAGGGCGCATACTCGCCACCAGGAAGTTACCCGAGTGTGCAGTGATCTCGCTCGCCTCGCCTGGCGCTGCCGGCGCGGCATGCTGGAACTCGATCTGCTGTTGCAGGGCTTTCTCGAACACGGTTACGATGAATTGGGTAAAGCACAGCGAATGCGCTTCGTACAACTGTTGGAACTCAACGATCAGCAACTACTCGACTATCTGATGGAGCGGGAGATCCCCAAGGAGCGGGACGATGTCGAACTCATCAGCAAAATCCGTCACGCCGCTCGTCCTTGAGCCGGGCGCCTCACTGCGGGTGCGCTTGGTTACTCTGGCAGGGGCACTGCCCGCCCTCTTCGCCGTGGCGGTGGTGCCGCTGCCGCTACCACTGCGCATAGTTGCGCTGCTGCTGTTTGTTGCAGCGTTCGTGTTTGGCTGGCGTCAGCACCATGCCCTCAGCGGCAAGCCCGTCACCGTGCGCCTCGATAGCGCTGGCAACTGGCAGTGGCAGGAGCAGGAGTTCGCAGAAAATGTCGAACTGCTCGGCGACAGCTACCATCTACCTTTCCTGGTTATCCTCAACTTCATACCCCAAGGCAAGCGCCGCCCTTTGCGCACTCTGCTACTGACCATCGACAACATCGATGTCGAAACCTTGCGGCGCTTGCGGGTGCATCTCAAGTGGCAGGAGGATAAGAGCACGAAGGCCTAGCGTGAGTGCGGTTAGGCCTTCTCCGGGGTGACACTCCTGACTATGTCGAGCAGGGTCATGGCTACCATCAATAAGGTGATCGCGGCTGCAGCATGCACGGGTTGTGTCTGTTCATCAAGAAACACATTGCCGTACGCCAGCAGTAGCGCGCTGAACACGGTTAAGGCACCTGCCTGACGAATGTGCAACAGATACTGCATTACCGAGGGGAGATAAAGAGAGTGGAGAGAATGAAACAGGTGAGCGCTAATCAGCCAGAGATGATGGATCAAGCCGTACACCAGTGACAGCACGAAGCCGACGAACAGCACCTGGGTTGGAGCGAGGTAGCGGATGTCAAAGTGGGATACGGCCATGACGATGCCCAGGCTCATGCCACAAACCACATAGACGAGCGCCCATGTATGATATTTCTTTTCGTAACCCATATGCGTCCTTCCACATGGAGCGTGCCTGAATAATGGCTCGACCCGGTGACAGCTTCCGCCCGCTTGACGAGTGTGTGCGTGGGAGAGGTAAAAGAGGTATAGCAAGATTCTCGACCGTTGCAATCGTGAGGCTATCTTGCCGTCGCGCCGGGATGGAGGTACTCAGATAACCATCAGTGACTCCGCATTTGGAAATCACGGCAGATAAAAAACGGGTGGTCATGGGGACCACCCGTTTTTTTTTGCAATAGGTACTAACGGTGCCTGCTTGCTATTTGTGGGCGCGGTTGTGCAGTAGATCATCCACCACCGCCGGGTCGGCGAGGGTGGAGGTATCACCCAGATTGTCGGTTTCGTTGGCGGCGATCTTGCGCAGGATGCGGCGCATGATCTTGCCGGAGCGGGTCTTGGGCAGGCCAGGGGCCCACTGAATGACATCGGGTGAGGCGATGGGACCTATCTCGCTGCGCACCAGCTGTACTAGCTCTTTTCTCAACTCCTCAGAGGGCTCCACGCCCTTCACCAGTGTGACATAGCAATAGATACCCTGGCCTTTGATGTCGTGCGGGTAACCCACCACCGCCGCCTCGGCCACCGACTCGTGCAGTACCAGGGCGCTTTCGATCTCCGCGGTGCCCATGCGATGGCCGGAGATGTTGAGTACGTCGTCGACACGGCCGGTGATCCAGTAGTAGCCATCCTTGTCGCGCTTGGCACCGTCGCCGGTGAAGTACATCCCCGGATAGGTCTTGAAGTAGGTATCGATAAAGCGCTGGTGATCGCCGTAGACCGTGCGCATCTGCCCCGGCCAGGGGCGGGTGATCACCAGATTGCCCTCGCATTCGCCTTCCAGGATGTTGCCCTCGTTGTCGACGATGGCCGGCGTGATACCAAAGAACGGCTTGGTGGCGGAGCCGGGTTTGAGTGCGGTGGCGCCCGGCAGTGGGGTGATGAGGTGACCGCCGGTTTCGGTCTGCCACCAGGTATCGACGATGGGGCAGCGCTCTTCGCCGACGATGTGGTAGTACCACTCCCACGCTTCGGGATTGATCGGTTCGCCCACGGTGCCGAGCACGCGCAGCGATTTGCGCGAGGTCTTCTTCACCGGCTCCTCACCCTCGCGCATCAGCGCGCGGATGGCGGTGGGGGCAGTGTAGAAGATATTGACCTGGTGTTTGTCGATCACCTGCCAGAAGCGTGAGGCATCGGGGTAGCTGGGGATACCCTCGAACATCAGCGAGATGGCGCCGTTGGCGAGCGGGCCGTAGACGATGTAGGTATGGCCGGTGACCCAGCCCACGTCAGCGGTGCACCAGTAGATATCGCCGTCGTGGTAATCGAACACATATTTGTGGGTCATGGCCGCGAACAGCAGATAGCCGCCGGTGGTGTGCAGCACCCCCTTGGGCTTGCCGGTGGAGCCGGAGGTGTAGAGGATGAAGAGCGGGTCTTCGGCATCCATCTCTTCGGGCTGACAGTCTGGCGAGGCCTTGGCCATCGCCTCGTGATACCAGATGTCACGGCCGTTGTGCCAGGCGATGGTGCCACCGGTGCGTTTCACCACCAGCACCGTGTGCACGTTGGGGCACTGCAGCAGCGCCTTGTCGGTATTGCCCTTGAGTGCTACCCCTTTCTTGCCGCGCAGCCCCTCGTCGGCGGTGATCACCACCCGGCAATCGGAGTCGAGAATGCGATCCTTGAGCGACTCGGGGGAGAAGCCGCCGAATACCACCGAGTGCACCGCGCCGATGCGGGTGCAGGCGAGCATCGCCACGCTCGCCTCGGGGATCATCGGCATGTAGATGCAGACGCGATCCCCCTTTTTCACGCCGCGGCTCTTGAGCACGTTGGCGAATTTGCTCACCTCGGCATGCAACTGGCGATAGGTGATCTTCTTGTCCTCGCTCGGGTCGTCACCTTCCCAGATCAACGCCACCTGATCGCCGCGCGTTGCCAGGTGCCGATCCAGGCAGTTGTAGGAGACATTGAGCTTGCCGCCCTCAAACCAGCGAATGTGGCCCTTGTGATAATCCCAATCGCTGACCTTGTGCCACGGCTTTGACCAGTCGAGGAATTTGTTTGCCTGCTCTGCCCAGAAGCCTTCGGGATCTGACACCGATTGCTGATACATGGCTGCATACTGTTCGGCGTTGATGAGGCTATTGGCAGCAAAATCAGCGGGAACAGGATAGACCTTTACCTGGGACATGAAATTCTCCTCGGTGATGTTGTATTGTCGGATTATGCTAAAAAATTGCAGGTTAACAAAACCAGTTGCAGCCCGGGTTGCGGTTGCAAAAAAACATCTCAATAGCGCATCAGATAATCCCCCAGCGGCAGAGGCTTGCGGTTCTCGATCTGCGCTATCTGAGCAATGAACAGTTCCGCTGCGGCCAGCGCATCACTGAGGGCATTGTGGGCCCGATACCGAGGAAGATTATACGCCTGACGCAGAGCGTCAAGGCGCAGCTCTTTGGCGCGGTAGACCCGATTGGCGCGCTGTCGGCGTCGTTGCTCCAGGCTCATGGTATCGACGACCGGTATGAGAAACCCCTGGCCGAACAGGCCCAGGCAGGCGGTGTTGATGAAGTTCAGCTCAAAACGGGCGTGATGGGCAACCATAACCTTGCCGGCCATCTGGTGCAGCAGCAGGGCGATGATGTCGGCGAGCGATTCACCCTGCTGGGCCAGATCATCGGTGATGCGGTGGATCACCGCGCTCGCTTCGGGAATTTCCTGATGAGGGCGGATGAAATAGTGGCATGCTGTATCGAGTTGGATCTGCAGTGCGTCAACAGTGACGATACCGATGCTCAATATTTCATCGCATTGGGCATTGAGGCCGGTGGTTTCCAGATCCATGGCCACGAACGAAGTCGCCCGGCAGTCGGCACGGCGCGATGGAAAGGGCACGCTCAGATAGTCGTGCAGCGGACCAGGCGCCGTCCTTGCCAGCAAGCGGCGGCGACGATAATCAAGACTCAACCAGGATTCAAACAGCATCAGCCGAACCGCTCGCTTTGGTAGCGTTGTGACAAGGTGCTTTGTAATGCGGCGATCACTGCGAAGGCATCCTTGAGGTGGCGACGCTCAAGAGGGGAGAGCTGGTGTGGCGCGAGGAAGTTGTCCGGCGCCTTGCCGAGCCGGATCTGCTCGGCCTGGTGGCGGGCGCGCAGGGTCAATAACAGGTCCAACACATCGAGAAGATTGTCGACCGCCTCGCTGCTCAAAATCTGTTCATCCAAGGCGGCCTTCAGCCGTTCGTGGGTGTTCAAGGTGGGCATGCCAGCCGCCAGTGTCTGGACACGGGCCAGATCGACTACGGGAATGATGCCCTGCAGTTTCACATCGAGCATAGCGTCGTGTTCGCCGCCCTTGATCAGCACGAATTGACGAAAAAATCCCAGCGGTGGCCGGTGGTGCAGCGCATTGGCTGTGAGATAGGCAAGAAACAGCGTGTTGCCCCGGGTCAAAGAGAGGATGTGGGAACGCAACTTATCGGCAAGCGCCGTGGTCCCGTGCAAGGCGCGCAGGTCGAAAAAGATGCTGACGTGCATCAAGGCGCGGGGGTCGGGTTGTTCTACCCAATCGGTAAAGTAGTTTTGCCACTGGGCAAGTGGCTGGCGCCAGCGCGGATTGCTGGCCATAACATCGCCGTTGCAGAAACTGATACCGCACTGATCGAGTGCCGCGGTGACAAAACGGCTGAGTGCCTCGAAGTAGGGGGCATGGGCCGGGATATACCCATCATCGATCAGCAAGCCATTGTCCTGATCGGTGTGGGCAGTCTGTTCCTGGCGTGCCTGGGAACCAAACACCAGCCAGGTGTAGGGCACCGGTGGCTCACCCAACTGATCTTCTGCCAGCGCCAGGAGCTTGACGGTAAGGGCATCGGTCACCGCTGCCATTGCCTTGCCAAGATCGCGCCCGGTGGCTCCCGATGCCATCAGGTGACGCTGCAGCTCCGGGAGCAGGCGCGCCTGGGCGATGACGGCCTCGACGTTCGCACTGCGGCGGATCGCGCCGACCAGATGAACGACATTGAAGCTCTGGTGGCGAAACAGGTCGGTGGCGGTGAGCATGCCAATGGTCTGGGTTTTCGCGACGATCGGCAGATGGTGCACCCCCCGCCGTGTCATGGCCAGCAATGCCTCATAGCCGGTGCTTGCCGCGGAGAGTGTTTCGAGCGGTGTGGTCATGATGGTACGCACCGGGGCGTCAGGGGAAATGCCGACGGCGAGACAGCGTGTGCGCAGATCACGATCGGTGACGATGCCCTCGACCTTGTCGTCGCTGGCGATAAGCAGCGCCGAAATATTCTGCGCAGTCATGAGCTGCGCCGCTTCGCGAATGGTAGTTTCGGGCGGGGTGACCACGGGGGAACGTTGAATCAGATCGGCGCAGCGTACCGTCAGCAGGCCAGAACCGTGTTCCTCCTGCAATGTGCGCAGGGCATGTTGCAGCCGCTCGGTCAGCGAGTGCGAAAAGAACTGATCAAAGGAGCTATTTTCTGTACGCAACAACTCGATGAAACGACAGGGGAACTGGTAAAGAAGAGTATCCTCGCGTGTGTGGGCATTGACAGCGAGGTGCATGTCGTCAGCCGTGCAGGCGTCAAAATAGAGGTCGCCTTCGCACAGAAGGCCAAGCAGTTGGTCGAGTGCGTCACGCAGTTCGATGGCACCCTGGCGCACCAGATAGCTGAACGGTTCTGTGCTTCTTGGGGGAGGAAATTCAGCGCCTCGGCGCAGATAGCGGATAGTGATATGGCGTTGCAAACGGCCAAGTGCATCGTGGTCGAGACGATCAAACGGCGGGTGGGCGAGAAGAAACTCGCGGATCTCGATTAATTCGATGTCCATGAGAGGAAGCCGCGCCAGTCAATGTGAACACTCATCGTACTAAAGATACCACGGGCCGCCCGGCGCCAGAAAATGGATGTAAATAACAAGTGCAAAGAAGCCCCGCCGCGGCGGGGCTTCCATGCGGTCGACAAAAGCAGTGTTTGCGGTTAGTGCTCGACTGCTGTACCCGCTCCCTTGGGAATGCGGATGTCCTCCACCAGGTGCTGGATGTGCTCAGGCGGTGCCGCAGTAACCTTCGATACCACGAACGCCACGATGAAGTTTAGCGCCATGCCGACTACGCCGATCCCTTCCGGTGAGATGCCGAACAGCCAGTTGGCCGCGATGTTTTCGGCCATCGGTTTAATGAACACACCCTTGAAGTAGATGATGTAACCCAGAGTGAAGAACAGGCCGACGATCATGCCAATGATGGCCCCTTCACGGTTGATGCCCTTGCTGAAGATCCCCATCAGGATCGCCGGGAACAGCGAGGCTGCGGCCAGACCGAAGGCAAACGCCACTACCTCCGCCACGAAGCCCGGCGGGTTGTAGCCGAGATAGCCGGCGACCAGCACCGCCACGGCGGCCGCCACGCGGCCCGCCAGCAGCTCGCTCTTCTCACTGATGGTCGGCATCACGATCCCCTTGAGTAGGTCGTGGGAGATGGAGGCCGAGATCACCAGCAGCAGACCGGCAGCGGTGGAGAGTGCCGCGGCAATACCACCGGCTGCCACCAGGGCGATCACCCAGTTGGGCAGCTTGGCGATTTCGGGATTGGCCAGCACCATGATGTCCTTGTCGACGGTCAGCTCGTTGCCCTTCCAGCCGTACTCGGTATCGGCCTTGGCGGCGAACTCCTTGTTCGCGTCGTTGTAGTACTGGATGCGGCCGTCGCCGTTCTTGTCCTCGAACTTGATGAGCTTGGTCTCTTCCCAACGCTTCATCCAGTCGGGGCGCTCTTGGTACACCAGACTGCCGGTTTCGCTGCCGACGGCACCGGGCTGCACGGTGGCGTGCAGGTTGTAGCGGGCCAGGGCACCCACGGCCGGAGCGGTGGTGTAGAGGATGGCGATGAACACCAGCGCCCAACCCGCCGAGGAGCGGGCGTCACGCACGCGCGGCACGGTGAAGAAACGCACGATGACGTGGGGCAGTCCGGCGGTGCCGACCATCAGCGCCAGAGTGATGGCGAAGATGTCGATCATGCTCTTGCCGCCCGAGGTATAGGCGCTGAAGCCGAGTTCGGTCACCACGTGATTTAGTTTGTCGAGCAGATAAACATTTTCACCGGCCACATGACTCCCCAATGCCAGCTGTGGGATTGGATTGCCGGTCACTTGGAAGGCGATGAAGACCGCCGGGACGGTGTAGGCGAAGATCAGCACCACATATTGTGCCACCTGGGTATAGGTGACCCCCTTCATGCCGCCCAGCACTGCATAGAAGAAGACCACGCCCATGCCGACCAGCAGGCCGGTGGTGATGTCCACTTCCAGGAAGCGCGAGAAGACGATGCCAACGCCGCGCATCTGGCCGGCGACGTAGGTGAAGGAGATGAAGATGAGGCAGATGATCGCCACGAAACGCGCGGTGTTCGAGTAGTAACGGTCACCGATGAACTCGGGCACCGTGAATTTGCCGAACTTGCGCAGGTAGGGGGCGAGCAGTAGCGCCAGCAGCACGTAGCCGCCGGTCCAGCCCATCAGGTAGACTGAGCCGCCGTAGCCGAGGAAGGCGATGAGACCCGCCATGGAGATGAAGGAGGCTGCGGACATCCAGTCGGCACCGGTGGCCATGCCGTTGAGTACCGGGTGCACGCCCTTGCCGGCGACATAAAATTCGCCGGTGCTCTTGGCCTTCGCCCAGATCGCGATGCCGATGTAGAGCGCGAAACTCAGACCGACAACGATATAGGTTAATGTTTTGAGATCCATGAATCGCTCTCCGGATTAGTCTTCGTGCACATCGAATTTGCGATCCAGCTTGTTCATACGCGAGGCGTAGAAGAAGATCAGGATCACAAAGATATAGATCGAACCCTGCTGAGCGAACCAGAAACCGAGCTTGTAACCGCCGATCTGGATCTGGTTGAACACGTCGACCAGCAGGATGCCAAAACCGTATGAGACCAGGAACCATACGGCGAGGCAGCCGAGCAGAAGGCGAAGATTCGCCTTCCAGTAGGCTGCAGCTTTTTCGTTCATACTCATTTTTGTTTCCTCCGCGTGTGGTAGTGCTTCTCTTTACTGCTTAACTTCCTGTTGCCTTGCTTCCTAAATCTGGTAATCCAGGGCCAGCTTCGACTGCAACTTGCGCGCCTGGCGAAACGCCTCCTTCAGGATGCGTCGCTCCAGTTCGTTGAGCGTATCGGGGTCGAGATGGTTGGAGACCTCTTCCCCTTTCTCTTCCTGCCGCCGGTGGTGACGCATGCGCATCAATTGAATGAAATGATAGGCGTCGATCCACGCCGCTGCATCGCCATCGCTGAGGGCCCCGGCAGCGACCGCCGCATGAAGGCGGGCATCTGTAGCGGTTGCGCTGATGTTGTTGGCCAGGGCAATGATGCGTGCCGCATCGACGAAGGGGGTGATGCCCTGCAGTTTCAGATCGATGGTGTGGGGGTGATGGCCGCCGCTGGCGACGCGGATCTCGCCGAGCAGTCCCAGCGGTGGGCGGATGCCGAGGGCGTTTTCCCCCATCTGGCGCCGGAAGCGGCTGTTGGCGCGCGTCTTCTCCAACAGCCAGTGGCGCAGCTCCTCACCGGGTGCACTGTCGCCATAGAGGATGCGGAAGTCGAAGAAGATGGTCGCCTTGAGCAGGTGCTCAGGCGTGCCCTGCTCGATCCAGCGCGAGAAGCGCGTTTTCCACTCCTCCAGACTGAGACAGCATTCTGGATTGCCCGCCATGATCCCACCGGGGCATAGCGGGAAACCGACCTCGGCCAAGGCGGCATTGATGCGTTGTGCCAGTGGTACCAACTGCTCACGCACCTTATCCGCGCTGCTCTTGTTGGAGGCGATGAAGAGGATGCCATTGTCCTGATCGGTCTTGAGGGTCTGCTCGTGACGCCCTTCGCTGCCGAAGGCCAGCCAGGAAAAGGGGGTAGGGGGCAGGCCGCTGGCGGTGAGCACCAGAGTGATCACCCGCTTGGTGGTGGCATCGTTGAGCATGGTGATGATCTGGGTGATCTGCTCGACCGATGCGCCCTGTGCCAGCATCTGCTCGACGAGGCGATGCACATCCTGCTGCAGATGCTTCAGTGTCATCATGTCATCGGCATCGCTGATATTGCGACTGAGCGTGGCCAAGCGGATCCGTTGCAGAGTGAACAGATCGCGTTCGGAGATGATGCCGATCAGCTTGCGCCCCTCCACGACCCCCAGATGACCGAAGCCCTCGCGCGCCATCAGTAGCGTCGCCTCCCATGCGAGCGCGCTGCTGGCCAGCGTCAGCGGCTGGCACGTCATGACCTCGGCGATCGGCGTGGTGAGCGGGAGTTGCGGCAACACCACACGGTCGAGAATGTCGTGCAGGGTAAGGATGCCACTGAACTCTTGTTTCTCATTAACAATGGCGATACTTCCCACATGCGCCTGCTGCATCTTCTGCAGCGCCTCCCCCAATGGTGTCTCCGACACACAGGTGACAGGGGCGCGGCGGATCAGCGCACGCACCGGGGTACTGAGAGGGTTTTCCTCGGAAATGCGCCTAGCGGAACGGGCCTGCACGTCGCGCAGCGCGTTATCGAGCAGATTGGCGATGCGCCGTGTGCAGAAATCGTGGAACATCTCGCTCTGGGCGATGAGCCGATCGAAGTCGTCACGATCCAGTTCGAAGCAGAAGGTATCTTCCACCGCACGCTGTACCAGCCGGGTCGGGCGGCGCGACAGCAGCGCGCCGATGGGAAACGATTCGCCCGTCACCAGCTCCCAGGCGCTGCTCCCTTCACCCTCCACCGGCTCGCCGCGCACCCGTCCCTGCTTGATGATGTAGAGACGCTTCGCAGGGCCGTCTCTGGGAGAGAGGATCACCTCGCCGCGCGCATAGAAACCGAGTCTGAGTCGCTTGGCCAGAAACTCCAGATGGGGCTGGGACATAGCATCGAACGGCGCATGGCGACGCAGGAATTCGATGACAGGGGCCAGGGCGCTGGACATGGGTGAGGTGTGATCTGTAAAAGGCTTTGCCCTTGGTCGCAAACCGCATGCCAGCATTAATGGATATACAAATCAAATAGATACAGTGATTTTTATGTCGCCGCTGTTACGCTAGGTAACGTAGTTGTTACATTGCGTAACAGGTGTGGTAGCAAGCGGGGCAACAAAGGTGATTGCCGAGGGAGGCCGACGAATGCAGGATGAGAGGTACGCCACCAAGAAGTCCTGATCAAACCGGTGTGTCGTGTGAACCGTTTTCCCGAAGTGTGTCAGTCCATTAATCAGACGAGCGAAGCCATGACCGAAGTTATTGGGATTGATCACATTTATATTGCAGTCACAGATCTGGAGCGCTCGGAGATTTTCTACGACCGGGTTTTGCTCGATGTATTGGGATTTCGCAAGAACAACTTCACCTTGAGCGGCGCCCCCCACATTCAATATTTCAACCGCTATTTTGGTTACGTGCTTCGCCCGGCGCAGGGCAAGGGCATGCATACCGCCGATGCCCCGGGGCTGCATCACCTCTGTTTCCGCGTTGAAACGGCCACCGACGTGGCTGCGGTAGCCACGCAACTTCGCAGTGCCGGTATCGAAGCGTCCGAGGCAATACTCTACAGCCAGTACGCGCCTGACTATTGGGCGACGTTCTTTTCCGATCCGGACGGTATTCGCCTCGAGGTTACCAATTACCGTCAGGAACGCCGAGAACGTCATGACCAGTGGTAGGGGAGGGTGAGCCGAGCCGCTGGCACAGTTAGCTGTATGTCGCACGATGTTTACCCAGCTGACCCGCTGCAGGATGGGAGCCAAACGAATGCCCCCATCCTGCGCGCGCCTGCTTAACCCTCAACGGAATAGCATCGCCTGAGCTCGCTCCAATCGGCCTGGATGCGTTCGCGCAGTTTTGCACTGGCAGGTAAGAAGGGAGCGCGAACCTCGGGCGCGCACCACTGTTGATCCGCAAGCCAGGTTTTCAGTGGCGCCGGATTGGGTTCGCAAAAGAGGTCGCGGATGATGGGTTGCAGCCTTACAGCGAGGCGCCGCGCCTCTGCGAGCTGTTCACGGCACAACAACTCATAGATACGCACGTGCCACTCTGGAAGAATGTGCGCCGAGGCGGCGATGGTGCCATGCGCACCCAGACAGAGTGCCGCAAAATTCTGGTTGTCATCCCCCGACAGGATACGCAACGGGGTTTCGTGCACCAGCCGCAGCATGCGCTCTACACTCCCGCCACACTCCTTGATGCCCACCACACGGCGATCAACTGCCAGTGCTTGCAGCGTTTCCAGCTCCACGTTGACGCCGGTGCGATAGGGAATGTTGTAGATGAGCACGGGCAGATCGGCCGCTTCAACGATCGCTTCGAAATGGCGCCGGATGCCCTCCTGAGAGGGGCGCACATAGGGCGGTGCCGTGACGAGCAGCCCCTCGGGGCCGAGCGCGGCGAGATAACGCGCCTGCGATGCGGCCGCCTGCGTGGCGGCGTGTGACAGTCCCAGCACCAGCGGTAGCCCGGGGACTGCAGCGCGCAGCGTCGCAAAGATCTCCTCCAGCTCGCCGGCTTCGAGCAGCGCCCCTTCACCGGTGGTGGCACCCACCACCAATCCGGCTATCCCGTGTGATGCCAGGTGGCGTGCCAGGCGGGCCATTGCCGGATGGTCGATGCGGTCGTCGCGCAACGGTGTGACAAGGGGAACCCAGATACCTTCAAATTTTGTCTGCATTTTGTGCCTCTTGAGAAACGATTGAGTGGAACCGTTCCGTCGGCAGGGCGCCGGAGAGAGGCTTGAGACATGGCTGGCTGCGCGTGAATCAATCCCGTCCGGCGTTCCGCCCGACGGGATACGACTTTCCCGTCAGCGGAGAAGCCGTTTTTTCGATTTCAGCCCACAGGTACACGCAGCCGCACTCGCCACCAGGACGATTACGCCAGACGCATACGAGGGATAAACGGGCATGACACACCTGCTCGGGTTGGGCTGAACCGTGAGTGTAATGCCGTGCGTCAGGATAACGCAATGCTCATCAGGAAGGGCGTCCCACAGCGGTGCACATCACCGATCAAGGGAAAAGAGATGGCGACTCGAATGCGCTCTTGTTCTCCGTGTCTCCTTCGCTTATCTTGCCCTTAACGCTGGTTTGTCAGCGTCCCGCCCGCGGGAAGGGCTGCGCCCAGCAAACACCTCTGCACAACATGCGATTTCCTTGCATCCTGAGAAGCGGGCCCGGGATTAATGACTCAAGGGGATCGTTATGATCATCAATCTCGCCGCGCTGCGTACGCGCTTCAAAACTAATCCGCCCCGGCTTTCCAGCCAGTTCGATGAAGGTGATCCGCGCCGCCTGCACCATCTCAATCTGGAGCAGCAGAAAAAGCGTGCCAGAGAGCTTCTGCGGGAATGGCAGGCGCAGGCCGACACTACCAAGCCATCACCAAAGCTGAGCGATGCGCAACATGCCATCGCCAAAGAGCATGGCTTCACTCATTGGGCCGAGTTGAAGGGCCACATCGAACAGGGTCAGCTCGCCCGCCAGGCTCTGCGAAGCGGTGCACCGGATGCGCTGGATGACGAGGGACGCGTGCTGCATATCCGCTGCGGCCACGACATCCAGAACACCCTGGCGGCGGCCGGCTTCAGCGGCGACTTTCTCGCCTTTTCCGACCCCTACGTGCAAGGTCCGCTGCCACAAACCGATTCATTGGAGGAGTTTTTGCAGAGCCGCGCCCACTATATCAGCCGTGCCCTGCACCCTGACTATCAGGCGGTCCTCAATGATCTGCGCCAACAGTACAGCGCCCTCAACCAGGCCCGTGACTATGACGAGGTCTATCTCTGGTTTGAGCACGACCCCTATGACCAGCTGATCCTGGCCAGACTGCTCGACTTCTTCACTAATGCGAAACACCGCCCCGGCATGTTGAAGCTGCTCAGCGTCACCCACTACCCCGGAGTGAAGATTTTCAACGGTATCGGTCAACTGCCGCCGGAGGCGCTGCGCGTGCTGTGGCATGAGTTCATCGAGGTCACCCCGGCACAACTCGATATCGGCAGGCGCTGCTGGGCTGCACTCTGTTCCCCCAAGCCAGATGCCTTGTGTGAGCTGGTCGCCACTCGAACCCCACCGCTACCCACCATGGCCATCGCCCTGGAGCGTCATCTCAGGCAGCTGCCGTCAGTGCGTAATGGCCTCAACCTGTCGGAAAACTTGACCCTGCAGATCCTCGCCGAAAAGGGCAGCATGAACGCCGCGCGCCTCTTCGGCTGGTATACCAACCACTACGAACCTCTTACCTTCATGGGGGATAGCAGTTACTGGCAGCTGTTGAAGGCGTTGGCCTTTGCACAGCACGCGGCCATCCATCTCGAAGAGCAAGGCGATAATCCCAATCAGTGGCAGGTAACGCTGAACGAAATCGCCAGACGATTGCTGGCTGATGAGGTTGACTGGATAGAACTGAACGGCACTGAGCGCTGGGTCGGCGGCATTCATTTGAGCAGTCAGCACGGAAGTCTCTACAGATATAAGTGACAGAAGCAGCAACAGACCGTGCTTTGCCCCGACTGGTTTGCCCAGAGGGTGTAACCCAACAATAATGGGATCAGACTACTGACCCTGTTGGGTTACGCTACGCTAATCCAACCTACATAACCGGGAACACCTGAGGGGATGAAACTGAAGTGGTGGATAGGCCGTATGTCGTGTAGGACGTATAACCAAGAGATTGGGCCCAGCAAGCATAGAATGGGTGAGTTGTTCTATGTGGGTGCAATAGCACAGCGTATTACACCGGAGCTCATGAAGTGCGAAGTCTTCCCTGCTGGCTGCTGACGTACAATGCTTCCACCTTCGCTCTTGCCCACGGCGTCTTACGCAGAAACTTGAGGCTGGAGGCGATGCTGGGGTCGTTGGTGAAGCATTTGATGTTGATCCGCCGGCCCAACTCCTCCCAGCCGAATTTCTCCACCAAAAACGTCACGGCCATCTCCAGCGTTACGCCGTGCAAGGGGTCTTTGTTTCGTTGGCTATTCATCATGCTCACCGGAATTTAGTGTAGCGCCCGCACCTTGAAGCTGCGTCCCTTGATCGGTTTCTCCGAGAGGGTGCGCAGCGCCTTTGCCTGCAGGGTGCGGTCGATGGCGACGTAGGCGACGTGATCGAAGATGTCGATCTTGCCCACCTTGTCGGCGGTGATGGTTTTGTCCGCGGTGAGGGCCCCGAGGATATCGCCGGGGCGCACCTTCTCCTTGCGTCCGCCATCGATGCAGAGGGTCACCATCGGTGCGGGCAGGCTGAACTCTCCTTGCGTGAGAGCGGGGAGCGGCATCAGCTGCACCTTGCTGTTCTGATACGCCTCGATGGCGTTGACGCGTGAGGCTTCGGACGGGGCGAACAGGCTCAGTGCCAGCCCCGTGCTGCCGGCCCGTCCGGTGCGGCCGATACGGTGGATATAGATTTCGGGATCGCGCGGCAACTCGTAGTTGATCACCGCTTCGAGCTCCTTGATGTCGAGTCCGCGTGCCGCCACATCGGTGGCGACCAGCACCGGCACGCTGCGGTTGGCGAAGCGTACCAGCACCAGGTCACGCTCCTTCTGTTCCAGATCGCCGTGCAACGCCAACGCCTGGACGCCGCGCTGGCGCAACTCCTCGCTCACCTCCTGGCACTGCTGACGCGTGTGACAGAAGACCACCGTGGAGGCGGGCCGGAACTCGGCCAGCAACGCCGCCAGCGCCTTGGCCCGGTTGCCGCTATCCACCTCATAGAAGAGCTGCCTGATGGTGCTCTCACTGTGCGCAGACTCGACACTCACCTCCACCGGATCACGCTGAAAGGTGCTGCTCAGTTCGCGGAACTGCTCAGGATAGGTCGCCGAGAAGAACAGCGTCTGCCGGCGGGGCGGGGTAGCCGCGAGGATCTCCACCATGTCGTCGTGGAAGCCCATGTCGAGCATGCGGTCGGCCTCGTCGAGCACGACCACCTGCACCCTGTGCAGCGTGAGGGTCTCTTTTTGCAGGTGCTTGAGGATGCGCCCCGGTGTGCCTACCACGATGTGCGCACCATGCTCCATCGAAGCGACTTGTGGACCGAACGGCGCACCGCCGCAAAGGGTGACCACCTTGGTGTTGGCGCTGGCGCGTGCCAGCCGGCGCAACTCCTTGGCCACCTGATCGGCCAGTTCACGGGTAGGGCAGAGCACCAGCGCCTGCACCGCAAAACTCTGCAGATTCAGCCGTTCAAGCAGGCCGAGCCCGAAGGCGACTGTCTTGCCACTGCCGGTCTTCGCCTTGGCGATGAGATCACGGCCGGCGAGCACATGCGGCAACGCCTCCGCCTGGATCGGCGTCATCCGCAGATAGCCGAGCGATTCGAGGTTGGCCAGCAAGGCCGGGGCGAGCTTGAAACGGGAAAAATCGGTGGTCACGTGAGACTCATTGGGGCGCCGGAGAAACCCTATGATACCAGCAAGAGGTGGTGTTGCGGCCAATAAGGGCGATGAACCCATCAACCGAGGGCTGTACCGATGGAGTCACGGTGAGTGTCGTGGGGAGCGGTGGACACGCTAAATGAAGGGGGCAATAGCGCAGCGTATTGCACCGGATGTTTCGAAGCGAAGACTTTTCCCCAATACCCGATCATCGCAGCAATCGTAGGTTGGGTTGGCCCAGAGGGCGTAACCCAACAACAACGGGATCAGACTACTGACCCTGTTGGGTTACGCAACGCTAACCCAACCTACATGACTTCGTCGCAAGGCCTTGCGCAACACCGGCTTCTCTGCGCCATCCACACCGTGGATCTGAAAGACATTTTTTGCCAAATCGATACCCGCTCGCTTAAGCTCCATTTCGGGCTCCCCCATCTGTTGACTGGTCTTTTACCAAGCTCCAGTCTGGCACATTGATGCCGTTAAGGTGGGAGGAGTCCATTCCATTGCCCTACGCGAGCTGACTACTACTGTTGGGATACGCTACGATAAAGGTTCAGTGCTTTTGTAGGGAAAAGTAACGATCATGGTAATGGCTTCTAACTTAGGAACGGGGTTTGCAATAAATGGTAATAATGGTCGGTTAAGTATCTATATGCCTTTTATTCTTGTTTTGATCGCCAGCCTTGCCTTGTCTGGATGTGCCACCTCTGAAGTCATGAAAGAGGCTAGGGGGGAGATAAATACCATAGACAGATTGGCAGTCATGAAAATCACAGATGCATATAAAGATGAGGACCAAGATATGGTTATCATGTGCATGAACGTTGTTGATTTGGATACGAATTCAGAATCTGAGATGACGTTGAAGATTCCTTTGCAACAACACAGCAGGCTGGATGTTCATCCTTCATTAGGTGATACCGTGGAGCCCATTCGAAAGGGCCAGTTGCCAGCTGGGCCTGCGAGTACTTATGTAGCATTCCTGCCAGCAGCAAAAGACTTCTCGCCTAATTGCCAAACTCGCGGTAGCCGCTTGTCTGTGTTCAATCTCGGAACAGTTATTTCTCCGTACGGTACTAATACTGATAATACAAAAAAATATTTTACCTTGCCAAAGGGAATGTCTGAGGCTGTTTATACAATCAATCAAAAGAATGGTGCGCTGGCAAATTTCGGGTTTGTGTCAACAAGGCAGATTGTAGAAAACGCCTACTCAATAGATGTTTCCGCATTATCAGCCACAGATATGCGCACAATGAAAAACAAAAAACCGTATCTATACCTGTTGACACCAGTGGCAGTAGCTGCTGATACGGTGACAATTACGATTGGGGTCGTTGTTGCAGCTTTACTTAGCCCAGGGATATACATAGAGACTGGTAATGTGAAGGTGGGAACTGATGAAGTTAGATAAATTATGCAATCAAGCAGCAAGAAACTTCGTGAATGGTTCCCCATCGTAGAATAACGAATAAACACGCTTGACGGAAAACAGGCCCGTTAACGGGCCTTTTTTTCCAGATTTGTAGGCAATGCGTTACAACCTGTACACCTCCGCAATACTGGTGCCTGCCAGCCGGTCGAAATACCGAGCACGGTAGTAGTGGCGCTTGTGGGTGGCGTCGTCGGTGAAGGCGGCGCGGTCGTGCAGGACGTTGTTGCTGACGAGGCCCATGCCTGATTCGAGGCGACCGCGGTAGATGTAGGGTGACGGGTTGTCGAGGATTTGCTGCAGGTAGGCGAGGGCTTCGCGGCTCAGGGGATCGTCGGCCCACATCACGTTGTTGACGCGGATGGTGTAGCGCATGTGCAGATCGCCCGAGGGCATGATGACGAACACCGGGCCGGGCTCTTCCGGCCGAGCCACCGTGCCGCCCTCGTCGATGCGGGCCGGGATGGTCATGGCCTTGGGGCCCATCAGGGCGCGGATGTACTCGGGGTTCTTTTCGCGCAGCAGGATATAGGCGATTTCGTGATCCATCAGCTGGTTCTCGCCACCGCTGGCGGCCTGCATCACCACGTGCAGGTTGAGGGCGTGGATCTGGCGGTTGGCGGCATTGTAGTAGCCGTCGGTGTGCCAGTTGATGGCGCGGTTGGTGTAGGGGATGTAGTTCTGGCGCACGCCTTCGTTGCGCACGGTGAGCGAGGTCAGACCGGTTTCGTCGGCCAACCAGTTCTTGTTGATGCTCTGCAAGCCAAAGCGGCGGCCCATGGAGAGCGGGATCTCCGGATCGGGATCGGTGCCGGTTTTGCTGGCGTAGAGGGCCATGTTCGTTTTGCGGCAGCGTTGTTGCAGCGCAGCGAATTCGCTATCGGTCAGCTTACGGGGATCGTTGATTTCCACCAGCAGATCGCCAAGGCCTGTCGGGTAGCCCTTGAGTTTCTGATCGCGCCACCGTTGATAGAGGTCATTGTTATCAAGGTTGAACGGGCTGGATACGGCATCAAGTTTGCGCTGGGGATTACTCATTTGTACACCTCACCTTCTCGATTAGTGTTGCGTAATAGGTCAGTTCTTAACGCTATAGCCCCCTCTCCCACAGGGAGAGGGTTGGGGTGA
>DASWUD010000099.1:0-5768 GCA_036401755.1 Gammaproteobacteria bacterium
TCTGATGACCTTCCTGGTGGTGGCACCACCGGCGATCCTGCTGACGTTGATCCCCATTTCGCTGGCCGGCTGGGGGGTGCGGGAAGGAGCGATGATCGGCCTGTTTACCCTGGTAGGGGCCGACAAGACGCTGGTGCTCTCCATGTCGATTCTGTATGGCATCGTGCTGATCATCGCCAGCCTGCCCGGATTTTATGTCTATCTGACCGGCCGATCGAAGATCTAGCCGAGGGAGTGGAGTGAAGATGAAAGTCGATACGATGCGCGCCATCGACTACTACGCCGGGGTGCCGCTCTGCTTTCTGGCGACGCTCCTCTTCTGGATCACCAAGCCGTTCCGCAGCCGGTCAAGCGGCGCGCCGCGCAAGGTGGCCTTTATCGAACTCTCCGAGATGGGCAGCGCCATCATCGTCGACCCGGCGATGCGCAAGATGCAGGCCCACGGCGCCGAATTGTTCTTCGTCATCTTCAAGAAGAATGCGCCAAGCTTGCGCCTGCTCGGTACCGTGGTGGAGGAGAATGTCTACACCATTCGCGAGGATGGTCTCTTTCCCCTTGCCTTCGACACGCTGGGTTTTCTGTTCTGGGCGCGCCGGCGAGGCATCGACACCGCCATCGACCTGGAGCTTTTCTCTCGTTACAGTGCGCTGCTCACCGGATTGTGCGGTGCGCGCAAGCGCATCGGTTTCCACGCCTTCCATAACGAAGGGCTCTATCGCGGCGAGCTGCTGAGTCATCGTGTCGCCTACAATCCGCACATGCACATCGCCAAGAATTTC
Organism: Gammaproteobacteria bacterium; assembly: GCA_036401755.1. GTDB lineage: Bacteria > Pseudomonadota > Gammaproteobacteria > Thiohalomonadales > Thiohalomonadaceae > DASWUD01. The sequence goes on from DASWUD010000099.1 coordinate 780, forward strand.
GTGGCGCTGGTCAACACCGCGCTCAGCGAGCGTGAGGAGCTGCCCTACTCCAAGACGCTGATCGGTGACGAGGAGATCGTGCTGACCAAGGCCGCCGTCAGCGAAGAGCAGAAGGAGATAATGCGCCAGCGCATCCGTGAAGGTTATGCTGCCTTTGATCCCGCGCAGCACCGTCTGGTGCTGATCAATCCCAACGCCAGCGAACTGCTGGTGCAGCGGCGCTGGATGCCGGAGCGTTATGTGGAGGTGATGCACACCCTGCTGGCGCGCTATCCCGATGTGGTGATCGCCATCACCGGCGCTCCCGCGGAGCGCGAAGAGGCTGAGGGGCTGCGCAAGCAGGTGGGCAGTGAGCGTTGCATCAACCTGGCGGGCCGCTCCAAGTTCAGTGAGCTGACGGCACTCTATTCGATTGCGACGCTAATGGTGACCAACGACTCGGGTCCGGGCCACTTCTCGGCGGTGACCGAGATGCCCACCTTCGTTATCTTTGGTCCCGAGACGCCGCGTCTCTACGGCTCGCTCGGCAACAGCACGCCGATCTACGCGGGGCTCGCCTGTTCACCCTGTGTCAGCGCCGCCAACCATCGCAAGACACCGTGCATCGACAACGTCTGTCTGCAGGTGATCACCCCGCAGCAGGTGCTCGATACCATTACCCCGCTACTGGAGAGTCGAGATTGAACAATGCAGCACCGGTACCCGATTGTCTGGTGCTCTACTGCCGTGCCGGTTTCGAGGGGGAGTGCGCTTCCGAGATCCAGGAGCATGCGGCGGAGCTGGGCTATAGCGGCTACTGCAAGGCGAAACCCGACAGCGGTTATGTGGTGTTCGTGCCCCATGAACCGCAGCACAGCGCAGCTCTGGCATCGCTAATACAGTTTCATGCGCTGATCTTTGCGCGCCAGCTGTTTGCGGCCAATCTCATCAATGGTCTGCCGGTGGACGATCGCATTACCCCGCTGCTCAATCATCTGGCGGGCATCGCGGTGAGCGAGGTGATGGTGGAGACCGCCGATACCAACGCGGCGAAAGAGCTGCTGGCCTTCTGTCGCAAATTCTCCACGCCGTTTCTCCAGGCGCTGCGCCGGCGCGATCTGATCCGTGAACACGACGAGTGTGCGCCGCGTCTGCACCTCTTCTTTTTAAGCTCCACTGCGGTCTACTTCGGCTTCTCCGATCCCGACAACAGCTCGCCGTGGCTGATGGGCATTCCGCGCCTGCGTTTTCCCGCTTCCGCGCCGAGCCGCTCGACGCTGAAACTCGACGAGGCGATCCATCTATTCCTCTCGGATGAGGAGCAGGAGGTACGGTTGCGCACCGGCATGAAGGCGGTCGATCTCGGTGCCGCGCCGGGCGGCTGGACCTGGCAGCTGGTGCAGCGTCACCTGCTGGTCACTGCCGTGGACAACGGTCCGATGGATCAGGCGCTGCTCGACAGCGGCCTGGTGCAGCACAAGCGCGAGGATGGTTTCCGTTTTCGGCCCCAGGAGCCGGTGGACTGGATGGTGTGCGACATGGTGGAACAGCCGGGCCGCATCGCCCATTTGGTGGGCAAGTGGGTGGCGGAGGGGTGGTGTCGTGAGACCATTTTCAATCTCAAGCTGCCGATGAAGAAACGCTATCAGGAGGTGCAGCGCTGCGCCGCCATCATCCATGAACTGCTCGAATCAGCTGGCGCTGATTACGAGATCGCCTTCAAGCAGCTCTATCACGACCGCGAAGAGGTCACCGGCTATCTGCGCCGCCTAAACTGATCGTTCAGTCTGGAAGCTGCTTAAACAGCGAAATTGCCTATCGAAGAGGCCCTCCGCAAAGAACGCGGTGGCGCAGAGCTCTGTGTTGCCGGCCCAGGCCAGGCAAGTGCTTGAACTTTAGTCGATGACGATGGGCTGGCCGTCGAGATGGGCGATGCCGTCGATAAGGCGCAGGCGTCCTTCGGCGAACCAGCCAAGCGCCTGCGGGTAGATGCGGTGCTCCTGCTGCAGCACGCGCTGAGCGAGGCGCTCTTCCGTGTCGTCACTCTCCACAGGAACTTTGGCCTGCAACACCAGCGGACCGGCATCCAGCTCCGGTACCACGAAGTGCACGGTGGCGCCGTGCTCCTTGTCGCCCGCCTCAATGGCACGCTGGTGGGTGTGCAGGCCTTTATGGCGCGGCAGCAGGGAAGGGTGGATGTTGAGCAGGCGCCCTTCGTAGTGGCGCACGAAATTGACAGTGAGGATGCGCATGAAGCCGGCCAGCACCACCAGTTGCGGCTGGTAGCTGTCGATGAGCGCCATCAGCGCCTCGTCATACGACTCGCGATCCGCATACTCCTGATGGCTGAGCACGCGCGCCGGAATGCCGGCGTTGCGCGCGCGCTCCAGCCCGTAGGCATCGGCGCGGTTGCTGATCACCGCGCAGATCTCCACCGGCAGGTCGCCCTGCGCGGCATCGATGATGGCCTGGAGGTTGGAACCGCTGCCGGAGATCAGGACGACGACGGGAAGCTTTTCGCTTGCCATCGTCAGGCGCGGATCTCCACCTGCTCAGCACCGGCCGGCAGCGCATCGATATGGCCGATGCGCCAGGCGTGTTCACCGGAACCGTTGAGCGAGGCGATGGCTTGGTCGGCATCGGCGGCGTCGACGGCGATCACCATGCCGACACCGCAGTTGAAGGTGCGGTACATCTCGCGCTGCGCGATGTTGCCCTGCTGCTGCAGCCACTGGAACACCGGCGGGAAGGTCCAGCTCTTGGCGTCGAGCACGGCGCGGGTGTTGGCGGGCAGTACACGCGGGATGTTGTCCAGCAGGCCGCCGCCGGTGATGTGGGCGAGGGCGTGCACTTCGATCTCGCTGAACAGCTTGAGCAGCGGCTTGATGTAGATCTTGGTAGGGGCCAGTAGTGTCTCGCCGAGGGTACGGCCGTGGAAGTCGCAACCGAGGTAGGCGTTGCTCACCTCGACCACCTTGCGCACCAGCGAGTAGCCGTTGGAGTGGGGGCCGGAGGAGGCGAGACCGATGAGCACGTCGCCCGGCTTGACCTTACTGCCGTCGATGATCTTGGACTTCTCCACCACACCGACTGCAAAGCCGGCCAGGTCGTAGTCGCCGCCCTGGTACATGCCGGGCATTTCGGCGGTTTCGCCGCCGATGAGGGCGCAGCCGGCCTGTTCGCAGCCGTCGGCGATCCCCTTGATGACGCTGGCGGCCACCTCCACGTCGAGATGGCCGGTGGCGTAGTAGTCGAGAAAGAAGAGCGGCTCGGCCCCCTGCACTACCAGGTCGTTGACGCACATCGCCACCAGGTCGATACCGATGGTGTCGTGCTTGCCCAGCTGCATGGCGAGTTTCAGCTTGGTGCCGACGCCGTCGGTGCCGGAGACCAGCACCGGCTCCTTGTAGCGATCCAGCGGCACGTTGAACAGGGCGCCAAAGCCGCCCAGCCCGCCGATCACCTCGCGGCGCATGGTGCGCTTGGCGTGGGGCTTTATGCGCTCGACCAGGGCATCGCCTGCATCGATATCGACACCGGCGTCGCGGTAACTCAGGCCGGGGGCGTTGTTCTGTTTGGAGTCGCTCACTTGGATGGTCCTCGATGCGCTGCGGGGGGGTCCGCGAAAAGTTGGCCATTTTAGCAGTCCGCCGCAACCCTTGGAATGTCACGCTTCCAATATGTACCCTTGACTTGACCGGGTCACTCGCATAGCGTTCGCCGGCATGATGCGAAAGAAACTACGCTCTCTTTTTCTGCTGGCCGCCATTTTTCTGAGCTCGGCAGCGTGGTGTGCGCCCGCCGGGCTCTATGAGGTGGAGGTGCCGGTGGCCGATCAGGCGGCGGTGAGCCGTTCCGCTGCGCTGGCCGAGGCGGTGCGCCTGGTGGTGGTGAAGGTGTCGGGACGCACGGCTGCTGCTGACAGTGCCCCGGTGAAGGCGGCCCTGCGCAATCCGGCACAACTCGTCCAACAGTATAGTTATCGCCCCAACGAAGGTGCCGCGGCGGCGGAGTTGCCGCTGTTGTTAGGGGTGACGTTCGAGCCGCGCGGCATCGATCGATTGATTTATGAAACAGGACTCCCCGTTTGGAGCAGCGCGCGACCGCTCACCACCGTCTGGCTGGCGGTGGAGCAGGGTGGGGAACGCATTCTGGTGGGGGCGGGTGATCGCGGTCTGGTGAAGGAGTTGCTGGTGAGGGCCGCCCAGCAGCGTGGTTTGCCGCTGCGCCTGCCGTTGCTCGATGCAACCGATCGTGCACGGGTGCAGCCCGGCGATCTCTGGAGTGATTTCCACGATTCAATCCTTCAGGCCTCGCAACGCTACGAGGCGCAGGCGGTGCTGGTGGGACGTCTGTCTCCGGTCAGCGGCGGCCGCTGGCAGGCACGCTGGAGTCTCTACCAGGGCAGCACCTCCCAGCGCTGGAACCAGACCAGCGACAAGGTCGAGACGCTGGTCGCCTCTGGCATCAACGCAAGCACCGATGCACTGGCGGCAGCCAGCACTGTCGCCACGCCGACTCCGCTGGGGGGCGATGAGCTCCATTGGGTGGTGACGGAGGTGCGCGATATGCGCAACCACCGTCGCGTGATCGATTATCTCGCTTCGCTGCGTGGCGTCAGCGCGGTGCTGCTGGAGGAGGTGAGCAGCGATAGCTTGCGTCTTCGCATCACCCCCAGCGCCGGCGTGGAAGCATTGCAGCAGCAGCTCGGTTTTGACAACCGCCTGGTGCCGCTCACCTTACTGCCCGATCCCCCCGCATCCTTGGCCCGGCCCGGTGACCGGCTCTATCGACTGGCCCCGTGACACGACGCGATATCCCCAACCTGATCACACTGCTGCGGCTGCTGTTGCTGGTGCCGCTCGTGGTGACATTGCTGAGGGGAGAGTTTGTTTCTGCACTGCTGATTTTCGCTGTGGCAGGTCTCTCCGATGCCGTTGACGGTTATCTCGCGCGCAACTGCGGCTGGGGAACCACCCTTGGCGCGATTCTCGATCCCATTGCCGATAA
>DASWUD010000100.1:0-10960 GCA_036401755.1 Gammaproteobacteria bacterium
AACTCGGGGAGGCGGGGCAACACCCGCCTCTCATTGCCCCTTCTGCGTTTCATCTGCGGCGCGTTCGTGAATTCGGCTGGCCAGCACCTTGTCGATGCGGTTGCCGTCCATATCCACCACCTCCAGCCGCCACCCTTGCCACTCGATCACATCACCGGTTTTGGGCAGGCGCGCCAGCACCCACATCATCAGACCGCCGAGGGTGTGGTATTGCCCCTCCTGCTCGGCAGGGACGCTCTTCATGGCAAGCTGGTCCTTTAACTCAGGGATCGGGATCAATCCGTCGAGCAACCATGAACCATCCTCGCGCTGTACCGCCGAGGCCTCCTCGACATTGAACGGCTGCATCTCGCCGGTGACGGCCTCCAGCACATCGTGCAGCGTTACCAGCCCCTGAATATCGCCATATTCGTCGATGACCAGGGCCATATGGGCGGCCGAGGCGCGGAAATGTTCGAGCAGATCCATGCCCGAGAGCGACTCCGGCACGAACACGCCGGGCTGTAGCTGTGTCGATAAATCGAGGTAATCCTTTTTAAAAGTGAGTTTGAGGATCTCCTTGGCGCTGATGATGCCGCGTACCTCGGACAGACCGCCTTCGCACACGGGAAAACGGGAGTGGATCGATTCGGTGGCGCGTTGGAGATTTTCGGCAAAGGGCACGTTCAGATCGAGATAGACAATGTCGGCGCGCGGTGTCATGAGTGAGGCGATCGGCCGTTCATCCAGCCGGAAAATATTGCGCACCATGGTGTGTTCCTGCTGTTCGATGACCCCCGCCTCTGAACCCTCCTCCAGCATGGCGTGTATCTCCTCCTCGGTGACGGTGGGGTGTTGCATTTTGCGCGTGCCCAGCAGTTGCAGCACCGCATCGGTGGAGAAAGAGAGCAGGCGCACGAAGGGATGTGTGAGCCGCGCGAGCAGAACTATCGGCCGTGCCACCCGCCGGGCAATCCCCTCGGGATTGAATTGGCCAATGCGTTTGGGCACCAGCTCACCAATGACGATCGAAACATAGGTGATGACCACCACCACCAGCGCCGTGGCAAGGAGGTTGCTCGTCTCCGCCGGCAAACCGATCTTTTGCAGTTGCAGGGCCAAAGGCTCGGCCAGGACTGCCTGGCCGACAATGCCATTGAGGATGCTGATGGAGGTGATGCCGATCTGGATGGAGGAGAGAAAGCGTGTGGGATCGTCGTGCAGCTTGATGGCCACGGCGGCGGCACGGTCACCTTCTTCGGCCAACCGTGCCAGGCGCCCGCGCCGCGCGGCCACCAGGGCGATCTCCGACATGGCAAACAGCCCGTTGAGCAGAATGAGAGCAATCAGCAGCAGGATTTCCATGGATGAGATTCCGAGGAGGGCGGAGCGGACGCAATGTGTGCCGATAGCGGCTGGACAGAGGGAGTATAGGCAACACCGAGTGACCACGCGGGGAGTGTGTCAGCCAGCTCACAACAGCGCGGTGGGCCAGGCGGTCAATACGGTATAGAATGGCTTGGCACACATATTTCAGCCAAGCCGCTCGGCGCGCAGGACCATCAAAATGCCCACTGAACACTTTATCGCGGGGAAGGACGCCTCCCTGGAAGCCTCCATCGCTGCGATGCAGGCGCGCCTGCAAAGCCACGGTTTTCATGTGGTGGAGCGCTCCTGGCTCAATCCGGTGGAGGGGGTCTGGTCGGTGCATATCAGCGAGCGCGACTGCCCACTGCTCTTTAGCAACGGCAAGGGGGGCTCGGAGCAGGCGGCGCGTGCCAGCGCCCTGGGCGAATTCTTCGAACGCCTCAGCACCAACTACTTCTGGACCCACTACTACCTGGGCGAGCAGATCGCCAACCACGACTATACCCACTACCCACAGGAGCGCTGGTTCCCGTTGGAAAGTGATGAGGTGTGGCCAAGCGAACTGCTCACCCCCGAACTGCACGACTACTACAACCCGGAGGGGAGTGTCACCGCCGCGCGGTTGGTCGATCTCAATTCGGGCAATGCCGCGCGCGGCATCTGTGCCATTCCCTATGTGCGGCTGCGTGATGGCGTGACCGCGTGGTTCCCGGTCAATCTGATCGGCAACCTCTATGCAAGCAACGGCATGGCGGCCGGCAACACCCTGCCCGAGGCACGCGCCCAGGCACTCTCCGAGATCTTCGAGCGCCACATCAAGTTCCGCATCATCGCCGAAGGGCTCTGCCTGCCCGACGTGCCGGACGAAGTGATCGCGCGCTACCCGCACATCGCCGCCGGCATCGCCGGACTGCGTGCGGCGGGCTTCGCGATCCTGGTGAAGGATGCCTCGCTGGGTGGGCAATATCCGGTGATGAATGTCACGCTGCTCAATCCCCATGATCAGGGGATCTTCTCCAGCTTCGGTGCTCATCCGCGACTTGAGATCGCCCTGGAACGCGCCCTCACCGAACTGCTGCAGGGGCGCGCCCTCGATGCGCTGGGTGGCTTCCCCGAGCCGGGCTTCGACATGGAGGAGATCGCCCATGCGCAGAATCTGGAGCTGCACTTCGTCGATTCGAGCGGCGTGATCGGCTGGAATTTCCTCGGCAGCGAAGCCGATTTCGAATTCGTCGACTGGAACTTCAGCACCACCACCGCAGAGGACTACCAGTGGCTGGTGGATAAGATCCACGCCATGGGCCACGACATCTACGTCGCCGACTTCACCCATCTCGGCGTCTACGCCTGCCGCATCATCGTCCCCGGCATGTCCGACATCTATCCGGTCGATGACCTGGAGTGGGACAACAACAGCGTTGGCAATCTGCTGCGTCCGCCGCTGCTACGCCTCACCGAACTGAACAGCGAGGAGTGCGAGGCGGTGCTCGAAGTGATCGAGGCGCTGGCTCTCGATGATCATGCGCCGGTGGCACCCCTCATCGGCCTCGCTGCCGATCCCGGCTCGTTATGGCGGGAGCTGCGCATCGGTGAATTGAAGACGCTGCTGGCGCTGGCCGCCGGTAACGAGGAGATGATCCTCGAAGGGTGCCACTGGCTGCGCCACTTCAATCAATTGAGCGACGCGCGCCAGCGTGTCTACCGCTGCATCGAAAGCCTGCTGAATCTTGGCGACAGTGAGCCCTACCGCACCGCGCTGGCCAAGCTGTATGGCGTTACGGCCCTGCAGCAGGCCGAGGCCTTGCTGAACAATGAAGAGCGCTTCTTTGGCCTGGTGGCGCTGGGCAGCAATCTGGAACATTGCGCTACCCACCAGCGGCTGCTCGCTGCCTACCGCAAGATCTGGCAATAGTCTCCCAAGGTCATGTCAGAGGTGACGGGAGTGGCGGCAACACAAATTTCGAACCTCGTGATCTGCAAGGAGTTAACATGTTCAATATCAGAGATATCTTCTTCTTCGATGAGCTGCTCACCCCCAAGGTGATCACCCTGCTCTACTGGCTGGCGCTGCTCTATGTGGCGGTCAGCGGCCTGAGTGTCATGTTCGCCGGTGACAAGATGACCTTCGCCAGGTTCACCAGCGGGCTGGGTGTGATGCTCGGTGGGGTGGTCGCTGCGCGTATCGGCAGTGAGTTGCTGGTGGTGGCCTTCAAGATCAACGAAAATCTTCAGACACTTGCCAATCGCAAGGAATAGTAACCATTGATGAGGGCACAGCAATTGCGCCCTCTTCTGTTTGATTCAGCGAAGCCTGTTGTTCGCTACGGCTGCATCAGCCGCATGAAGTCGCGATAGATGCAGCGATCCATGATGACGGTGAGGCCGGCCTGTTGCGCCTTGAGCGCGGCCGCTTCGTTGATGACGCCATCCTGTAGCCAGATGGCCTTGATGCCGAGCGCGATGCACTCGTCGACGATGGGGCCGACGTGCTCGGGAGCGCGGAATACATCGACCAGATCGGGTTTTTCTGGCAGGTCGCGCAGCTCCGCGTAGGCCTTTTCGCCGAGCACGCTCTCCACCGCGGGACGCACCGGGATGATGCGATAGCCGAAGCACTGCAGTGATTCGGCCACCGCGTGGCTGGGGCGGTTGCGCTTTGGTGACAACCCCACCACGGCGATGGTGCGCACCCGCTGCAGCAGGGCGCGGATCTCCTCCATGGTGGGGTTTTCGAAGTGGCTCATGGTCACTCCGGCAGCAGCGACTCGTCGGCGTAGAGCCCTTCGATGGTCTCGCGGCGACGCACCAGATGCATCTTGTCGCCATCCACCATCACCTCCGGGGCGCGCGGCCGGGTGTTGTAGTTGGAACTCATGGAGAAGCCGTAGGCGCCGGCCGAGCGCACCGCCAGCAGGTCGCCGGCTTCAATCGCCAGCTCACGCTCCTTGCCCAGGAAATCACCGGTCTCGCACACCGGACCGACCACATCATAATGGCGCGCAGCGCGATCAGTTCGCTGATTCACCGGGATGATGTCCATCCATGCCTGGTAGAGGGCGGGGCGCATCAGATCGTTCATCGCCGCATCGACGACGGCGAAGTTCTTCTCTGCGTTGTGTTTGAGATACTCGACGCGGGTGAGCAGCACGCCGGCATTGCCGACGATGGCGCGCCCCGGTTCGAGGATCACCTTGAGATCGCGCCCGGCCAGCTTGTCGAGCAGCGGCGCCGCGTAGTCACCGGGCAGCGGCGGCGTCTCGTCACGGTAGGTGATGCCCAGGCCGCCGCCGATGTCGATGTGGCGCAGCGCGATCCCCTTGGCGAGGAGGGTGTCGACCAGCTGCAGTACCCTGTCCAGCGCATCGACGAACGGCCGTGTCTCGGTGAGCTGCGAGCCGATGTGGCAGTCGACGCCGACGATCTCGAGGTTGGCCATCGCGGCGGCGCGCAGATAGATGAGCGGCGCTTCTTCGATGGCGATGCCGAACTTGTTCTCCTTCAGGCCGGTGGAGATGTAGGGGTGGGTCTTGGCATCCACGTCGGGATTGACGCGCAGCGAGATGGGCGCCTTCATGCCCAGTTCGCCCGCCACCTGGTTGAGCCGCTCCAGCTCCGCTTCCGATTCGACGTTGAAGCAGTGGATGCCCACCTCCAGCGCACGGCGCATTTCGTCGGCGCGCTTGCCGACCCCGGAGAAGACCACCTTGTGGGGGTCGCCACCGGCGGCGATGACCCGCTCCAGTTCGCCCACCGAGACGATATCAAAGCCGGAGCCAAGGCGCGCCATGACGTTGAGCAGGCCGAGGTTGGCGTTGGCCTTTACCGCGTAGCAGACCAGGTGGTCGACACTGGAGAAGGCGGCATCGAAGGCGCGCCAGTGGCGCTCCAAGGTGGCACGCGAGTAGACATAACAGGGGGTGCCGAAACGCTGGGCAACGGCTTCGAGGTCGGCCTCCTCGGCGAAGAGGTGGCCGTCGCGGTAGTTAAAAAAGTCCATGGCTGATCAGTTCGTGGTCTGCTGTTGCGGGGTGGCGGGGTGGTAGAGGTCGCCCTTGGCGCCGCAGCCGCTGAGTAGGGTGGCGATACCCAACGCAACGATGGTGGCCCAGAGGGCGTATTGTGCCCAGCACGATCTCATTACCGCACTCCCGAGGTGAGTCATAAAGAGGCCACAGTATAGCCGCCCTTGATCATCTCCATAACCCTCCTTGCGCCGGCGCCGGCAGCTCCTTATCTTTGTCACTCCGCCATCGTGTGAGGAGAGCGCCATGACCGAATCCGAATTCAATCGCCAGATCGATGCCACCCTGCTGGCCATCGAGGAGGCGGCCGATGCCAGCGACGCCGACATCGATTACGAGAACAGCGGCGGTGTGCTGACGCTGGCTCTGGGCAATGGCAGCCAGGTGATCATCAACCGCCAGACGCCGGTGCGCCAGCTCTGGGTGGCGGCGCGCAGCGGCGGTTTCCACTTCGATTTCGACGCGGCCAGCGGCGCGTGGCGCCGCGACAGCGATGGCGCCGAGCTGTTTGCCGTGCTGAGCAGCGTGCTCACGGAGCAGGGGGGCGAGGCTGTTACCCTGTGCGCGGGCTAACTCGCTGTTTTTATAGATCTTGAGCCAGGTAGGCTCTCGCAAAGGACGCCAAGACCACCAAGGAGAAGCCCGCGAAAGAAATGGGCAAACGCCTTCCTCTGTAATCCCGCCTTGGCGGTCTTCGCACCCTGAAGGGCATAAACATCTTGGCGAAGTTATTCTTGGCGGGTCACTAATTCAGGGGGTGCGGTTATTGGCCGGCAGCGCGTGCCAGGGATCGAGCGCCTCGAAGTGGTGGATGCCGCTCTGTGGGTCATGCGCCTTTCATGGCGGTGTAGAGTAGCGATGTTGATCGAGGACTATGTTAGCCAATGACCATTGGCTAACATAGCGATAATCCCCCTGCCATCAACAAGGACTTGGATATGGCGATACGGACACTTCTGCTGGGCGTGCTGTTGCTGGCCGCGACCTCGTTGTGCGCCGCCCCCGATGGCGCACAGCTCTACGGTCAGCACTGCGCCGTCTGCCATGGGAGCCAGGGGCGAGGCGGCGTGGGGGTGCCGATCGCCTTGCCCGCCTTTCTTGCCACGGTGGACGATGAGTTCCTGTTCAAGACCATCCGCACGGGTCGTCCCGGCCGTGTCATGCCCGCCTTTACCGATTTGAGCGATGCGCAGGTGAGCGCCCTCGTCAAACATTTGCGCAGTTGGGCACCCAGCCAACAGGTGATCTCCCATAGCGATAGGCGGGTGAAGGGTAATGTGTCGCGCGGCAAAGAGCTCTACGGGAAACATTGCGCGGGTTGTCATGGTGCGAAGGGTGAGGGTGGGCACGGCACCGGCGTCACCTTCTCGCGCCCGCGCGAATTGCCGGTGATGCCGCCGGCACTCAACAACAAAGGTTTCCTCACGGCCGCCAGCGACAGCATGATCAAGCAGACCCTGATGAAGGGGCGCGAGGGGACGCCGATGATGTCGTATCTCGCCATGGGGCTGAAGGAGCGCGACATCAACGATATCGTCGCCTATGTGCGCTCCTTCGAAACCGCGCCGCTCCTCTGGCGCCCGCCAGAGGATGAGGCACCGGTGCTGGAGATGGCGTCGCCCTACTCGGTCGAGGAGACGGTGGAAAACCTGAAGCGGGCCATTGTGGGCAAGAACTTCGTGGTGATCCGCATCCAGACCCTCGATAACGGCTTCGTGCCGGAGGCCAAGGAGGACCACCACCAGGTAATCGTCTACTTCTGCAACTTCAATTTTATCAACCAGGCCCTCTCGCTCGATCCGCGTATCGGCCTGTTCATGCCATGCCGCATTACGGTGGTGGAGCAGGACGGCGTGGTAAAGGTGATGTCGATCAATCCGAAATATCAGAGCCGCCTGTTCAACAACGAAGAGCTGGATGTCCCCTGCGAAGAGATGACCGACGTCTATAAGGGCATCATCGAGGAGGCCACCATATGAGTCCGTTTACGCAGATGAGAAGAGTCGGGCTTGCGGTGCTACTGCTACTGTGCGCGCTCCCTGGCGCGGCGCAGGAGCTGATGATGGTGCGCTCGCCCCACAGCTTCCCCGAGGCGATGCTGACACTGCAGAGCGCCATCGGCGACCACGGTTATACCCTGTCGCGGGTACAGCGCGTCGATATCGGTCTGACCGGCAGCGGCTTTACCACCGATAAATATCGCGTGGTCTTCTTCGGCAAGATCGACGAGATACGCATGCTCACCTCGCGCTATCCACAGTTGATCCCCTATTTGCCGTTGCACATGACCATCTTCGCCGAGGAGGAAGAGACCATTGTGGTGATGGAGGACCCCGCACGCATGGCCAACCTGGTCCCAGACCCCGAGGTGGCTTATCTCTTCCGGCGCTGGCACAACGACGTGCTGTCGATCCTCGAGCAAGTTAGCCAGGAGTGAAAGGCCACGAGGCGCTCCACCTTGAGTGTATCGGCGTGCGCCCATCCTCGCCGAGTTCAATAAGCGGCTGCGGCAGCACGGTGAGAGTTATTTTTCGTATTCTTGCGCGCGCTTGGCCGAGCCTTTCACCTTGTCGGCCGGATAACGCTGTTCATTGATGTCGATCTTGTCGTTGCCGGCCCTGACCAGATCGATGCCGAGCCGATCCGAAATACGCACCAGGTAGAGCAGGATATCGGCCAGTTCCAGTCGCACCTCTTCCAGCTTCTTATCATCGAGCGCGCTGCTCTGCGCCTCGCTCAGCCACTGAAAGTGCTCCACCAGCTCCGCCGCCTCCGCGATCAGCGCCATGGAGAGATTCTTCGGTGAATGAAATTGCTCCCAGTCGCGCGCCCTGGCGAACTGTTCCAGGCGTTGGCGCAGACTTTCGAGGGAGTCGGGGTTGGTCATGGTTGTTACCTCTGCAAGAGTAAAGACACCAAAGTAGCCATGTGTTGCCGGACTTTGCTTTGCGTACTTCGTGGTTAACGTGGTTTGCACCTTGCCGCTGCGCACGCGTAGTGCTGTGTGCCTGGAAACAGATGGGCTTTCGCAACGGCGCCGGTACGACGGCGCTTATCTTCGCACAAATAACGTCACGGAGATGGCCCGCGGCACTGCCAGCTCAGGGTGGTGTTACGCCCGTTTTAGTCGAGCCAGCCAGCCTGCGGACCAGTAATACCTTGAGACTATCGTTGATGACCAGGCAGGAGAACATCGCGTAGAAGAAGATCAACGCCACCTGCCCGGGTGGCAGGGGTGCCAGGCTGGGGATGCCGGAGACAGCCAGCAGGGTGCCGATCAGCGCATCCGCAGCAAGCGCCAGCAGCAGCGGCCGGCTCGGCATGCTCGACCAGAACCAGCGCCGCTCCCGCGCCGAGACGATGGAGAAGATCGCCAGATAGAGCAGTGTCAGAAAGCTGAAGGTGTAGAGTGCGTTTTCGTCGCTCGCCAGACCGAACGGTTTCCAGCAGAGCCACAACAGCAGCAGCGCCTCTGCCGTCATCATCACGCCTAATAGCGCCGAGACGAACGTGATGCCACCAATGTTCCAGCTTTCGGGCAGCGGCGAAGATCGCACCCGGTCGGTGGAGAGTGTGATCTTGGCAAAGTCGGTCATGAAGGTGAGCAGCAGCATGATGAAGGCGGTGACCACGAATTTGCCGGTGATGACGAAGGTGATCGAGACAAAGGCCAACTTGAGAATAGTGCGACTGATCTTGTTGATGATCCAGGTGAGGATGCGCTGGTAGATGGTGCGTCCCTGTTCGACCAGCGCGATGATGTTGGTCAGGCCCGGTTCGGTCAGTACCACACTGGCTGCCCCCTTGGCCACATCGGTGGCGCTGCTCACGGCGATGCCCACCTCGGCCTGGCGCAGTGCCGGAGCATCGTTGACGCCGTCACCGGTCATGCCGGTCACATGGCCATGCTCCTGCAGGTAACGCACCACGGTGTACTTGTCCTCCGGATAGACCTCGGCAAAGCCATCCACGCCTGCCAGCAGTTCGCCACTCGGCTGTTCGGACGGAGCACGCTGGGCCTTCAGCTCGCCGACACGCCGGATGTCGGCGAGGCCAACCCCGCGTGCGATTTCACTGGCCACCGCCAGCGCATCACCGGTCAGCATCTTCACCCGCACACCGACACGGTGCAGTGTGGCGATCAACTCAGCTGCATCGGGCCGGGGTGGATCGTACAGCGTCACCAGACCTATCATGCGCAGCGGCCCGCCTTCACTACCCTGCGCCACCGCCAGCGTCCGATAGCCTTTTTGGGCTAACTCGCCGAGCCGTGCCTCCAGCGCCGCGCTCGCTGTCGCCGAGAGCGCGCACTGCACGGCGATACTGCGCACCGCCCCCTTCATGACACGCAGCCGCTCGCCGTTCAGCTCGATGAGTGCTTCGGTGCGCCGCGTCTGCGCGTCAAACGGGGTGAAGGAGATGGGTGGTGGCGTGCCGGTGGCGAAGAGGTGGCGCTCCCTTGCCGCGGCAAGAAATGCCATATCGATGGGGTCCTGGTCCGCCTCCTGCGAGGCGAGCGCGCCGGCCAGCAGCACCTGGGAGGCGTTCGTCCCCTCCAGTGGGATCACATCCGTGACCGTGAGCCGGTTCATGGTGATGGTGCCCGTCTTGTCCACGCAAAGGGTGTCCATGGTGGCGGCATCCTCCGCCGCGCTGAGGCGTGTGACCAGCACGCCGCGCCGGGCCAGCTCCTTTGCGCCCACGGCCATGGTGACGGTAAACATGACGGGCAGGGCGATGGGCACCGCGCCCATCAACAGCACCAGCAGCAGCGGGACGATCTCCACCAGTGGCAGGCCGCGGGCGAGGGAGAGCGCGCCGACCACACTCAGCAACGTGCCGACGATGACCAGCAGCCAGCGCACCACCTTCGTCACCACCGCTTCGATATGGAGCTTCGGTCGCGCCAGCTGTACCAACTCGGTGGTGCGGCCAAAATAGGTTTGCGCGCCGGTCAAAATCACCACGCCGTTGCCCTCGCCGTGACGAATCACCGAACCGGAGGAGAGCACCTCCCCCAGCTGCCTGGAGACCTCCTGCGATTCACCGGTGAGGGCCGACTGGTCGATATTCATTGCACCGCTCAGCAGCCGGATGTCGGCCGGAATGATGTCGCCGGCGCGCAGCCGCACAATGTCGCCCGGCACCAGTTCACGCGCGGGATGGAGCTGCCAGACGCCATCGCGCAGGATGCGCGCGCTGACCTGCAGCCTGCGCCGCAACGTCGCCACCACCGTGGCGGCGCGCTGCTCCTGCATAAAACTCAGTATGGCGTTGATGAGCAGCAGTGCGCTGACGATCACCAGGTCGGAATATTTATGCAGATAGGCCGACAGGGCCATGATCAGCTCCAGCATCCAGGCCGACATGCCCCAGAACTTGCCGAGAAACCGGCGCAGCGGATGGCGGCGCAACTCGGCCACTTCGTTATAGCCGTGCTGTTTGAGACGCGTCGCAGCTTGCGTAGCCGACAGACCGCGCTCCGGCGCAACCTGCAAAAGCGTCAGCAGTTCGCCAAGCGATGCCGAAGCGAGAGTGGAGCCCCAGGGTTTTGTGTCTGACCGTTCATGCTATTGACGGGTCGCCCTCAT
>DASWUD010000101.1:0-2040 GCA_036401755.1 Gammaproteobacteria bacterium
TACATAAGAGTAAATGAGCATTTTGAGTTCATTTCCAACGCCGCCAGCACGCCTTCAGCGAATTTTAGAAATTGGCTTTGCCGTTCTTCACGAAGGGCGCCTTGATGACCCGCGCCTTCAGCCACTTGCCGCGCATCTCCACTTCGCATTCTGTTACTTGTCCGGCAGGCAGGCGCGCGAAGGCGATGCCGACCGACAGGGTGGGTGAGAAGCTGCCGCTGGTGATCTCCCCTTCGCCGACCGCCGCGCGTACCTTCTGGTGGGAACGCAGCACCCCCTTCTCTTCCAGCACGATGGCCAGCAGCTGGCGCGGTGCGCCGTTGGCACGCTGGGCATCGAGCACCGGGCGGCCGATGAATTGGCGATCGAGCGGTTCGAAGGCGACGGTCCAGGTGAGCCCCGCTTCCAGCGGCGTGATGTGCTCGTCCATATCCTGGCCGTAGAGGTTCATGCCGGCTTCGAGGCGTAGGGTATCACGGGCGCCCAGGCCGCACGGAGCGACCCCGGCACCGAGCAGCTGGTTCCACAGGTCTTCGGCCTCTTCAGCGGGTAAAACCACCTCGTAACCATCCTCGCCAGTGTAGCCGGTGCGGGCAATGAACAGGTCGTTGTTGCCGGCGTAGGCACTAAAGCGCTCCAGGGGGCGCGCGCCATCGGCACGGCTGCCCAGCACTGCGTGGACCTTGTCGCGCGCCTGCGGCCCCTGCACGGCGATCATCGCCAGCTCGGCGCGCTCGGTCACCTCGACGCCAAAGGAGGGAGCCTGGCGGCGCAGCCAGGCGAGATCCTTGTCGCGGGTACCGGCATTGACCACCAGGCGGTACCAGACATCGTCCATGTGATAGATGATCAGGTCGTCGATGACCCCGCCCTGCTCGTTGAGCATGCAGGTGTAGAGCGCCTTGCCCGGCTTGCTGTCGAGACGCTCCACGTCGTTGGCGACCAGAAAGCGCAGGAACTCGCGGGTGCGCGCCCCCTGCAGATCGACCACGCACATGTGCGACACGTCGAACATGCCGGCGCTGTTGCGCACCACGTGGTGCTCCTCGATCAGCGACTTGTACTGAATGGGCATCTCCCATCCGGCGAAATCGACCATGCGCGCGCCGAGCGCGACGTGGGCTTCATAAAGCGGTGTACGGTTAGCCAATTACGTCTCTCCTAAAATCAAAAAATCTTGAACCGCAAAGGACGCGAAGATCGCCAAGGTGACTTAACAATATTCTTCTTTGCGTTCTATGCGGTGTAATTTCTTTACTACTCCTCGGCGTGGTAAGAACTTCTCACCATCGGGCCCGATTTCACCCAGGAAAATCCGAGCTCTTTCGCCACTTCGCCGTAGCGCTGGAACTGCTCGGGGGTGACGTACTCCAGCACCGGCAAATGATAGCGGGTGGGGCGCAGGTACTGGCCGAGGGCGACACGCTCGACGCCGACGGCGCGCAGGTCACGCAGCACGGCCACCACTTCATCGAAACGCTCACCGAGCCCCAGCATCAACGCCGATTTGGTCTCGACGCGCGGCAGCGCGGCGGCCAGTTGCAGCAGGCGCAGCGAGCGGTCGTATTTGGC
Source organism: Gammaproteobacteria bacterium (assembly GCA_036401755.1). Taxonomy (GTDB): domain Bacteria; phylum Pseudomonadota; class Gammaproteobacteria; order Thiohalomonadales; family Thiohalomonadaceae; genus DASWUD01. The sequence goes on from DASWUD010000101.1 coordinate 1,573, forward strand.
CCCCTTGCGCACCGTCTGGTAGAGGGAGGGAACGGTCTCCACATTATGTCCCCACACCAGCCGGCCGCCATCACCCAGCGCTGCGCTGAGTAGCGCGATAGCCTGCTCCTGGCAGCCGCGAAAGTCGGGGGTGAGCACTTCGATGCCGATGGCGGGCTGGCGCTGGCGCAGCTCGCGCAGCGTCTCGGCGAAGATCCCTGCACCACCGTCGGGCAGCTCGTCGCGGTTAACCGAGGTGAGGACCACATAGTCGAGCCCCATGCCGAGCACCGCCTCGGCGACGCGACGCGGCTCGTCCAAGTCAACGGTGCCGGGGCGGCCGGTTTTCACCGCGCAGAAGCCGCAGGCGCGGGTGCAGGTGTCGCCCAGCAGCATGAAGGTGGCGGTGCCACGGCTCCAGCACTCGCCGCGGTTGGGGCAGCGCGCCTCCTCGCAGACGGTATGCAGACCGTGAGCGCTCACTGTCTT
>DASWUD010000102.1:0-29338 GCA_036401755.1 Gammaproteobacteria bacterium
AGGATGCGGATGTAATTCTTGCGCATCTTGCCGGAGATGTGGGCGGTGACGATGTGGCCGTTTTCCAGTTGTACGCGAAAAGTGGTGTTGGGAAGGGTCTCGATGACCGTTCCTTCCATCTCAATGCCTTCTTCTTTTGCCATACGGTAGCGCTTAAACCTCGCGGTGGATCAGTCCTGTGAAATCTGCCCGTGTGTGCAGGGGCCCGAAAAATAGCGGCTAATTCTGCCCCATTTCGCCCCCTGAGGCAAAGGATTATGGTCGGAAACGGCGACTTGTCACCCCTGGCGGGCGATATTCTCCGCTATCCCGCTTGTTACCCGGCGTTGCGCAGCGCCAGCCGCGTCCACGCCACGTGCGGATGCACCACCTCGTCGGTCAGGATGATCTCCATGGTGAGGCGCTGGCGCAGTTGTTCATGCGTGCCCTCTTCGGGCAGGGCGCTCATCAGGGCGGGGTAGTGGCGGGGGTTGAGGTAGAGCAGATTGGGTGGGTAGCCGTGTTCCAGCTCGAAGGTGCGGGCCAGCTGGTAGATGAAGCTCAGCATGTTGCCTCCTTTCCCACAACCACGGAGGGGTTGTGTTGGGGGCAGTATAACGTTTCATTTAGACAGTTAGGGGGATTAAATGTGAAGGAGTCCCCATTTTCCGTCTTGAAAAACCTCCAGCGGACGGTAGTGCTGCTTGTAAGCCATCTTTCGGCTCTCTTTGATGTAGTACCCCAGGTAGAGATACGGGAGGCCCATGCGCCTGGCCTGTTCGATCTGCCAAAGTACGGCCATGGTGCCGAGGCTGCGCTGCTCCTCGTCGGGATCGTAAAAGGTATAGACCGCAGAGAGTCCCTGGTTGAGTTGGTCGACCACCGCGACGGCCACCAGTTTCTGCACAGCGCGAAACAGTACGAACCAGGTGTCGCTCCAGCGGCTGGTAAGAAAACGGCGGTACTGTTCGCGATCGTCGGCGTCCATGGCGCCGTCGTCGTGCCGCTTGCGCAGGTAGCGCTGGTAGAGTTCGAAATATTCGCCACTGGTGTCGGGGGGCATGAGCTGTACGGTCAGGTCGAGATTGCGCTTCCAGACACGGCGCTGGCTGCGGTCTGGCTGGAATTGTGTCACTGGGATGCGGCAGGGGAGGCAGGCCTGACAGCTGCCACAGCGCGGCCGGTAGACATAGTCGCCGCTGCGGCGAAAGCCATAGTCGGAGAGGGCGCTGTAGAGTTCCGGGCTCATGAGTCGCTGCGGATCGGCAAACAGTGTGGCGGCCTCCCGCCCCGGCAGATAACTGCACGGATGGGAGGGGCTGGCGTAAAACAGCAAGTCAGCCGGGAGCGGGGGGAATCCGTTGGGATGGCTCATATCAAAACCATATCACATGAAAAAAGCGCCGCAGGCGCCTTTTTCGATTTCTTTCGGATAGAGCGCGCTTACTGAGCGTTCCACTGCTGGCCGGTGATGCCCTTGCTGTCGGGGCCGAGCAGGTAGAGATAGGTGCCCATGACCGCCTCTGGGCGAGGAGTGGCGTTGGGATCTTCGCCGGGGTAGGCCTTGGCGCGTTGGGCGGTGCGTACCGCGCCCGGGTCGATGGAGTTGAAGCGGACGGTGGTGTTGGTCTCCGACTCGTCGGCCCAGACCTGCATCATGTTTTCCACCGCCGCATTGGAGACGCTGTAGCCGCCCCAGTAGGCACGTCCCTTGCGGCCGACGGCGGAGGAGGTGAAGAGCACCGAGGCGTCGGGCGAGTGCTTGAGCAGCTCGTAACAGGCCTGGGTGAGCAGGAACGGCGCATTAAGATTGGTCTGCATGACACTCGACCAGACATCGACCTTGTACTGGTCCAGCGGGGTGAGGCTGCCGAGGTAGGCGGCGTTGTGGAGGATGCCATCGAGGCGGCCGAACTCCTTGTCGATAGTGGCGGCCAGGTCTACGTAGTCCTTGGGCGCGGCACCCTCCAGGTTCATGGGATAGATGGCGGGCAATGGGTGGCCGGCCTTTTCGATGGCGTCGTAGACCGCTTCGAGCTTGCGGATGGTACGTCCGAGCAGGATCACGGTGGCGCCGTGGGCAGCACAGGCCAGCGCCGCGGCAGCGCCGATGCCGTCGCCCGCACCGGTGATGAGGATGACACGATCTTTTAGCAGATCAGGCCGAGCCTGATACTCCTTCCTGTTCTGGGGCATGGGTGGTGTGCTCATGTCGATGGAATAACGGGGTCACGCGGAGCGTGTGATTATCTCTTGGGCACATTGTACCCCACTGCGCACCGCTCCTTCGAGGGTGGCGGGATAGCGAGTGTCGGTATAGTCGCCCGCCAGCCAGAGTCCATTGAGGGAGGTAGTGACCGATGGGCGTCGGGCATTGATACCGACCTCACAGCGGAAGGTGGCACGCTTCTCGCGGATCACCTGGCTTTCCAGCGGGGCCGGCCAGCTGCGGTAGCGCGACGCCAGCTCCTCCGCGATCTGCCGGGAGAGAGTCTGATTATCCAGCTCCAGATGGGGCCCGCTGCCGCTGATTACCGCGCCGATCACCCCCTCCTGGCCGCACACCCGACGATCGAACAGCCATTGGGCAACGGTGCCGCCCATCCCCTCCATAGGGAGTTCCAGCTGGCAGCCGCCGGGGTAGCGCAGATAGACCGTGACGATTGGTTCGTGGATGAGCTGCTCGATCTGTGTCGAGGTCTCTCTCAGGGCTGGGTGGGGCACGAGCAGTCGTGAGGCGACGCGGGGCGAGGTGGCAACGATCACCGCCCGAGCCGCAATCAGCTGATCATCCACCGTCACGCCGGCAATTCGGTTGTTGTCTGTCACCAGCGCTGAGACACGCTGATTGAGATGCACCAAGCCGCCATGCTGCTCAATGAAATCGAATGCCGCGTGCGGGAAAAGTATGCCCAGATCCTGGCGTGGAATGAGCAGATCGGAGTCGCGGCGGGCGTAGTTGAAACTGTCACGCAACACCCGGAGAAAAACCTCAGCTGAGGCCTGTTTGGTCGGGGTGTTGAGCGCGGCAAGACACAAGGGTTCCCAGAGTTGTTCGATGAGTTGGGGCGTCTGACGGTGCTGACTGAGCAGGGCGGCGACAGAGAGATCCTCCGCGAGCGAAAAATTCCCCAGTCGCAAGCGCAGGCTCATGGTCAGGGCACGCCAGCGATCGCGCAGCGGCAGGCCACCCGCCGTGAGCAGTCCCCACCCCAGATGCAGCGGGGCGGGGAGGAGGGGTGGGGTTTTGAGATCGAGGGTACTGTCAGTCCCGTGGACGCGCAGCTGCAGCGGCCGGCGTAGCAGCACCGCCTCTTCGCGTTGTCCGATCAGGGCCAGCAAGCGCAATGTTTCGCGGTAGGCCCCGATCAGCAGGTGCTGGCCATTATCCACTGCCATTTTGCCAAAGCGCACACCACGCGCCCGCCCGCCGAGCTGGCGCGCCGATTCCAGCACCAGCACCGGGACACCTGCCGCGCTCAATTCGACCGCTGCGGCGAGACCGGCCCAACCGCCACCGGCGATCACCACTGGTGGTTCTTTGTGATCATCTCTGCTCATGGCCGCTTAGGGTGAGCCACTTTACTCTGATATTTGTGGAAGCGTCTGGTTTCAAGACGGGCCGTGCGCCAGGCGAGCCAAAGCTTGCGCAGCAGTGGCAGCGAGACACGTTGTTGCAGTACCGGATAACCAAGGGCTTCAATGCGATCCAGCGTGGTGAGGTAGATGGCCGCCATGATCAGGCCACTGCGCTGGTGATAGCGATCGATCTCCGGCAGGCGCTGGAAGGCAGTGTCGTAATAGTGACGCGCACGTTCTGCCTGGAATTGCAGCAGCTGACGCAGGCCATCGTGCATTCTGCCTGCGCGCAGGTCATCGAGAGTCACACCGAACCGTGTCAGTTCGTCTTCGGGGAGGTAAACCCGGCCGCGCGCCACATCTTCCTTCACATCGCGCAGGATGTTGGTGAGTTGAAACGCCATGCCCAGATCGTGGGCATATTTGAGCGTCTGCCGATCCTCATAGCCGAAGATCTCCGCCGAGAGCAGCCCGACCACACTGGCCACGCGGTAGCAGTAGAGGGAGAGCTCCTTGAAGGTGGCATAGTGGGTCTGCTCCAGATCCATTTCCATGCCGTCGATGATCTCCAGCAGATGCTCCTGGGCGAGGTTGTAGCGTTTCACGGGCTCAAGCAGTGCCATCGTCACGGGGTGTTGCGGCTCCCCCGTATAGAGCCGCGTCACTTCAGCACGCCACCAAGCCAGCTTGCTGCGTGCCACGCTGCTGTCGCTGCACTCATCCACCACATCGTCCACTTCACGGCAGAAGGCATAGAGTGCGGTGATGGCACGGCGCTGCTCCGGGGGGAGGAAGAGGAAGCTGTAATAAAAGCTGGAGCCACTTTTTTCAGCGAGTTGCTGGCAATGTTCGTCAGGTGTCATCAGAAGGAAAACAGGTTGTTGTTAACCGTTAAGGTAGCACAGCACCGCATGCGAGTGGGTGATTTCAAAGGGCGCGCAGAGCCATCAGGATAATATCGCTGCGGCGCAGGCGGGGACGGGAGAAGAGGTCAGCCCTCTGTTGCTCCAGACGATCGAGCACAGCCAGGCCCCCCTGCACGATGAGACGTATTTCAAAACCAAAACGCCCTTGCAGCCGCTCTCCCAACGCGGCACCGGCCAGCATCATCCTGCGTGCGCGGCCGATTTGCAGGGCTAGCAGGGCCTGCATCGCAGCATCAGTGCGGCGTTGCTGGAACCAGCTTTCATCGACGCCATGCTGCGTCATCTCATCGAGCGGGATATAGATGCGATTGTTTTCGCGATAATCCTGGTCGAGATCTTGCAGGAAGTTGATCAGCTGCAGGCTGGAGCAGATCTGATCGGAGAGTGTTAGGTTGGTTGTATCGGCGTTGCCATTCAGATGGAGCAGCAAGCGGCCCACCGGGTCGGCGGAGCGGCGGCAGTAGTCGCGCAGCGCAGCGAAATTGGTATAGCACTTTTGGGTCACATCCTGACGGAAGGCGGATAGGAGATCGAAGAGCAGCTGCAATGGCAGGTTGTGCTGCCTGACGGTATCGGCCAGCGCAATGAAAACGGGATCGTCCACGGCTTGGTTTGCCGCCATCCGTTCCAGTTTGGTGTGATAGTCACTCAAGCGGGCCAGCCGTTCATCCACATCGCCAGGCCCCTCATCGGCAAGGTCGTCAGCAATACGGGCGAAGGCATAGATCACGGCTACCGCCCGGCGCATCTTGCGGGGCAATATCAGCGAGGCGACCGGGAAATTTTCGTAGTGGCTACGTGCCAGGGAAAGGCAGTGGGCGTAGGCCTGCTCCAGGGTGGGATGGTTCATCGCCGCACTTTCATGGGTGGTTATTGCCATTCAACCTGCTCCAGGGGGCACCCAATGAAACAGGGCAAGGGAAAGCCCTGTTACACCCCTTCCTCGACATTGCTGCTGCGCAATCCTGTTTCGATCTGCTCTGCCGCGGGGATCTCCTTCTTAGGATGGATCCCCAGTTCGGTGAACTTGCGCGCCCCCGGCAGGATGCGGGTGTCGTAGGAACCAAGCGCCTTGTTGTAGTGGCCGACGCTACTCTCCAGTGACTTGCCCAGTTTGCTCAGATGATCGCCGAAGGTGGCGAGGCGTGAGTAGAGCTCTTCACCCACCTGGCGGATCTGCTCGGCGTTCTCCGCCAGCTGTTCCTGACGCCAGCCGTAGGCGACGGCACGCAAAAGCGAGACGAAACTGGTGGGGGTGGCGAGAATGACCCGCTCGGCCAGCGCATCCTCCAGCAGCTTGCGATCGAGATCGAGCGCAGCGCCGAGGAACTGATCGCCCGGGATGAACAGCACCACGAAATCGGGGGCATTGGGGAACTGCTGCCAATAGCTCTTGCTGGCCAGTTCTCTTACCCGCTCGCGCACCTTGCGCGCATGACTCTCCAGAAATTGTTTGCGCGAGGCGTCATCACTGGCCTCGACGGCCGAGAGATAGGCGTCGAGCGGGGTTTTGGCATCGACCACGATGTCGCGGCCGCCCGGCAGACGCACCAACATGTCGGGGCGCAGCAGATTGCCCCCGGCGGTGCGCACGCTCTCCTGCTCGAAGAAGTCGCAGTGTTCGACCATGCCCGCCAGCTCGGCGAGGCGGCGCAGGGTCAGTTCGCCCCACTGGCCGCGCACCTCGGGACGGCGCAGTGCCTGCACCAGGTTGCGCGTCTCGCCCTGCAGCAGCCGTTGCGTTTCGCTCATCGACTCCAGATGTTTGCTGAGCGAGCCGTAGGCCTCGCGGCGCTCTTTCTCCATCAGATGGATCTGCTGTTCGGTTTTCGCCAGCGCCTCACGGATCGGCTTGACCAGATTTTCCACCGCCTTTTCGCGTGAAGCGAGTTCCCCTTGGGCGTGCACATGAAACTGTTTGAGGTTTTCCTGCGCCAGCTTGAGAAACTCACCGCTGTTATGGCGCAGCGCTTCGGCGGCCATGGCACTAAAACTGTCGGCGATCTGGCGGCGCGCGGCCTCCAGTGCCAATTGACGTTCCTGCTGGGCGCGCCGCTCCGCCTCCAGTTCGACCGTGAGGCGGGTGTTCTCCTCGCGCAGCACAACGAGGCGGCTCTGGGCGATGAGCATGGCGATGACGGCGGTAACGAGCGCGGCGACCGCGCCGGTGAGAATTAACGTCAGCATTGAATAGTCGGCCATGGCTCAGACGGCGGTAGCCATCTGGCGGTGATGTTCCAGCCACTCGAGGATTTCCAGTGCGGTGGCAACCGACCCATCGGCCTGCCACTGCTCAGGTGTGTCCTCCGCACCGATGTAGCCGAACAACGCCACCAGTGTTCTCATGCCGGCGGCGCGGCCCGCTTCGATGTCACGCTCGGCGTCGCCCACATAGAGACACTGCGGCCCAGTACTGCCGGCCTGTTCGCAGGCGAGCAGCATAGGGGCCGGATGGGGTTTGCGCTGGGGCAAGGTATCGCCGCTGACGATGGCGGCAGCGCGATGACGCACACCGAGCGCCTCCAGCAGCGGCTCGGTGAGCCACGCTGGCTTGTTGGTCACCACCCCCCAGTTGAGGCCGCGTGCTTCGAGCGTATCGAGCAGCTGCTGCATGCCCGGAAACAGGGTGGTCTCGCGGGCGATGTTGGCGCGATAGATTTCCAGCAGGCGATTGCGTAACGCATCGAAGGCCGGGTCTGAGGGCTCGATTTCAAAGCCGAGACGCACCAGCGCCATGCCGCCGTGGGAGACCACCGGGCGGATGGTGTCGAAGGGCAGTGGCTCGCGCCCCTGCTCGATCAATACCTGATTGAGGGCCCAGGCGAGATCGGGGGCGGTATCGGCGAGGGTGCCGTCGAGATCGAAAAGAACGGTCTTGATCACTTCAAGCCTTCACGCAATAGGCCAGGTAATTGACGTCGAGATCATCACCGAGTGAATAGCGTTTGCTGAACGGGTTGTAGCTCATGCCGGTCAGCTCCTTCAGTTCGAGACCGCCGTGGCGGATCCAGCTCTCCAGTTCCGAGGGACGGATGAACTTGGCAAAGTCGTGGGTGCCCTTGGGCAGCAGGCGCAGCAGGTATTCGGCGCCGACGATGGCGAACATATAGGACTTGGGGTTGCGATTGATGGTGGAGAAGAAGATCTGTCCACCCGGCTTGACCAGGGTGGCGCAGGCGGCAATGACCGAACCGGGATCGGGCACGTGCTCCAGCATCTCCATGCAGGTGACCACATCGAACTGGCCCGGCATCTCTTCCGCCAACTGCTCGGCGGTGATCTGGCGATAGTCGACCTTGGCCCCGGTTTCCAGCAGGTGCAGCTTGGCCACCGATAGCGGTGCCTCCCCCATATCGATACCGGTTACCTCGGCACCGCGTAGCGCCATGCTCTCGGAAAGAATGCCACCGCCGCAGCCGACATCGAGCACCTTCTTGCCCTTCAGGGCGGCGCGCTGATCGATGTAGTCGAGGCGCAGCGGGTTGATGTCGTGCAGGGGCTTGAATTCGCTGTGGGGGTCCCACCAGCGCGAGGCGAGTTCTTCGAATTTGTTGATCTCGCCGCGATCGACGTTGTGGGTCGCTGCCGTCATGGGGATTCCTCTCAAGGTTGTTCGATGCGGTGCAGTTTTTGCCGCCAGCGTTGGGCACGCAGCAGGATATCTGCTTCGTCGAGGGTTGTCAGTTGCCGCTCTTTGAGCAGGTGCTGGCCGGCGACCCAGACGTCAGTGACCTGCTCACGGGTGGCGGCGTAGACCAGCTTGGAGAGCGGATTATAGAGCGGCTGCGTCTCCAGCTGATCGAGCCGGATGGCGGTCAGGTCGGCGGCCTTGCCGGTTTCGATGGAACCGGTGATGTGGTCTATGCCCATCGCTTTGGCACCGTTGAGGGTGGCCATGCGCAGTGCGCTCATTGCCGGCACGGCGGAGGCATCGTGGCCCACCCCCTTGGCGAGCAGGGCCGCAGTGCGCATCTCGCCCAGCATGTCGAGATCGTTGTTGCTGGCGGCGCCATCGGTGCCCAGTGCCACGTTGACACCCGCCTGTGTCAGTTTATGCACCGGGCAGAAACCGCTGGCCAGTTTGAGGTTGGACTCGGGGCAGTGCACCACGTGGGCGCCGGTAGAAGCGAACTGTGCGATCTCCTCGTCCGTCAACTGGGTCATGTGCACCGCCAGCAGACGCGGACCCACCAGGCCGAGTTCCGTCAAACGCTCCAGGGGTGTGCGTCCAGTCTGCAGGCGTGCCTGGCTCACCTCGGAGGTGGTCTCGTGAACGTGCATGTGGACCGGCAGGTCCAGCTCCTCGGCGTACATCACCACCTTGCTGAGCGGTTCGTCCGACACGCTGTAGGGGGCGTGGGGAGCCAGCAGGGTGTGAATCAGTGGGTTGTGGCGCACCTGGTCGTGTACTGCCAGCCCCTTGTGCAGGTACTCAGCGGCGTTTTGTGCCCAGACGGTGGGGAAGTCGAGCACCACCAGTCCCAGCCCGGCGCGAATGCCCGCATGCGCCACTTCGCGCGCCACCTCGTCGGGGAAAAAATACATGTCATTGAAGCAGGTGGTGCCGCCGCGCAGCATCTCGGCGATGGCGAGGCGGGTACCGTCACGGATGAATTCGGGAGTGACCCAGGCGGCCTCGGTAGGCCAGATGTGCTCCTCAAGCCAGATCTGCAGCGGCATGTCGTCGGCATAACCGCGCATCAGTGTCATCGCCGCATGGGTGTGGGCATTGATGAAGCCGGGGATCAGGGCATGCTCGCCCAGCTCGACAATCTGCTCGGCTGTGAACTGGTGGCGCGCCTCGTTGCTGGGGAGCAGGGCGACGATGCGGCCATCCTCGATGGCGACCGAATGGTGTTCCAGAACAAGGCCAGAGGGCTCGACCGGGATCACCCAGCGGGCATGGAGGAGGGTGGTGACGTGTTTCATGGCGCAAACGATACAGGGCAACCATGATCGGTGACAAGTGACGGGGCAATAAAGAAAAAGGGGTGCATGGCAGCACCCCTGAAAGTCACCACCAAGTGGCGATCCCTTTCCGAATGTCACTCCAAAATGTAATTGTTAGAACTTGTAGGCGACGCCCAGGGCCAGAGCGCTGCCGTCACCCTTCAGTTTGCCCTTGTTAGCCAGACCGCCGTCGGTGCCATTGGCATAGAGGACGTAGACCGACATTGCCTTGTCCATCTTGTGGTCGTAACCAAGGGCGGCCATGGCTGGGGCATCCGTGGTATCAACGCCATCATTTCGTTTGCCATAGGCGGCCTTGACGGTGCCGTTGTCGGTTACCTTCCACTGCAAGCTGGCGTACATTTCGTTCTGGTCTTTCTTACCGCCCTCGTAGGCCAGCTTTTCATAAACCAGGCCGAGTTTGACCGGACCGAAACCGTAACCAGCACCCACCACACTGGCTTGCTTCATCTCAGTACCGGTGGTGTCACCATAACTCTCCACGGCACCCGCCAGGTAGAGTCCGTTGGCGTCGTAGTTAACCATCAAGCTGGTTGCGCTCTTGTTGTTTTCGCCGGTGACGCTGTCATCGCCTGCGTAATAGGCAGCGGCCACACCGACTGGACCAAAGTTGTTCAGGTAGGCCACAACATTGCCCAGGCGGTTGTCGACGGTGATGATGTTGTTGTAGTCGGCGTAGGTGTCACCAAACGGATCGAGGCTGGCAGTGGACACCTTGTGCGGGGTATCCATGTGGCCGACGCGTGCTTCACCGAAACCACCTTTCAGGCCAACATACATATTGCGTGGCTTGAAGATCTGGTGGTCAGTATCCTTGACGGTTGTTGTCCCTGTGACAGTTGTGCCGTCAGTTGAGGTAGCTACATCGTTGTATGTGGTAGATTTGGAGTAAGCCCCATCGACGGTGTCATATTCAAATTCGGCGACACCGATCGCCTCTAAGCCGTTATCCATTTTCTTGTCACCCTTCACCCCCAGGCGCGAGGCGTGGCTGGCCACGGCGGTGGAGCTGTAGTCACAATTAATGGTGACCGTGTCGCTGCAGGTATCCTGGGCAATACGGGCAACCGAGGTATGAACCATACCGTAAACCGTCACCTCGGCGGCGGCGGAGGCGGAAAAACCGAGCGCGGCCGTGATGGCGGCAGCGAGCAAGCTGCTGTTGATGCGAATGTGCATTGATTCTTCTCCCAAATATTTGAGTTTTATGCTTGAAGCGCGGGCAGTATCGCGAGGTACTGTTACGGATGGCTGACGATGCGATGACACGGTTTTGAAGTTTTTGTGACAGGAATGTGGCGATAGCCTCTGGTAAGATCCCGCACCATTTAATGGCTAATCAGACGAGGCGCATTGACACCATGAAGCACGACTCCATCCGCGCGGTGATCTGGGAAAATGGATTGCTCAAGCTGCTCGACCAGCGGCTGCTGCCCCACGAGCAGGTCTACCTGGAATACGAGGAGGCGGAGTCGGTGGCGGCGGCCATCAAGCAGATGGTGGTGCGTGGTGCGCCGGCCATTGGCGTGACGGCGGCCTACGCGGTGGTGCTGGCAGCGCGTCACCGCTTTGCCCAGAACCCCACCGGCTGGCGTGCCGCCATGGAGCGCGACTTCAGTGTGCTGGCCCACTCGCGCCCCACCGCGGTCAACCTGTTCTGGGCGCTGGAGCGCATGGGGCACAAGCTGTTCGAGTTGCAGGAGGGCTTGGATCCGGAGCCGGCGCTGCTGGCCGAGGCGGTGGCGATCCATCAGGAGGACATCGCCGCCAACTATAAGATGGGCGAGCTGGGGGCGGCGCTGCTGGAGGGGGAGGGGCGCGGCGTGCTCACCCACTGTAACACCGGATCGCTGGCCACCGGTGGCTACGGCACCGCGCTGGGGGTGATCCGCAGCGCCTTTGCATCGGGCAAGGTGGCGCGCGTCTTCGCCGACGAAACCCGTCCCTGGCTGCAGGGGGCCCGTCTCACCGCCTGGGAGTGCGTACAGGACAAGATCCCGGTGACGCTGCTCGCCGATGGCGCGGCGGCTCACCTGATGCGGCTCGGCCGGGTGGATTGGGTCATTGTCGGTTCCGACCGCATCGCCGCCAATGGTGACGTGGCCAACAAAATCGGTACCTACAGCGCGGCGGTCAGCGCCCGCCACCACGGGGTGAGGTTTATGGTGGTGGCTCCCACCTCCACGGTCGATATGTCATTGGCGAGCGGTGAGCTCATCCCCATCGAGAACCGCTCCCCCGACGAGGTGCTGAGTCTTGCCGGGCAGCGCATTGCCCCCCAGGGGGCCGAGGCGTGGAATCCGGCCTTTGACATTACCCCGGCAGAGCTGATCGATGCCATCGTCACCGAGCGCGGCGTGGTACACAATCCGACGGCCGATAAGATGGCTGCCTTGATGAAAAAAGGGTGACTCAACCCAGACACCCCTCGCTGAGACGCACGCATGGCCGCTCTCGGCGCGCAAACTGCATATGCAGTGGGGGTGTCGGATATGGTAACATCGGGCCTTTAAAAGGCTTTCAAACGCCCGGCCTTAAGGCCGCGACGGTGCAAAAAGGATAAGACCGCCCGATGTCAGAATTCGCCAAAGAAGTCCTTCCGGTCAATATCGAAGAGGAGATGAAGCAGTCCTACCTCGATTACGCCATGAGCGTGATCGTGGGGCGCGCCCTCCCGGACGTGCGCGACGGCCTGAAGCCGGTCCACCGCCGCGTCCTCCACGCCATGCGCGAACTGGGCAACGACTGGAATAAACCCTACAAAAAGTCGGCCCGTGTGGTCGGTGACGTCATCGGTAAATACCATCCCCACGGCGACACCGCCGTCTACGACACCATCGTACGCATGGCGCAACCCTTCTCGCTGCGCTACATGCTGGTCGATGGTCAGGGCAACTTCGGCTCGGTCGACGGCGACTCGCCGGCGGCGATGCGTTACACCGAGGTGCGCATGTCGCGCATCGCCCACGAGCTGCTCGCCGACATCGAGAAGGAGACGGTCGACTTCGTCCCCAACTACGACGGCTCGGAACTGGAGCCAGAGGTGCTGCCGACCCGTCTGCCCAATCTGCTGGTCAACGGCTCGGCCGGTATCGCGGTGGGCATGGCCACCAACATCCCGCCCCACAACCTCACCGAGGTGGTCACTGCCTGCCTGGCGGTGATCGATCAGCCCTCGATCACCATCGACGAGCTGATGCAGTTCGTGCCCGGTCCCGATTTCCCCACCGCCGGCATCATCAACGGTGCACGCGGCATCTATGAGGCCTACCACACCGGCCGCGGCCGTGTGGTGGTGCGTGCCCGCACCGAGATCGAGGAGATGGACAACGGCCGCCAGCGCATCGTCGTCACCGAACTGCCCTACCAGGTCAACAAGGCGCGCCTGCTGGAGAAGATCGCCGAACTGGTCAAGGAGAAGAAGGTCGAGGGGATCTCCGAGCTGCGCGATGAGTCCGACAAGGACGGCATGCGCATGGTGATCGAGCTGAAGCGCGGCGAAGTGCCCGAGGTGCTGCTCAACAACCTCTACAAGCAGACCCAGATGCAGAACGTCTTCGGCATCAACATGGTGGCCCTCGCCGACGGTCAGCCCAAGCTGCTCAACCTGAAGCAGATGCTCGACGCCTTCGTGCGCCATCGCCGTGAGGTGGTGACCCGCCGCACCGTTTTCGAGCTGCGCAAGGCGCGTGAGCGCGCCCATGTGTTGGAAGGGCTGGCAGTGGCGCTGGCCAATATCGACCCCATCATCGCCCTGATCAAGGCGGCACCGAATCCGGCCGAGGCGAAGATCGGCCTGATGGCGCAGACCTGGGAATCGGGGGTGGTGCGCGACATGCTGGCGCGTTCCGGCGCCGAGAGTTCACGTCCCGACGGACTGGCCAGGGAGTTCGGTCTTGTCGAAGAGGGTTACCGCCTCTCCGATGCCCAGGCCCAGGCCATCCTCGAACTGCGCCTGCACCGCCTCACCGGCCTGGAGCAGGACAAGATCCTCGGCGAGTACCGCGAACTGCTGGTGGTGATTCAGGACCTGCTCGACATCCTCAACAGCGCTGAGCGACTGATGCAGGTGATCCGCGACGAACTGGTGGCGATCCGCGACCAGTACGGCGATGCGCGTCGCACCGAGATCCGCGCTGCCCACGAGGACCTCACGCTGGAGGATCTGATCAGCGAGGAGGATGTGGTGGTAACCCTCTCCCACGAGGGTTATGCCAAGGCACAGCCGCTGGCCGATTACCGTGCCCAGAAGCGCGGCGGCAAGGGCAAGTCGGCCACCTCCATCAAAGAGGAGGATTTCATCGACAAGCTGTTCGTGGCCAACACCCACGACACCATCCTCTGCTTCTCGACGCGCGGCCGCGTCTACTGGATGAAGGTCTATCAGCTGCCGCAGGCGGGCCGCGCTGCGCGCGGCAAGCCGATCGTCAACCTGCTGCCGCTGGAGGAGGGGGAGCGCATCACCGCCATCCTGCCGATCCGCGAGTTCGAGGCCGACAAGTACATCTTCATGGCCACCACCAGTGGCACGGTGAAGAAGACCCCGCTGGAGGAGTTCTCGCGTCCGCGCTCCACCGGCATCATCGCCGTGGAACTGCTCGACGACGATCAGCTGGTCAACGTGGCGCTCACCGATGGCAAGAGCGACATCATGCTCTTCACCAGCGACGGCAAGGTGATCCGCTTCAACGAGGATGACGTGCGTCCCATGGGGCGCGTGGCGCGCGGCGTGCGCGGCGTGCGCCTTGGAGACAAGCAGAAGGTGATCGCGCTGATCGTGGCCACCGAAGGCGACGTGCTTACCGCCACCGAAAACGGCTACGGTAAGCGCACCGCAATCAGCGAATACCCGGTGCATGGCCGCGGCGGCCAGGGTGTCATCGCCATCCAGACCAGCGAACGCAACGGCAATGTGGTGGGTGCGGTGTTGGTCTCCTGCGACGACGAGATCATGCTCATCTCCGATGGCGGTACGCTGGTGCGTACCCGCGTCGCCGAGGTGTCGGTGTTGGGGCGCAACACCCAGGGCGTCACCCTCATCAACCTCACCGAGGGCGAGAAGCTCATCGGCTTGGAGCGAGTCGCCGAATCGGGTGAGGACGAGGAGGGTGAGGCCACACCTGAAGGAACGGATGAGTAACGGTTTTCTCCATTAACACTAACTGACAACAAGGGGTTCATCGATGGCACGTGTCTTCAATTTCAGCGCAGGACCGGCGATGTTGCCGGAGGCTGTGATCGACCAGGCTCGCAGCGAGATGCTCGACTGGAACGGCAGCGGCATGTCGGTGATGGAGATGAGCCATCGCGGCAAGGAGTTCATGGAGATCGCTGCCAAGGCCGAAGCGGATCTGCGCGAGTTGATGAACATCCCCTCGAACTACAAGGTGCTGTTCCTGCAGGGCGGCGCCTCACAGCAGTTCGCCATGATCCCCATGAACCTGTTGGGTGACAAAGGCAGCGCTGACTATATCAACACGGGTGACTGGTCAAAGAAGGCCATTTCCGAGGCGAAGAAGTTCTGCCAGGCGAATGTCGCAGCGAGCTCCGAGGCAGGCAACTTCACCACGGTGCCGACCCAAAGCGAGCTGAAACTTTCCGCCGATGCCGCCTATGTTCACTACTGCCCCAACGAAACCATTCGCGGCGTCGAGTTCGACTACATTCCGCAGACCGGTGGTGTGCCGCTGGTGGCGGATATGAGCTCCACCATCCTGTCGCGCCCGGTCGACGTAAGCAAATTCGGCCTCATCTATGCCGGCGCCCAGAAGAACATCGGCCCGGCCGGGCTCACCATCGTCATCATCCGTGACGACCTGATCGGCAAAGCGCCCCCCGGCGTCGCCACCATGCTCGACTACAAGATCCACGCCGAAAACGACTCCATGTACAACACTCCGCCGACCTACGCCTGGTATGTGGCGGGGCTGGTGTTCGAGTGGCTCAAGGGACTCGGTGGACTGAAGGGGATGGCAGAGATCAACCAGCGCAAGGCGGCAAAGCTCTATGCCGCCATCGATGGTTCGGGAGGTTTTTACAAGAACCCAGTAGCCAAGCATTGCCGCTCCTGGATGAATGTACCCTTCACCTTGCCCAGGGAGGAGCTGGACGAGCTGTTCCTCAAGGAGGCCAAAAAGGTCGGCCTGACCACCCTCAAGGGACATCGCTCCGTCGGCGGCATGCGTGCCAGCATCTATAACGCCATGCCCGAAGCCGGCATCGACACGTTGGTCGAGTTCATGGCCGACTTCGCCAAACGTAACGGTTAATCGGGAGTGTAAAACACAGGCGGCAACGGGCGCGGCGACAGTAAAGATGAAAAATAACAAATCCACGCCCCTGTGACCTGAGAGTCCATCAATACGATCTTAACGATCTGATGCGGGGGATAGGGACATGTACAAGATTCTGACACTGAACAACATCGCGGTAACCGGTCTGGAACGGCTACCGCGCGACCGTTACGAGATCGCTTCTGAGATACAGCACCCCGATGCCATCCTGCTGCGGTCGTTCAAGATGCATGAGATGGCGATCCCCCCCTCACTGAAGGCGGTGGGCCGTGCCGGGGCCGGGGTCAACAATATTCCGGTCGCCGAGATGAGCAAGCGTGGCATCCCGGTTTTCAACGCCCCGGGCGCCAACGCCAATGCCGTGAAGGAACTGGTCATCGCTGGCATGCTGATGGCATGCCGCAACATCGGTCCCGCCTGGGATTTTGCGCGCCGCCTCGAAGGGGATGACGCCAGCATCAGCAAACAGACCGAGGACGGGAAGAAGCACTTCGCCGGCTTCGAGCTGCCAGGCCGCACCCTCGGTGTCGTCGGCCTGGGCGCCATCGGGGTACGCATCGCCAACGCGGCGATCGCCCTTGGCATGAAGGTGATCGGCTACGACCCGGGCATCACCGTACAGGGGGCATGGCAGCTCGATGCCTCGGTGCAACAGGCGGGCAGTGTCGATGAACTGCTCACCAAATCCGATTTCGTCACCTTCCACGTGCCGCTCATCGATGCGACACGCCACATGATCAATGCCGAGCGACTCAAGCGAATGAAGGAGAACGTGGTACTGCTCAACTTCTCGCGGGAGGGTATCCTCGACGACCAGGCGGTGTGTGATGCCATCAAAAGCGGCAAGGTTTACGCCTACGTCTGCGACTTTCCCAGCAACCTGCTGAAGAACCACGCGCGGGTAATTACATTGCCTCACCTGGGCGCCTCGACCCAGGAAGCAGAAGATAATTGTGCAGTGATGGTGGCCGACCAGGTGCGCGACTATCTGGAAAACGGTAATGTGCGCAACGCAGTTAATTTTCCCGAGGTGGTGATGGGGCGTGCGGAAGGGACTTACCGCCTGGCGGTGGTCAACTCCAATGTACCCAATATGCTGAGCCAGATCTCCACGGATCTGGCCAATGCCGGGCTCAATATCGTCGACATGCTCAACAAGTCGCGCGGTGAGCTGGCCTACACCTTGGTTGACGTGGACAAACCGATACCCGAAGCGGCGCTACAGGCCATCGCTGCCATCAACGGCGTATTGGCAGTACGTGCCGTCGGCAAAAACGAGAGATGATGAAAGATACCAACGAACAGCTTGGTGCGATACGCCAGCGTATCGACGCCGTCGACGACCAGATCCATAAGCTGCTTAACGAACGTGCCTCACTCGCAAAGGAGGTTGGGCGCATCAAACTGGCAGCCGGCGAGGCCGCGGTCTTCTATCGTCCCGAACGGGAAGCGCAGATTTTGCGCCGGGTGAAGCAGAATAATCCGGGACCGTTGGAGAGTGAGGAGGTGGCTCGGTTGTTTCGCGAAATCATCTCTGCCTGCCTGGCGCTGGAGCAGCCGATGCAAATCGCCTTTCTCGGTCCCGCTGGCACCTTCACCCAGGCTGCAGCGTTCAAGCATTTCGGCCACGCCGTGACTACCGTGCCCTTCGGCGCCATTGATGAGATCTTCCGTGAAGTGGAGGCGGGCAGTACCGACTACGGCGTGGTGCCGGTGGAGAACTCTACCGAGGGGGTGATCAACCATACCCTCGACATGCTGCTCGGTTCACCGCTGAAGATTTGCGGTGAGGTGGAGCTGCGCATCCACCAGAACCTGATGAGCCGCGAGAGCGATCTGGCTGTCATCAAGCGCGTCTACTCCCACAGCCAATCACTGGCCCAATGCCGCGAGTGGCTTGATGCTCACCTGCCCGCTGCTGAGCGGGTCGTAGTCAGCAGCAATGCCGAGGCGGCGCGCATTTCCGCCGAGGAGGCTGGTACGGCTGCGGTGGCGGGAGAGACGGCGGCGGAGCTGTATGGGTTGACCATTCTGCAACGCAATATTGAGGACCAACCTAATAACACCACCCGCTTCCTGGTATTGGGCAAGGAGAGCGTGCCGCCGAGCGGCCATGACAAGACATCGCTGCTGGTCTCCACGCGCAACAAGCCTGGTGCACTGTTCCAGCTGCTCAATCCGCTGGCCAAACACGGCATCTCCATGACCCGTATCGAATCCCGCCCTTCCCGTCAGGGAATGTGGGAGTACGTCTTTTTTCTCGATATCGAGGGGCATGGCGCGGAAGGTAAGGTGGCCAAGGCGCTGGCTGAACTGGAGCAAGAGGCCTCCCTGTTCAAAATTCTCGGTTCCTATCCCAAGGCTGTGTTGTAGGATATGGGGTTTCACCCCGAGCCTCCCGGTGCCGATCCGGTAACGGCGGGTATTCATTTTATGAGTGATGCAATGAGCGATATTCTGCAATTGGCAGCCCCCGGCGTACGGGGGCTGAGCCCCTATCAGCCTGGCAAACCCATCGAGGAGTTGGAGCGCGAATACGGCGTCTCCAACATCATCAAGCTCGCCTCCAACGAAAATCCGCTGGGGCCAAGCCCGCGTGCGCTGGAAGCCGCGCAGCGGGTGTTGAAGGATAGCTGGCTCTATCCAGATGGCGCCGGCTTTATGCTCAAGCAGAAGCTCAGTGACAAGTTCGGCTTCGCCATGAACCAGATCACCCTGGGCAACGGCTCGAGCGACGTGCTCGAATTTGCCATGCGCGCCTTTGTCACCCCCAACGACGAAGTGATCTTCTCCCAGCACTCCTTCGCGGTCTACCCGATCCTGACCCAGGCGGCGGGGGCGCGTGCGGTGGTGACGCCGGCGAAGAACTGGGGCAACGATCTGGAGGCGATGCGCGCTGCGGTGACCGAGCGCACCCGCCTGATCTTCATTGCCAACCCCAACAACCCGACCGGAACCTGTCTGCCGGGCAGCGAATTGGAACCTTTTCTGCGCGACCTGCCGTCACATGTGATGGTGGTGCTCGATGAAGCCTATTTCGAGTATGCCAACTTTGGCGGCTTGGGCGGCAGCGACTACCCCAACGGCCTGGAGTGGGTAGAGCGCTATCCCAATCTGATCGTCGCGCGCACCTTCTCCAAGAGTTATGGACTCGCCGGCCTGCGCGTCGGCTACTCGGTCTCCCAGTCGGTAGTAGCGGACCTGCTAAATCGGGTGCGCCCGCCCTTCAACGTCAATTTGGTAGCGATGGCGGCCGCGGTGGCGGCACTCGATGACGATGAACATTTGCAGCGTACTGTGAGCCTGAATCGTGATGGCATGCTGCAGTTGGAGGCAGGTTTCAAGGCGCTGGGGCTTGGTTATATCCCCTCGGGCGGCAATTTCATCAGTGTCGACATGGGCCGTGGGGCGGCACCACTCTATGAAGCGTTATTGCGCGAAGGGATCATCGTGCGCCCCGTGGCCAACTATGCGATGCCTAACCATTTGCGCGTAACCATCGGTACACCAGAACAGAACAAGCGCTTTCTGGCGGCGCTGAAAAAGGTGCTGGCCGCTTGAGGTCGGTACGATTGCAAACACATTTGAACGGGACGAAATAACAAATGATCATCATCATGAATTCCGATGTCAGCGATGCACAGATCGAGGCAGTCGAGAAGCGCTTGAAAGCAATGGGCCTGGGCAG
Organism: Gammaproteobacteria bacterium; assembly: GCA_036401755.1. Taxonomy (GTDB): domain Bacteria; phylum Pseudomonadota; class Gammaproteobacteria; order Thiohalomonadales; family Thiohalomonadaceae; genus DASWUD01. The sequence continues at coordinate 19,437 of DASWUD010000102.1, forward strand.
CACCGTCTCCCGCGGCGTGGAGCGTACCGTAATTGGCGCCATCGGCGATGAATCGAAGATCGACAAGGAGGCGTTGCAGGCGCTGCCCGGTGTCGAGGATGTGATCCGCGTGATGAAGCCCTACAAGATCGTGGCGCGCTCCTATCACAAGGAGGACACGGTCATCGACATCAAGGGGGTGAAGCTGGGCGGCAAGCAGATCCAGATCATCGGCGGTCCCTGTTCGGTGGAAACACAGCCCCAAATGGACGAGGCGGCCAAGTGGGTGGCGCAGGCCGGCTGCCGCCTGATGCGCGGCGGCGCCTTCAAACCGCGTACCAGCCCCTATACCTTCCAGGGCACCGGTGTCGAAGGGCTGGAGATGTTCCGCAAGGCGGCCAGCAAGTACAACCTGCCCATCGTCACCGAGCTGATGGATGTGCGCATGCTCGACACCTTCCTCGAGCACGACGTTGATGTGATCCAGATCGGCACGCGCAATATGCAGAACTTCGACCTGCTCAAGGAGGTGGGGCGTATCCACAAGCCGGTGATCCTCAAGCGTGGCATGTCGGCCACCATCTCCGAGTGGCTGATGGCGGCCGAGTACATCGCGGCAGGCGGCAACCACAACATTATCTTCTGTGAGCGTGGTGTGCGCAGCTTCGAAACCTACTATCGCAACATGCTCGACGTCACCGCGGTACCGGTGCTGAAGAAGGAGACCCATCTGCCGGTGATCATCGATCCCAGCCATGCCGGCGGCAAGGCGTGGATGGTGCCGGCATTGGCACGCGCCGCGATTGCGGTTGGCGCGGATGGTCTGCTGGTGGAGATGCACCCGACACCGTGCGAGGCGTGGTGCGATGCGGATCAGGCACTCAATCCCCAGGAACTGATCGATCTGATGGGGCAGCTGAAGGGGATCGCCCAGGTCCTCGGCCGCGAGATCTGAACACGCCCCCTATGATCAACAGACTCTGCATCATCGGTGTCGGGCTCATCGGCGGCTCGCTGGCGCGCGCCCTGCGCAAGGCGGGGGCGGTCAACGAAATCGTCGGCTGCGGCCGCAGTGAGGGATCGTTGCAGCGTGCTGTCGAGATCGGCGTCATCGATCGCTATGCGCTCGATATGGCGCAGGCGGTGCGCGGTGCCGACATGGTCGTGCTCGCCGTGCCGGTGGGCAGTATGGGCGAAGTGTTTCGCGCCATTGTGCCTGCGGTGGACAGCAATGCTGTGATCACCGATGTGGGCAGCACCAAGGGGTCAGTAGTGGAGGCGGCCATCGCTGCATGCGGTCACCTGCCTACCAATTTCGTACCAGGGCACCCGATCGCGGGCACCGAGCGCAGCGGCGTGGAGGCCTCTTTCGCCGAACTCTATCACCGTCGCCGCGTGATACTGACACCCTTAGCTGAGACTAATCCCCAGGCCGTGGAAAAGGTGCGTGCCATGTGGGCAATCGCGGGGGCCGAAGTGGAATCGATGGGGGTGCATCACCACGACGAGATCCTCGCCGCCACCAGCCATTTGCCGCATATCCTTGCCTTCGGCCTGGTCGACTCACTGGCGCGCATGGAAGACAAGCGTGAGATCTTCCGTTATGCCGCGGGCGGCTTCCGCGATTTCACCCGTATCGCCTCAAGCGATCCGCAGATGTGGACCGACATCTGCTTGGCCAATCGTGCCGCGCTGTTGCAGATGCTGAGCCACTTTGCCGAGGATCTCGCCGGCATCACCGACGCTATCGACAAGGGCGATGGTGTACATCTGCGCGAAGTATTCAAGCGTGCCAAGGCGGCACGTGATCGCTTCTGCGAAATGAACAACTAACACCAAACACACATTCAATCCGAACGGATCAACCACATGTCCGCAAGCACACTCGAATATCAGGTCGCACCCGGCGGAACGCTGAAGGGCGATATCCGCGTACCGGGCGACAAATCGATCTCGCACCGCTCTATCATGCTCGGCTCACTGGCCGAGGGGGTGACGGAGGTGACCGGTTTTCTCGAAGGCGAGGACAACCTCGCTACCCTCAATGCCTTTCGCGCCATGGGGGTGCAGATCGAGGGGCCGGCTAATGGGCGCGTGGTGATTCACGGTGTTGGTATGCATGGCTTAAAGAAGCCGGCCAGACCGCTCGACCTCGGCAACTCCGGTACCTCCATGCGGTTGATGTCGGGGCTGATGGCTCCGCAGGGTTTCGACGTGGAGATGATCGGCGATGCCTCGCTCTCCAAACGGCCGATGCGCCGTGTTACCGATCCGCTGGCGTTGATGGGGGCGCGTATCGACACTACCGAAAAGGGCACACCGCCGTTGAAGGTACACGGTGGGCAGAAGCTCAAGGGGATCGACTATGTGATGCCGATGGCGAGTGCGCAGGTCAAGTCGTGCCTGCTGCTGGCAGGCCTCTACGCCGAGGGCAAAACCTGTGTCACCGAACCGGCCCCGACCCGTGATCACACCGAGCGCATGTTGACCGGCTTTGGTTATGGTGTGGAGCGCGCAGACAACAAGGTCTGCATCCAGGGCGGCGGCAAACTCAGGGCGACCAGGATCGACGTGCCGGCTGATATCTCCTCAGCCACCTTCTTCATGGTCGGCGCGGCGATCGCCCCCGGCTCCGAAGTCGTCCTCAAGCACGTGGGGATCAATCCGACCCGTGACGGCGTCATCTCCATCCTCAAGCTGATGGGCGCCGACCTCACTCTGGAAAATCAAAGTGTGGTGGGCGGCGAGCCGGTGGCCGACATTCGCGTGCGCGGCAGCCGTCTCAAGGGGATTCGCATTCCCGAAGAGTACGTGCCGCTCGCCATCGACGAATTTCCGGCGCTCTTCATCGCAGCGGCCTGTGCCGAAGGTGAAACCGTCCTGAGCGGCGCCGAGGAGCTACGCGTGAAGGAGAGCGACCGTATCCAGGTGATGGCCGATGGCCTGATTGCTCTCGGCGTTGATGCCCGGCCCACCCCGGACGGCATGATTATCAAGGGCGGCCCCATCGGCAGCGGCACCGTCGACAGCCACGGTGACCACCGTATCGCCATGTCCTTCGCCATGGCGGCGCTGCGTGCCAGCGGCCCGATCCGCATCCTCGACTGTGCCAACGTCAACACCTCTTTCCCGGGCTTTGTCGCCCTGGCGAAGAATGCCGGCCTCACCCTCAAGGAGCAGGGATGAGCGTCCCGATCATCACCGTCGATGGCCCGAGTGGGGTAGGGAAGGGGACCCTCAGCCAGCGGCTGGCACGCCACCTCGGCTGGCACTTCCTCGACAGCGGTGCCCTCTACCGGCTGCTGGGGCTGGCGGCGCGCCGTCAGGGAGTTGATCCGGCGGATGAAGTCCGACTGGAGTTGCTGGCGCTCAAGCTCGATGTCCGCTTTCTCCCCTCAGAACGGGGAGAGACAACGATTCTTCTGAATAATCATGATGTTACGCGTGATATCCGCACCGAACAGGCAGGCAATGACGCCTCCAAGGTGGCGGCGGTACCCGTGGTGCGCGCGGCCCTGCTACAGCGCCAGCGCGATTTCCGCCAGCTCCCCGGCCTGGTGGCCGACGGCCGTGATATGGGCACCACCGTTTTTCCCGATGCTCCCCTTAAATTCTTCCTCACCGCCAGTGCCGAAGTCCGCGCAGAAAGACGTCATAAGCAGTTGAAAGAAAAGGGGTTAGATGCTAGCCTTACCACCCTTCTTGCAGAGATAGCCGAACGCGACGAGCGCGATCGCACCCGTAGCGTATCGCCACTCAAACCTGCCGAAGACGCCATCATCATCGACACCTCCCACTTGGGTATCGATGAGGTCTTCTCCGCAGTGCTGGAGTGGTACCACGGCTGTTTCGGGAAGGAATAACCTGGAGGCGCGGCATTGGGCTGCGTCGAGGCAAACCCCAACCCGCTACGTTGCATTACTGACGTTGCGGTTTTTACACATACGTAGGTTACGAAGCGATGAGCGAAAGCTTTGCAGAACTGTTTGAACAGAGTTTGACCGTCAACAACATGCGTCCTGGCACCATCCTGACCGGCAAGGTCCTGGCGGTGGGTCCAGAGGTCGTTGTGGTCAATGCCGGCCTCAAATCCGAAGGCGTGATCCCCCTTGAGCAGTTCATGAATGAAAAGGGTGAGATCGAGGTCAAGATTGGCGACGAAGTTGACGTGGCTCTGGAGGCTGTCGAAGACGGCTTCGGCGCTACCCGCCTGTCGCGCGAAAAGGCCAAGCGCGCCGAATCGTGGATTCGTCTGGAAAAGGCCCACGAAGCCAACGAAACCGTTGTCGGCCGTATCATCGACAAGGTCAAGGGCGGTTTCACCGTCGAATTGCAGGATATCCGTGCGTTCCTGCCCGGCTCCCTGGTGGATGTGCGCCCGGTGCGCGATACCGCCTACCTCGAAGGGAAGGAGCTGGAATTCAAGGTCATCAAGCTCGATCGCAAGCGTAACAACGTAGTGGTGTCCCGCCGCGCCGTGGTGGAGAGCGAGTCCAGCGAAGAGAGAGAAGCACTGCTGGAAAACCTCCAGGAAGGCCAGATGGTCAAGGGTGTGGTCAAGAACCTCACCGATTACGGTGCCTTCGTCGATCTCGGCGGTATCGATGGTCTGCTGCACATCACCGACATGGCCTGGAAGCGCGTCAAGCATCCGAGCGAAATCGTCAACGTCGGCGACGAAGTGGAAGTCAAGGTGCTCAAGTTCGACCGCGAGCGTAACCGCGTCTCCCTCGGCCTCAAGCAACTGGGCGAAGATCCGTGGGAAGATATCACCCGTCGTTATCCCGAAGGCACCCGTCTGTTCGGCAAGGTTACCAACCTCACCGATTACGGTTGCTTCGTGGAGATCGAAGAGGGGGTCGAGGGTCTGGTGCACGTCTCCGAAATGGACTGGACCAACAAGAACATTCACCCCTCCAAGGTGGTGCAACTGGGCGATGAAGTTCAGGTTGTGGTCCTCGACATCGATGCCGAGCGTCGTCGCATCTCCCTGGGCATGAAGCAGTGCCAGGCCAATCCGTGGGAGACCTTTGCGGCTACCCACAATAAGGGCGACCGGGTCAGCGGCAAGATCAAGTCGATCACCGATTTCGGTATCTTCATCGGTCTCGATGGTGGCATCGATGGTCTGGTGCACCTCTCCGACATTTCCTGGAACGAAACCGGTGAAGAGGCCGTGCACAATTTCAAGAAGGGCGATGAGGTCGAGGCGATCGTGCTGGCTATCGATCCCGAGCGTGAGCGCATCTCCTTGGGCATCAAGCAGATGGGGCAGGATCCCTTCTCCAACTTCGTTGGTGAGCACCAGAAGGGCAGCATCGTCAAGGGCACCGTGCGTGAAGTGGATGCCAAGGGCGCCATCATCACCCTGGGTGACTCCATCGAAGGTTACCTGCGCGCTTCCGAGCTCTCGCGCGATCGCGTCGAAGATGCCCGCACCCTGTTGAAGGAAGGTGATGAAGTCGAGGCCAAGTTCATTGGCGTCGATCGCAAGAACCGCACCATCAACCTCTCCATCAAAGCCAAGGATAGCGACGAGGAGAGCGAAGCCATGCAGGATTACAACCGCAGTGCACCGGTTAATCCGACCCTTGGTGATCTCCTCAAGGAAAAGCTGGAAAACAAATAACGACAATTGTGCGTTGACGGGGGTCCGCAGCGAGCGGACCCCCGCTGTTTTCGGAAAATAAGATGACAAAATCGGAACTGATCGAGATCCTCTCGCGCAAGCAGTCACATTTGCCAGCAAAAGATGTCGAGTTGGCCGTCAAGACCGTGCTTGAGTATATGGCGCAGACACTAGCGAGTGGTGAACGGATCGAGATCCGCGGTTTTGGCAGTTTCTCTCTACACTATCGTCCTCCTCGCGTGGGGCGCAATCCGAAAACTGGAGAGGCGGTAGAGCTCGAATCAAAGTATGTTCCCCACTTCAAACCGGGCAAGGAACTGCGTGAGCGTGTCAACATCGGCTTGATGAAAGGGCATACTATTCGTCAGGAAGATCGAGAGTAACCGTCCGCATAGCGTTGTCCACACCCAAGGAAGCGTCTTGCTTTCCCGCCCAGTAAAAACTTCAAATTGCTGGCTTCGCTCTAGAACGTTGCACTCCTGTCGTTGTATGAACAGAAAGGAGAGGGGTAATGAGGCGCCTGCTTGAGATTGTCGTTATTCTGTTCGTTAGCTTCCTTGGTTTGGCCTTCGCGGTTCTCAACGCTGAGACCGTCGAAATAAAATATTATCTTGGAACAATCTCCCTGCCTTTAGCGCTTATACTGGCGATCGCCCTTTTGATAGGGGCTCTTCTGGGTGGCTTGGCAAGTATCGGTTATGTGCTGCACCAACGCCGGGAAAACAGCCGCCTGCGCAAAAAGCTCTCTCTTGTCGAAACAGAATTGAAGAATCTTCGGGAGATCCCAATCAAGGATGTCCATTAACCATGGACTGGTCACTGCTCTTTCTGCTGCTTCCGGTAGCTGCGTTTTCCGGCTGGCTGATAGGGCGCAACAAGAGCGACCGAAGGGAACAGCATGCATGTGATGGTCTAAATGCCGGCTATTTGAAAGGATTGAATTATTTATTGAACGAGCAGTCGGATAAAGCCCTGGAAGTCTTTATCCAGATGCTGGAAGTTGACAGTGAAACGATCGAGACCCACTTTGCCTTGGGTAATCTATTTCTGCGGCGCGGAGAGGTCGATCGTGCCATCCGTATTCATCAGAATCTCATCGCGCGTCCTACTTTGACTCGGTTGCAGCGTCAGCAAGCACTTTTCGAGTTGGGTAAGGATTACCTCCGTGCGGGATTGCTCGATAGGGCAGAGTCTCTGTTTATCCAGGTGTCTGATAATGTCGAACTTGCGCCCTTGGCCTTAACACATCTGCTTGAAGTCTATCAACTGGAGAAGGAGTGGCGCAAAGCCATCGAAGCTGCTCGAGGATTGAAGAAAAATCCGGAGCACGAGTCACTTCAAGCAAGAATTGCCCATTTCCTCTGCGAGGAAGCCGAGGAGGCATTGCGCAACAAACGTGACAAGGAGGCCACCAGGCTGGTGAAGGAGGCGCTCGAAGAGGATTCGAATTGTGTCCGCGCCACCCTATTACAGGCCAGAATGGAGATGGCTGTTCAGGATTTCGAGAAAGCAATCAACACATTGATGCGCGTAGAAAAGCAGGATGCAGAGTTCATTCCTGAAATATGTCCCTTGTTACGCGAGTGTCACCAGCATATGGGTAACACCGATGAACTAATCTCATTCTTGGGTAGATTGATCAATGACCAAAAGGGTGGAGAAGGCGCCGTCCTCCTCCATGCAGAGTTGGTTGAGAATAAGCAGGGAAGGGCAATGGCAATGGCCTTCCTCATGGATTATCTCAAGGAACACCCATCACTGCGGGTCATGAAAAAGCTAGTGGAGTTTAAATTAAGCGGACAGCCCCAAGATGATAACGCGGATCTTGTGCTGGTCGATAATCTCATTGCAACCCGTCTGGCGGGAAGACACCTCTATCAATGCCGCAACTGCGGATTTTCGGCGCGCACCCTTCATTGGCAGTGCCCCACCTGCAAGAGCTGGAACTCAGTGAAACCCATGCAGGGTGTTGATGGTGAATAAAAAACGTTAATTGCCATGGAATAACTATGAATACTAAGATTGCGTCCCCAATCATTGTCGCGCTTGATTACCCTGAGCCATCCCAGGCCATGGAGATGGTTGCCAAGCTTGATCCGGCGCGTTGCCGCTTGAAGATTGGTAAAGAACTATTCACCCGCGGTGGCCCGCAGCTGGTTGAGAAGGTGGTAGCAAAAGGCTACGACGTATTTCTGGATTTGAAATATCACGATATTCCAAACACTGTGGCAGGTGCCTGCGCGGCAGCGGCAAGTCTCGGTGTCTGGATGGTCAATGTGCATGCCCTGGGAGGGCGGCGCATGATGGAGACTGCGCGTGAGGCACTCGAAAAAAACACTCATCGTCCACTGCTGATTGCGGTAACCATCCTCACCAGCATGGGTGAGCAGGACCTTCGCGAAATTGGCTTGTCTGGCACGCCAGCAGACAATGTCGAAAGGTTGGCAAAACTTACAGCAAGCTCTGGCTTGGATGGGGTTGTCTGCTCGCCTCAAGAGGTGGGAATGCTACGCCGTTCAATAGCAGATAGTTTTCAGCTTATCACTCCTGGTATCCGCCCGGCATGGTCGGCAAAAGGCGATCAGACTCGCATCACCACACCGGCGGAAGCTGTGGCAAACGGCTCGAATTTTCTGGTGATTGGACGTCCCATCACCGCTGATCCAGAGCCGCTCAATGCACTGGCACGAATCGAAAATGAGTTGGGCCTTACAAGATAGGCGAATTCTTACAGATCAAAATTATGGAAGATTACGGCCAGCTTGTTGACTGGCTGCCTCTTGATAACCTACTGTCGTTGTGCGCGACGTGCGCGAACATGGATGTAATGGAGCACAATCATGAAGAAACTGTTGGGAACTATCGCCCTGCTATTTGTTTTTCTTGCCGGACCAACCTGGGCAGCCCCGGTCAATATCAATACAGCTGATGCAGCGGCGCTTTCGGCCGGGATTACGGGGGTGGGCGAAAAGAAAGCGGAGGCCATCATTAAGTACCGCAAGGAACACGGCCCCTTCAAATCGGTGGATGAACTCGTCAATGTCCCAGGCATTGGTGAAAAAACAGTCGAGAATAACCGTAACAATCTGACAATAGGAAAAGGTAATTCTGCTGCGGAAGCCAAGCCCGCCACGCCGGCAAAGGCAAAATCCGCACAATAGCTGTCCCGATGCGTCGGACAAGGGGGAGGAGCCAACTCCCCCTTTTTCTTTTGTGCTCGGTTGGCACCAGACTCCAATTTATCATCGCATTTTAATAGAATAGACCCATACCATCCAAAAGGGTCTTTACACAATGTCAGCCACCATTACAAAAGCCGTGTTTCCCGTTGCCGGATTGGGAACGCGCTTCCTGCCTGCAACCAAGGCCAATCCAAAAGAGATGCTGTCGGTAGTCGATAAGCCGCTGATTCAGTATGCGGTCGAAGAGGCCGTTGAGGCGGGGATCACCGAAATGATCTTCGTCACGAGCAGTTCGAAACGCGCCATCGAAGATCACTTTGACAAAAATGCTGAATTGGAGATGGAGTTGGAAAAAAAGGGGAAGCAGAAGCTGCTGGAGCTGGTTCGCAACGTGGTTCCCGCCGGCATTACCTGCGTCTATATCCGCCAGGCCGAAGCGCTGGGGCTTGGGCATGCCGTGCTATGTGCCAAACCGGTCGTCGGTAATGAACCCTTTGCCGTGATTCTGGCCGATGACCTGATCGACGGCTATCAGCAGGGTGTCATCAGCCAAATGGTTGCGCTCCATCAGGAACATCACTGTAGTGTTCTCGGTGTAGAGGAGGTTCCGCAAAAGGATACAGACAAGTATGGAATTGTCAGTTCCACCCGGATTGATGATTATATCTCCCATGTTTCAAACATCATCGAAAAACCCAAGCCGGTACAGGCTCCCTCCAATCTTGCCGTGGTGGGTCGCTATGTGCTGATGCCACGTATCTTTGATTTGCTTGAAACAACTGATATGGGCTCCGGCGGAGAGATCCAGCTGACGGATGCCATCGCCCGCCTCCTGGAAGAGGAGAAGGTGTTGGCGTATCGTTTCCGCGGCAAACGCTATGATTGCGGTAGCAAGCTGGGATATTTACAGGCCACTGTCGAATATGGCCTGAAGCACTCAGAGTTGGGCAGTGACTTTAAGGCCTATCTCAAAGACTTTTGCATTCCTGATTGATCGTTGAGGTGCCCTTTTTCAGGGCACCTTCTCGGGAAACAAAAAAGCCCCCGATGTGATACCGGGGGCTTTTTTATTTTGCAGGAAATTTATATGGCTCCCCCGGTTGGACTCGAAC
>DASWUD010000103.1:0-16978 GCA_036401755.1 Gammaproteobacteria bacterium
GCTCCTCCTTGGCCGTGCAGAACCGCGACACGGCGGCGATCTTAAACGGGAACTCCGCCATCCGCTGCGTGAAGGTGCGGCGGTGCTGCTCGGCGAGGATCGTCGTCGGCACCAGGACCGCCACCTGGTACCCGGCGTCGATCGCCTTGAACGCGGCGCGCATCGCGACCTCGGTTTTGCCGAAGCCGACGTCACCACAGATCAGCCGATCCATTGGCTGCTTCCTCACCATATCGGCGATCACCGCGTCGATGGCATCCTGCTGATCGGGGGTCTCCTCGAAGGGAAAGCCGGCGGCGAAGGCATGGTACTGCGCTGCGTCGAGCGCATAGGCAAAGCCTTGGCGCGCGGCGCGGCGCGCGTAGATGTCGAGCAGTTCGGCGGCGACATCGCGCGCCTTTTCGCTCGCCTTGCGCTTGGCCTTCTCCCACGCCCCGCTGCCCAATTTGTGCAGTGGGGTGTGTTCGGGCGAGGCGCCACTGTAGCGGCTGATGAGATGGAGCGAGGAGACCGGCACGTAGAGCTTGTCACCGCCCGCATATTCGAGAGTGAGGAACTCCGCCTCGATCTCGCCGACGTTGAGTTTCTGCAGCCCCAGGTAGCGACCGACACCGTGATCTTCGTGCACCACTGGGGCACCGGGTTGCAGCTCGGCCAGGTTGCGGATGACGGCGTCGAGATCCTTGCTGCGGCCCTTTTGGCGGCGCCGCCGTTGCATCACCTGTTCGCCATAGAGTTGCGGCTCGGCAATCACCGCGATGCGCGGCTCGATGAGACAGAGCCCCTGTTCGAGCGGTGCCACCACCAACCCGAGCGGTGCCGTGCTGTCGAGGAATTGCGCCCAGCTCTCCACAGGTTGCGGTTGCAGCTGAATGTTGCGCAACGTCTCCAACAGCGCCTCGCGCCGTCCCGCCGATTCCGCACTGAACAGGATGCGCCCGCCAAACTCAGTGACGTAGCGTTGCAGTGCCGCGGCGGGTTGTTCGGCGCGGCTGTCGAGGGTCAGTGCCGGCGGGGACTCGGTGGCGAAGTTGGTGACATCGTTTTCTTCGGGCAGCTCCGTGTGGTGCAGTTGGGTGCGCGGCAACTGCTTGAAGCGCGAAAAGAGCTCCGGCACCTCAAGGAATAGTTTGGCGGGGGGCAGTGGTGGATGATCGAGATTGAATTTCGCCGTCTCGTAACGTTCCTGGTACTCGATGCGAAAGTGCTCGGCCGCTTCATTGACCCCTTCGGTGGTAAAGAGCAGGGTATTTTGTGGCAGATAGTCGAAGAGTGTCGCGGTCTCCTTGAAGAAGAGCGGTAGATAGTATTCGATGCCGGGTGGTGTCCCCCCCTTGGTGATGTCGCGATAGATGACACTCTTTTGCGGATCGCCTTCGATGTGGAGGCGATAGTTTTCACGGAAGAGTTTTATTGCCTCGTCGTTGAACGGATATTCGCGCGCCGGCAGCAGGCGGATCTGCTCTACTTTGTCGAGGGTGCGCTGGGACTCCGGATCGAAGGTGCGGATGCTCTCCACCTCATCATCGAACAGTTCAATACGGTAGGGGAGTGCGCTGCCCATGGGAAAGAGATCGATCAGGCTGCCGCGCACGGCGAATTCACCATGCCCCATCACCTGCGACACGCAGGCGTAGCCGCTGCGCTCCAGCTGTAGGCGCATCTGTTCCATCAAGAGTCGTCTGCCCACGTCGAGCAGCAGCACATTGCCGCCGATATAGTCGCGCGGCGCGATGCGGTGCATCAGTGTGGTCACCGGCACGATGAGGATGCCGCGCTGCAGCGTGGGCAGGCGGTAGAGCGTGGCGAGGCGCTCGGAAATGATGTCCTGATAGGGGGAGAAGAGATCGTAGGGGAGTGTCTCCCAATCGGGAAAACCCAACACGGCCACGTTCTCGTCACCGGCCAGGTAAAAGCGCAACTCATTCTCGATGCGGCTGGCTGAGGGGGCATCAGCGGTGACCAGCAATAACATTCCCGAGTGGTGACGTGCGGCATTGCCGATGGCGAGGCCGAAGGCGCTGCCGTGGAGACGGCCCCAGCGGCGTCGCTCTCCATTGTGGGCGGCGGGAGAGGGGGTGAGAGGTGATGCGCTGGAAACAACCATGGGGATCGAGAAGTATTAGGGCTGCAGAAAAGGTGAGAAGTTTACCATGTCTATCCGCTCATCCATGGCAATGTCGATCGGAAAAGTCCACACCTGACATTATCAGGCCTTATAATTGGGCGTGCAGGGAGGCCGTGTAAGGGTGTCTGTAACTGGTATGCATCTTGCTGTTTAAATGCGTCCGGGCAGACGGCCGGAACAGAACATAAGAACACGTTTCACTATTCGAGGAAGTCATCATGGCACATGTGGTAATTATCGGGGCAAGCACGGGCGGTCTTCCCGCCGCCTATGACGTGCACGAGGTTCTTGGCGGCGGGCACGAAGTGACCGTAATCTCCAACACCGACAGTTTCACTTTCGTACCCTCCAATCCCTGGGTCGCGGTCGGCTGGCGCTCCCGCAAGGACATCTCGTTCCCCCTGGAACCCTACCTGACGCGCAAGGGGATCAAATTCATTCCCAAGGCGGTGACCGAGATCAAGCCCAAGGAGAATAAGGTTGTGCTGGCAGACGGATCTTCGGTTAGCTACGACTATCTGATCATCGCCACCGGTCCGAAGCTGGCGTTCGACGAGGTGCCCGGACTCGGCCCCGACGTGGGCCATACCCAGTCGGTCTGCACCACCAACCACGCCGAGAAGGCCTATGAATCCTGGAAGGAGTTTGTCGAGGCTCCGGGTCCCATCGTAGTGGGCGCGGTGCAGGGCGCCTCCTGCTTCGGTCCCGCCTACGAGTTTGCCTTCATCATGGATGCCGATCTGCGCCGGCGCAAGATCCGCGACAAGAGCAAGATGATCTTTGTGACTGCCGAACCCTACATCGGCCATCTCGGTTTGGGCGGCGTGGGCGACTCCAAGGGCATGCTCGAATCGGAGCTGCGCCAGCACCACATCACCTGGATCTGCAACGCCAAGGTGACCAAGGTCGAAGCGGGCAAGATGTTTGTCGCCGAGCACAACGACAAGGGCGAAGTGATCAAGGAGCATGAACTGCCGTTCAAGTACTCCATGATGCTGCCCGCCTTCAAGGGCGTCGATGCAGTCAATGCCGTGGGCGAAGACCTGGTCAACCCGCGCGGTTTCGTCAAGGTTAACGAGTTCCAGCAGAACCCGAAGTGGAAGAACATCTACGGTATCGGCGTCGGCATCGCCATCCCGCCCGTGGAAGCCACTCCGGTGCCGACCGGCACGCCGAAGACTGGTTATATGATCGAGTCGATGGTGCTGGCCACTGCCCACAACATCAAGAACGACATCGATGGCAAGGCGGCCGATCAGCGTGCCACCTGGAACGCCATCTGCCTGGCCGACCTGGGTGACACCGGTGTCGCCTTCGTGGCCATGCCGCAGATCCCGCCGCGCAACCTGTCGTGGATGAAGAAGGGCAAGTGGGTGCACCTCGCCAAGGTGGCCTTCGAGAAGTACTTCATCAGCAAGATGAAGAAGGGCTCCAACGAGCCGGTCTTCGAGAAGTACATCCTCAAGGCCCTGGGGATCCAGAAGCTCAAGTAGTCACATCGCTCGCCGCAGACGGGAGATCTCTCCCGTCTGCTCCCCTCTCTTAGCCTCATGGTTATCAGGTTTATTTCCTTTGACACCCCCGGCAAGGGCTGGCAGTATGACAGCAGATGTCATGCCGCATCATGACGTGTCATAACAATAAAACCATACAGTGTGGGGCATTAGAGAGATGAAGAATCCGATGGCTGGCAAGCCCTCTTGCGAGCAGCTAATCAATATCCTTCCTGACCCCTTCGTGGTCATTGATCGCGACTACACCATCATCGCGGCCAACCGCCACTACCTAAACCATTACGGCTACGATACTGAGGAGCAGGTGGTAGGGCGCCACTGCTATGAGGTATCCCATCATGTCGACTCACCGTGCAGCCAACACGGCGAGCACTGCCCCCTGGAACGCATCTTCAATACCGGGCAGCCTGCCCAGGTGTTGCACATCCACTACGACCAGTTCGGGCGTGAGGAGCATGTGCAACTCAACTCCAACCCGCTGTTAGATGGAGCGGGCAATGTCATTTATGTGGGGGAGTATATTGTGCCGCTGGCCGCACCGGGTGAGGATGCGCTGCTGATAGGGCGTTCTCGTCCCATGCTGCGCATGATAAGCCTGCTGCAGCGGGTGGCTCCGACCCAGACCTCGGTGCTGCTGCTCGGCGAGAGTGGCGTCGGCAAGGAGTGTGTCTCCCAATATATTCACCAGTTTTCCTCACGCGCCAACATGCCGTTCGTCATCGTTGATTGCGGTACCCTCGGTGAGAGCCTCATCGAGAGCGAGCTGTTTGGTCACGAGAAGGGGGCCTTTACCGGGGCGGCGGCACGCAAGAAGGGACTGTTCGAGGCCGCCGACGGTGGCACGCTCTTCATCGATGAGCTGGCTGAACTGCCGCTGGCGCTGCAGACCAAACTGCTGCGCGTGCTGGAGACGGGTACCATTCGCCGCATCGGCGGCACCGAATATATAAATGTCGATGTGCGTGTCATCGCTGCAACCAACCGCGATCTCAAGGGCATGGTCGAGAAGGGGCAGTTCCGTCAGGATCTTTACTACCGCCTGTCGGCCTTCCCGGTGAACATCCCCTCGCTGCGTGATCGCCTCGACGACATTCCCGCACTGGCCGAGCATTTTCTGGCCCGCCTTGAGGGAGGAGATCGTTTTCTGCCACTCTCTCCCGAAGTATTAGAGGCGTTGATGTCCCACGATTATCCTGGCAACGTGCGGGAGCTGCGTAATGTGATGGAGCGCGCCGCGATCCTTGCAGCCGGTGAAGCGATCATGACTCCGGAGCATATCCTGACAGAGGGTGCGCGCCGCACTGAGACGGAGGGGATACGCGAGGTGGGAGCCACGCATAAACTCATTGAGCGGCGCAATGGACGGTTGAGTCTCACCGATATTATCACTGCCCTCGATAGCGCCAAGGGCCATCGGGCCGATGCTGCACGTCTGTTGGGGATCAGTGAACGCACGCTCTATCGCTATGTGCAGAAGTTGCGCGACACCTTACCCGAAGAGGATCTTACCTCCGTCAATTTCATGACTGGCGGCTGAGGCTGAAGGAGTGAACGGTGTAAGGAAAGGGCGGCCAAGTGGCCGCCCTTCATTTTTAGCGGGCAGTCGCCTCAGGCGTCACGGTATTGAAGCCCAGGTTCGACCAGCTCTGCATACCGCCGCGGTACCACTTGATCTTGGCGGCGGGGAAGCCTTGTTTGAGCATGGTGCGGATACTGATGGGAGACTGACCACACCACTGCCCGTTGCAGAAGAGCACTATGGTCTTGACGTTGGAGAAATCCCAACCTTTGCCGGTCTCCACGGCACCAAAGCTCTCCAGTGATTCGGCGATGGAAACGGGATCGGCGCCCTTGTCGGGATCGAGCTTGGTAAAGGGGATATTCACCGCACCGGGTATGGTACCGCGCTCTACCCAGTCGGGGGTCCGGGAGTCGACGACGATAATCGATTTGTCGCCACTACCCATCTTGCCCAGGTAGTCGACCATTTCAACTTCGCCGATGGTTTCGACGCCCGGTGCGATAGTGAAGGGCTGAATGCAGAAGGGCGGGCACTTGCGTGAGGTCTTGGCAAACTCGGGATTGACCTTGTTGTTGCCATCCTGATTGCGCATTACAGTGACTGGTTTGCCGTTGTGCATCACACTCACCGAACTGATGGTGGGAGTGATTTTGACCGCCAGTTCTGCAGGCTTGTCAGTCTCGGCGGCATTTGCTGCGGCAGGAGCGGTACCGGTGGTGCTGCACCCGATAATAACGCTCATACTGGCTGCGGCGGTCACGGCCAGCAGCAGGCGCGATGTCACGAGAATCGTCTTCATACTCTCTACCTCCAGAATTATTTGTTATCTTCAGTGGTTACTTGACGGTGGTCAGGCCGAGGGCCTCCCAGTCCTGCATGCCGCCACGGTACCACTTGATTTTCTCGGCTGGATAACCCATTTTCAGCAGCCTCTTGATGTTAGTGGGCGATTGTCCACACCAGGTGCCATTACAGAACATCACCAGGGTCTTCGCCATGCTGAAATCAAAGCCCTCACCCTTCTCGGCTGCACCAAACTGTTTGGTAAGCGTGTCAGCCACCTCAAATGGGTCGGCGTCGTCCTTGAGCTTAGTCCAGGGGATGTTGACCGATCCCGGGATAGTGCCACGTATTACCCAGTCAGGGGTACGCGAATCGACGACCATTAACGACTTGTCACCATCTGCGATCTTTTTCAGGTAGTCGAGTACTTCTACTTCACCGATGGTTTCGACACCAGGGGCCACGATAGCCGGCTGCACGCAGAAGGGTGGACATTTGCGTGAGGTGTTGGCGAACTCGGAATTGATGACGTTGTTCTCGTCCTGATTGCGCATGATCGACATCTTTGCGCCATTATGCACGACATCGACCTTGCCTATCGTCGGTGTGATGTTCACCGCCAGTTTGCCACTGCCGGCCATCACCGTGGCAGGAACCGATAGAACGGTGAATAGGGCGGTAGTGGTAATGAGGTTGCGGATTTTCATTACATGCTTCTCCCTTGGTAGTAATTTTATGTTGTTATAAACGAGGGTTCCTCGTGGAGGCGATTCTGCGTGATTGGCTTCGCGCGGGGAACACTCCATTTAAATTGTTTGGGTTTTGGGCGCCCACCAACCGAACTACTGGGGGCCTTTATTACACCACTTGCTGAGCGGCTATTGGTGTTGTCACGGCTGTTCCAGTGGACAACCGGAAGGTTAGGGCAAGCTTGATATCATTCATGGTTTGTCCAGGGGTCGTGGATAATGATTTTGAATGTTGCCCTCTACGCGGTGTTGGTATTCTTGTCGGTTGATTTTGCGAATATATAAGTGAATAGACTGCGCGAGCAACATACCTGTGTAGAAATTGTTACAGGAATATAGGTATATCACAAAACCATGAAACCGCCTTGCTCTCCACTGACTCTACGGAGGGCATCGGTGTGGGCTACTCGGCAATGCAGTGCTCGCACTCTTACCTCGTCGCTTGCGTGAGGTGTTCTTAGGATATGGCAAAGATGACTCGGTTACGGCCCTGCTCCTTGGCCAGGTACAAGGCACGATCGGCCGCACCGAGTAATCCATCACTGTTGTCGATTGTTACGTCGGGGATGGTCGCAACGCCAATGCTGATGGTGACCCGGTGGTCGCCCATGGCCGCGATTATCAGTGACGAGATTGCCTGCCGTAGCTTTTCAGCCACGAGCATCGCGTCTGTCTGTAAGGTGTGGGGGAGGATGATGACGAACTCTTCGCCGCCAAAACGGGCCAGCAAATCGCTGTCACGAATGTTGTCCTTCAATGTATGGGCAACGCGGATCAGTGCTTCATCCCCGATTTGGTGTCCGTACTGATCGTTAATCTTCTTGAAGTAGTCGATATCAACGAGCAGTGCCGAGAGGGGCGAGTGGTGGCGCTGCGATATGCGGAACTCTTCTTCGAGCCGTTGGGTGAGATAACGACGGTTGTACACGCCAGTGAGTGTGTCGGTGATGGAGAGTTGTGCCACCTTTTCATGGGCAAGGGCGTTTTCCAACACAATCGCGATCTGGTTGATCATCGATTCGAGTTGGGAGAGTTCATTGGAGTGGAAAGGTGACATGGAGGCTAGCATCATCACCCCCAATACGCTGTCCCGGTAAATGATGGGGAAGATCGCTACTTCGCGGGGCATCACGTCGGCGATACCGAGGTTGATGTTGAGGCGGCAATCGGTGGGGATGTCGCGAATTACGATAGATTTCTTGCGGCGTGCCGCCTCACCGGGAAGTCCCTGCCCGAAATGCAGATATTCCATAGCGGCGAGATCGACACCATAGGCGACAAACGGGACCAGCAACTCGTTGTTACCCTCGCCTTCACGCAGGTAGATGGTACCGGCTTGGGCGCGGGTTAGTTCGATGATCTTGTCCAGCACGTTCTGCATAAGGCTTTGTGGATTGAGGCTGGCGATGAGCAGGCTTGAGAGTGAGTTGAAGCTCTCGACACGCTCCTGATGCTCCTGGATCGATTGTGCCATGTGGTTGAAGCGATCGCCCAGGTCGTCAAACTCGTCTTTGGTGCGGATATCGGTGCGGGTAGTGAGATCACCGTTGGCAAAGCGTGTCATGGCGCCGATCAGTGCACGCATCGGGGTCATGGTGTCACGATAGGCCAAGTAGGCAATGAGCAATGACAGGAGGATGCCGACGCCGATGAATAGATAGATATTGCGGGTGTTGTTGCTGATCAGTGCATCGATATTGCTGCCGCGCACACCCACCGAGAGGGCGCCGATGGGATGCCCTTCGATGTTCTTGATGGGGTCGGCGATGACATAGCTGGGGATTTCGTTGATCAGTAGCGAACCGCGGTAGGTTTCCCCGCGCTCAATGGTTTCGCTGAGGCTGGCCGGCGAGAGCAGTCCCGAGGCCCAGATATTGTTGGGATGCGTCGAGGCCGAGATGATGCGCGACTCCTGAATCACCGAACCAAAGACGGCGGCGTCGATGCTCAGATAATCGTGGATCGCATTGGGGAGCCATTCATCGCCATTCATCAGGATCAGCCCGACGAATCCACCATACAGTTTTCCATCTTCAACGATCGGCACCACCACCACCTGGGACATGACGTGTGGCGAGAGGCTGGAAAACTTGAGCGGGTTTTCCGCAAGGAACAGCTCGTTGGAGAGCAGTTCAGTCGATGCAACGGGCTCCAGCGAGGCGAAGGCGCGGCTGACAATATTGTTAAGCAGGAGCGGGCCGCCACTACTGCCCTGGCGGCGGGCAATGATTTGCGACTGGCTATCAATCACCAGCCAGACATCGGTAAAGGGCAATTGTGCGGCGTTGCGCGATAGCAGTTCGGCCAGTGCCCGGGCATTACCGCTCTTCACCGTCTGCACTGTTTCGGGAGTGTTTGCCGACTGCATCAGGGCAGAGCGCAGGGTGTTGCTGCGTTCGTAATAGACGCGCCATGCCCCCCGCAGGTTGGCCTCCATGCTCCGCAGCGTCTCCTCCTCCATGGCACGACGCAGGGTATGATCGGTCAGGGCCATCAGGCCAAGCATGGGGATGAAAACCACCATCGCAAAGGCGATCAGGGTTTTCCAACCGATGGAGAGATAGAAGCGCTGGGGGCCCCAGACAACCCGAAAGTTGTTGGGTTTGCTGTCTTGATGATGTCTGCTTGATGTCATTGTCTGATGCTCGATTCTTTTTATGCCGGTCTAATCCGTCTGAGCGATAGCTCTGCGGAACCAGTCTGCCGCGCTTGTATTATTTGTTTTGCGGCGGTTTTTATGTCGATCAGAAAAAATCGCGCCCTTTGCGGGCGCGAAAAATAACACCACAGTGTGGAAGGAGGAGGAGAAACCATGCGGGCAGAACCCGCAAAACTCCTTCACAAGGTTACTATCGCAAAGGGCGTGCCAAAACCTAACTCATTGAAAAACAATATGATGGGTATCGGCCGTAAAGTTGGCGATGAAATCTGACATGACGTATGACAGATGACAGATGACAGGTTTGGCAGGGTAAGGGTTTACAACCCTACTCCCCGATCCACCGCCGCCTGTGCGGGGGGCGGCGCAGTGCGCTAGGGAGTCAAGCGGCTGGCCAACTGGCAACGGCGTAGATAGGCCTCACGGGCAATAGCGACATCCTCCAGGAAGATGGGCAGTTCGCGCAGTAACAGCGCCTGTGGGCCGTCCACCAATGCCTTGGCGGGGTCGGGATGGAAGTCGACCAGCACCATGTTGGCGCCCGCCACGACTCCCTGGGCGGTGACATGCATGACATCGAGCAGTCCGTCCGGTGCCGCTTCACGGCTGCCTACCGAATGGGAAGGATCGATACAGACCGGCATGCGGGTCAGGCGCTTGATCACCGGGACGTGGGCGAAGTCGACAAAGTTGCGATGGGGATCGCCCATATTGGTTTTCATGCCGCGCAGGCCGAACACCACGTGGGCATTACCTTCACTGGCCAGATATTCCGCCGCGTTGAGCGACTCCTCCAGGGTGATGCCGAAACCGCGCTTGAGCAGCACCGGATAGTCGCGCTGGCGGCCCACCGATTTGAGCAGCTCGAAGTTTTGAGTGTTGCGCGTGCCGATCTGCAGCATTACGCCGGTGGGGTTACCGGTCTGGTGCAGTGCCTCGTGGATCTCCGCCACATGGTTTTCGTGGGTCACCTCCATGGCGATGACGCGAATGCCGTACTTGCCGGCCAGCTCGAAGACGTAGGGGAGGCAGCTGGCGCCGTGGCCCTGGAAGGAGTAGGGATTGGTGCGTGGCTTGTAGGCGCCCATACGGGTGCAGACCTGGCCGTTCTCCTGCAGCGCGCGCAGCATCAGCTCCACATGGTGGGGATTGTCGACCGCGCACAGCCCGGCAAAGACGTTGAGTGTGTCCTGGGCAAAGCGCACGCCGTTGTATTCAAAACCTGTCGGGCGCTCATCGTCGAGATGACGCCCCACGATGCGGTACTCCTGCGAGATCCTGACCACCCGCTCCACGCCGGGCAGGGCGGCGATCTGCTCTTTGTCGAGTGCGCCAGTTTCACCGATGAGATAGAGCTCGGTCAGGGTCTGCTGGGCGCCGTGTTCTTCATGGATGCGTACCGTCACCCGCGGCAGGTTGGCAAGGAACGACATGATGTGGCGGAAAGCTTCGGTGTCGCGTTCCACGCGGGGTTGCAGGATGACGATCATGGCTACTCCAGTCAGTCGATGAATCGTTTCAACAGATCGGCATAGGCATCGATACGGCGATCACGCAGGAAGGGCCAGTTGCGGCGCACCACTTCGCTGCGTCCCATGTCGATACGCTGTACGAGAACCTCAGGCTGCTCGCTGGAGGCCTGGGCCAGAAGTTCGCCCTGCGGGCCGGCGAAGAAGCTGCTGCCCCAGAATTGCAGGCCCGGCAGTTGGTCCGCGGGATCGGGTTCGAAGCCAACTCTGTTACAGGTCAGCAGCGGTAAACCGTTGGCGATGGCATGGCCGCGCTGTACGGTGATCCATGCCTCGCGCTGGCGCTGCATCTCGCCCACCTCCTCGGTGATGGTCCAGCCGATGGCCGTGGGGTAGAGCAACAGTTCGGCGCCAGCCAGCGCCATCAGCCGCGCCGCTTCCGGATACCACTGATCCCAGCAGACCAGTACGCCGAGCTTGCCCACCGAGGTTTGGATCGGCTTGAAGCCGAGGTCACCGGGGGTGAAGTAGAACTTTTCGTAATAGCCGGGATCGTCCGGGATATGCATCTTGCGATAGAGGCCGGCAATGGAGCCGTCACGTTCGAACACCACCGCGGTATTGTGATAGATGCCTGCGGTGCGCCGCTCGAACAGCGAGGCAACGATTATTACATCGTGTTCGCGTGCCGCGGCCGCGAGCCGCGCCGTGGTCGGTCCCGGGATCGCTTCGGCCAGTTCGAACTGCGCGGCCCGTTCGCACTGGCAGAAATAGCGCCCCGTGTGCAGCTCCTGGAGCAGTACCAGTTTAGCGCCCTGCGCAGCGGCACGGTGGATGCCCTTGATGCTCTCGTCGAGATTGGCCGTGCGATCTTCTCCACAGGCGTGCTGTACCAGGGCGACAGTGAGTGAGTGGGCGGCCATGGGTGCTCCTTGAACGGGAGGTGGTGAAGAATCTATAGCACGCCCATGGGCAGCTGCATGGTGACACAGTGGAGGCTGCCGTAGAACTGGATGATGGGTACGGCATGGATGCCGATGATCTCCCGGCCGGGGAAACAGTCGGCGAGACGTTCGAGCGCGATCTTGTCGAGCGGATCACCATAGGTCGGCACCAGCACTGCACCATTGATGATGAGAAAGTTGGCATAGGTGGCGGGAAGCCGTTCACTCCCCTTGAACTGTGGGGCAGGGAGTGGCAGCGGAACCAGCCGGTAGGGGTTGCCCTGATAGTCGACAAATTCGCGCAGATGCCGCTCCATCGCCTGCAGGGGAGCGAAGTGCGGATCGTCAGGTTGTTCGCACTTCACATAGGCGATGGTGTGCGGATCGCAAAAGCGTGCCAGGGTGTCGATGTGGCCATCGGTGTCGTCGCCGAGGAGATGCCCGTGGTCGAGCCACAATACCCGCCGCAGCCCCAGCTGCGCACCCAGCAACTTCTCCAGCGCCGGCCGGTCAAACTGGGGATTGCGCAGCGGATCGAGCAGGCACTGGCTGGTGGTGAGCAGGGTCCCTTCGCCGTCGACCTCGATGCTCCCCCCTTCGAGGATCAATTCGATGGCTTGTCGTGGTGTGGTGCCATACGCCCCTTGTGTATGCAGCGCGGCGGTCAGTGCGTCATCCAGTTGGTAGGGCCATTTCCCGCCCCAGCCATTGAACTGGAAATCGAGCAGGAGCGGTTGGGCGCCGTGCAACACCGTCAATGGTCCGTGGTCGCGTGTCCAGATGTCATTGGAGGGGGCCACATACAGCCGCACCTTCGTCATGGGGACGCCGCGGTCGGTCAGCCGCTGACGGACATGGTGGCGATGCCCTTCGTCATAACAGGCGATCACCACCGTTTCATAACGGGCAATCGCCGCCGCCAGATCGAGGAAAGTGGCTTCAATGGTGGAAAGCAGATCACGCCAGTGACTGTGGGCGTGGGGCCAAGTGAGCAGTACCCCGCTCTGGGGGTACCACTCGGGTGGGAGGTATTGTGGATATGGTGTTGCCATTACTCCCCGTCAGCAGGTTGTGGCGCGGTGGCCGGTGTATCTGACGGGGTGGGGGGCACGGGCGCCGGTTCTGTCTGTGGGGTATTTACGACGCTGTGAATTACGTACTCGCGTTCGAAATAGACCGTATAATCGCCGTAGTTCCAGCGCGTTATGGGTGGGTCGCCAACCGGCGGCAGCTTCTCCCGTGGTTGGCCGAATATCTTCAGCACTTGCGCCATGCTGGCGCCACGCTTCGGCATGTTATCCGCTTCCACCTTGTCGGGCACTGGTGAAGAGGGCTTCTCAGAACCAGCAGGGGGCGTCGTTGGCATCACCAGGGTGTCACCATGACCCCTGTCAGCGGGTGCTGGTGGGGGCTCTGGGGTCTCGGGGGCGTCCACAACGTCGGCAGGATGGACTACCGGTTCGGTTCCGGCGATGGGCGAGGCATCCAGGGCAGGATCCGAGGGGGCCGGGCCGGCTTCCGCTGCGGCCATGTCATCGGCCTGGTCCGCCGTTTCCGCATGGAGCGCAGGGGCCCCTCCCAACATGGCGATCATGGCGGCAATGGTAATGTGGTTGAGACCCATGGTCCGGCTCCTTGGTGTTGTTCTTCGTGGCAGCAAGTGGCGGAAACTATACTTGATGGCGGCCGGGAGTAAAACCGCCACCTTCCGATTATAGATTGAGAGATTTGATGACACAGAAACCGCACGACCTCTTCTCCTGGCGTCCCTACTGGGCCAAGCGTCTGTTACCGACGCCGGTCCTGCCCATGTCAAAGGAGGAGATGGAGGCGCTCGGCTGGGACAGTTGCGACATCATCCTGGTGACCGGCGATGCCTATGTGGATCACCCCAGCTTTGGCATGGCACTGATCGGGCGCCTGCTGGAGGCGCACGGTTTTCGTGTCGGCATCATCAGCCAGCCCGACTGGACCTCCGCCGAGCCGTTCCGTGCCCTGGGCAAGCCCAACCTCTTCTTCGGCGTCACCGCCGGCAACATGGACTCGATGGTCAACCGTTATACGGCGGACCGCAAGATCCGCACGGATGATGCCTATTCACCCGACGCCGCCGGCGGCACGCGCCCCGATCGTTCGGTGGTGGTCTACAGCCAGCGCTGTCGCGAGGCCTACCGCGAAGTGCCGGTAATCATTGGCGGCATCGAGGCGAGCCTGCGTCGCCTGGCCCATTTCGACTACTGGTCGGAGACGGTGCGCCGCTCGGTGCTGGTCGATGCCAAGGCCGATCTGCTGCTGTTCGGCAACGCCGAGCGCGCCATCGTCGAGGTGGCGCACCGCATCGCGAAGGGGGAGGCAGTGAGTGCGATGACCGATATTCGCGGCACCGGTTTTCTGCGCAGGCAGACGCCGGCCGACTGGGTGGAGCTCGACTCCACCGAGGTGGACGAGCCGGGGCCCGTGGCAAACCATCCTAACCCCTATGCTCACGCAGCGCCCTGTGCGCAAGTGGTGAAGAGTATCCGCGAGGTGCCGCGCGACAAACGTGAGCAGGTGGTGATCCGCCTGCCCTCCTACGAGCAGGTGAAGGGCGATGCGGTGCTCTATGCCCACGCCTCGCGCATCTTCCATCTGGAGACCAACCCGGGCAACGCGCGGCCGCTGGTGCAGTCCTACGGCGATCGCGACGTGTGGCTCAATCCACCACCGATCCCGCTCACCACCAAAGAACTTGATCGCGTGTTTGCATTGCCTTTCACGCGCGTGCCGCATCCGGCCTATGGCACAGCACGCATCCCGGCCTACGAGATGATCCGTTTCTCCATCAACATCATGCGCGGCTGTTTCGGTGGCTGCACCTTCTGCTCCATCACGGAACATGAGGGGCGCATCATCCAGAGCCGTTCGGAAGAGTCGATCATTCATGAGATCGAGGCGATCCGCGACACGGTGCCGGGCTTCACCGGGGTCATCTCCGATCTGGGCGGACCCACCGCCAACATGTATCGGCTGCATTGCAAGGACAAGCGCATCGAATCGGCCTGCCGCCGGCTCTCCTGTGTCTATCCCGACATTTGCGAAAACATGCTCACCGATCACCACCATCTCATCGACCTCTACCGCAAGGCGCGCCAGGTGCAGGGGGTGAAGCGCATCTTCATCGCCTCGGGGTTGCGTTACGACCTGGCGATGCGCTCGCCGGAGTATGTGAAGGAGCTGGTGACGCACCATGTGGGCGGTTATCTGAAGATCGCCCCGGAGCATACCGAGAGCGGGCCGCTCAGCCACATGATGAAGCCGGGCATCGGTATCTACGACACCTTCAAGGCGATGTTCGAGAAGTTCTCGGCCGAGGCGGGCAAGGAGCAGTACCTCATCCCCTATTTCATCGCCGCCCACCCTGGCACCACCGATGAGGATATGGTCAATCTGGCCTTGTGGTTGAAGCGCAACAATTTCCGCCTCGATCAGGTACAGACCTATCTGCCGTCGCCGATGGCTATCGCCACCGCCATGTACCACTCGGGAAAAAACCCGCTCAAGGTGGTCCATCGCAGCGGCGGTGAGGTGAGTGTGCCACGCGGCCTCAAGGTGCGACGCCTGCACAAGGCCTTCCTGCGCTACCACGATGCGAAAAACTGGCCGCTGCTGCGCGAGGCGCTGAAGCGGATGGGGCGCGAAGATCTGATCGGCAACGGCAAGCGCCATCTCATTCCCGCCTGGCAACCCGATACGGGCGAGGCGCGGGCGTCACAACCCGCCGCTGGGCGTGCCCAGCCACAGCGCCAGCCGAGCGAGGGTGACGCAAAGAAGAAAAAATCCGCGCGTCCCTCGCCGTCTGGCCGTGGTGCAAGGAGGCGCTAGACAGGCATGGTCTACGTCGAAGGACAGCTTCCCAAGGAGGGCGCCAGCGCCAGTCGTGCCATTGCCGAGTGGCTGGGGCGCCTGGGCGAAGGGCGTAGCGAACAGGAGATGGCGCTGTTGAAGCATGCCATCGATCTAGCCGGACGTGCCCACGATGGCCAGAGCCGCGCCTCGGGTGAACCCTATCTCAACCACGCCATCGAGGTGGCCGACATCCTGCTGGGGCTGCGCCTCGACACCGAGTCGTTGGCGGCGGCGATCCTGCACGATGTGGTGGAGGATACCCCGGTAACGCTTGGCGAGGTGGAGGCCACCTGCGGCGCGACGGTAGCGCGCCTGGTGGATGGCGTGACCAAGATGGGGGCGATCGGTGAATACCAGCAGGAGCTGGCCGATCGCAGCCGCAAGGAGCGGGGCAGCGCCGAGAGTCTGCGCAAACTGTTACTGGCCATGGCCGAAGATGTGCGGGTGGTGCTGATCAAGCTGGCCGATCGCCTGCACAACATGCGTACCCTCAAGCACCTCCCCGAGGAGAAACAGCGGCGCATCGCCCGCGAGACCCTCGACATCTACGCCCCCCTCGCCAACCGTCTCGGCATCTGGCACATCAAATGGGAGCTGGAGGACCTCTCCTTCCGCTATCTCGATCCCATTACCTACAAACAGATCGCCCTGTTTCTTGATGAGCGACGTGTCGATCGCAAGCGTTATATCGATCAGGTGGTAGAGATCCTGAGCGAGCAATTGAAGCAGGCCGGCGTCAAGGCGGAGGTCAGCGGTCGGCCCAAACATATCTACAGCATCTGGAAGAAGATGAGCCGCAAGGGGCTCGGCTTCAGCGACATCTTCGACGTGCGCGCGGTGCGCGTGCTGGTCGACAACGTCGCCGATTGCTATCACGCCCTGGGCATTGTCCATACCCTGTGGCCGCACATCCCCAAGGAGTTCGACGACTATATCGCCACCCCCAAGGAGAACATGTATCAGTCGATCCACACCGCAGTGGTTGGCCCGCAGGGCAAGACCCTGGAGGTGCAGATCCGTAGCCACGAGATGGATCGCCACGCCGAACTCGGTGTCGCCGCCCACTGGCGCTACAAGGAGGGGGGCAACCGTGACAAGGCCTTCGAGGAGAAGATCGCCTGGTTGCGCCAGTTGCTCGACTGGAAAGAAGAAGAGGGGAGCGCCGGTGATTTCATCGATCGTTTCAAATCGGAGGTATTCCAGGATCGCGTTTATGTGCTGACCCCCACCGGCGAGATCATCGATCTGCCGCAAGGAGCAACCCCCATCGATTTTGCCTACCACGTTCACACCGAGGTGGGAAACCGTTGCCGCGGTGCCAAGAT
>DASWUD010000104.1:0-6745 GCA_036401755.1 Gammaproteobacteria bacterium
CGTCAGAAAACAAACCAGCGGCATGGTGAGCACACCCACTATGAATCCGTAAGATGCCACAGTGATGTTCGCCTCGGGCAGAGCGATGAACTTCAATGTCAGGCCAAACAGCAGATTGATAAAGCCAAGCCCAAAGAATGAGATATGTCCCAGGCGCAGCATGCGCCTTTGAAATGAACCGTAACCCCCCGCCCACTCTTCTTTATGGAAAAAGAGGCCTATCGCTGCTCCCGCAGTTACACCGAGCAACATGCTGATCCATCCGATCAATATGTGTAGATTGGCTATGCCCATACCTGACCTACAACTAGGTGACGGTACTCAATGATGCGAGGTTGCTGTGGGGATGAATCTGGCGCCAGGCCAAGGGAAACCGCAGCCAGTACGCTATATTCCCTGTATATTTGTAGTTGACCTCCCGCATGATGCAACCTTGTGGTTGATGCACCGAGTGGGCGCTTGAGCGGCCTTGTCAAAAGCGTTTGTGAACGCCCTGCTCTATACGGCGCGATGGGATTGGGTCCCTTCGAGCCCTGTGGGGGGCGATACCGGGTATTACCACAGGAAAATCATGATTATCGCTCTGCTGGCGGCTATGGGATAATGGCGCCCACTTTCGCAACACGCCCCGCTCAATGTCCTTCAATCGCCACCACCTCGAACTGCTCGCCCCCGCCAAGAATGCCGACTTCGGCATCGAGGCGATTAATCATGGCGCCGATGCGGTCTATATCGGCGGGCCGGCGTTTGGGGCACGCGCCAATGCCGGTAACGAGATAGACGACATCGCGCGGCTGGCAGCCCATGCCCATCGCTATTCGGCGCGGGTGCTGGTGGCGCTCAACACCATCCTCAAAGATGACGAACTGGAGGAGGCGCGGCGCATCGCCTGGCAGGTCTACGAGGCGGGGGCCGATGCGCTGATCGTGCAGGATATGGGGCTGCTGGAGCTGGAGTTGCCGCCGATTCAGCTGCACGCCAGCACGCAGACCGACAACCGCACGGCCGCCAAGGTGAAGTTCCTCGAGGAGGTGGGCTTTTCGCAGGTGGTGCTGGCGCGCGAACTGTCGCTCCAGCAGATCCGCGACATCGCCGCGCAGACCACAGTGCCGCTGGAGTTCTTCATTCACGGCGCGCTCTGCGTCAGCTACAGCGGCCAGTGCTATGTGAGCCATGCGCAGACCGGGCGCAGCGCCAATCGTGGCGAGTGTTCGCAGATGTGCCGCCTGCCCATGTCGCTGGAGGGGAGCGATGGCCAGGTGATCGTGCAGCACCAGCACCTGCTCTCCCTCAAGGACAACAACCAGACCAACAATCTGCGTGCGCTGGCCGAGGCGGGCATCAGCTCCTTCAAGATCGAGGGGCGCCTCAAGGACCTCTCCTACGTCAAGAACGTCACCGCCCACTACCGCACCGAACTCGACAAGATCATCGACGAGCTGCCCGAGTATCAGCGCAGCTCGGCCGGGCGCTGCACCTTCTTCTTCACGCCGCAGCCGGAGAAGAGCTTCAATCGCGGCTCCACCGACTATTTTGTCAACGTGCGCCACGAGGATATCCACTCGCCGTTCACGCCGAAGTTTGCCGGCGAGCCGCTCGGTAAGGTGAGCGCCATCGGCCGCGGCTGGTTCGAGCTCGACACGGCGGTGACGATCAACAACGGCGATGGTCTTTCCTACTTCAGTGCAGCCGGCGAACTGGTCGGCGTGCGCGTCAACCGCGCCGAGGGCAATCGCCTCTTTCCCGCCGAGATGGAGCTGCAGCTCGCGGTCGGCACCGAGATGCGCCGCAATCGCGACCAGTCGTTTGAACGCTTGCTGGAGAAAAAGTCGGCAGAGCGGCGCATCGCTGTAGCGATGTGCATGACGGAGACGAGCGACGGCTTTGCCCTGGCGGTGCGCGATGAAGAGGGCAATGGTGCCGTTGCATCGGTAGCGCATGGCAAGGAGCCGGCACAAAACAGCGAGCGTGCCCTGGCCACGCTGCGCGAACAGCTCGGCAAACTCGGCAACACTATTTTTCAGGCGGCAGCCATCGAACTTGAATTGAGTCAGGCGTGGTTCCTGCCAGCAGCACTCATTAATGCGCTGCGCCGTGACGCAGTAGAACGGCTGGAACAGGTGCGCGTCGAAAATTACCGACGTCCCGCTAGGGCAAAACCCGTAGAGCCGCCGGCGCATTATCCGGAAACCGCGCTCAGCTATCTTGGCAATGTCTACAATCAGGCGGCGCGCGCCTTCTATGCCAAACACGGCGTGTCACTCATCGACGAGGCCTACGAGTGCAATCAAGAGCGCGGCGAGGTGTCGCTGATGATCACCAAACACTGCCTGCGCTACAGCTTCAATCTCTGCCCCAAACAGGTGAAGGGGATCAAGCCCGATCCGATGGTGCTGGTGAACGGATCGGCGCGCATGAGTCTGCACTTTGATTGCAAGCGCTGCGAGATGCATCTGATGGGAACACTCAAGGTGCGCCACGCCCCGTGACCGACTTCGCAAGGTTAGCTTTAACTTGCCTTATTAGGTTCGTGTTAAGACGATATTGAACTCGGATCACAGTCTGGTGGACGATTCGCGACCATCCTCTACACTGTAACTTCCAACGGGAAGTTCCATTGAGGGGAAGGCACGATGAGCGATAATCGCTATTCCGTCATTTGTACTGGGCAGGTGAAGCCCGGGATGTCGGTGGAGACGGTGGTCAGTAACCTGGTTCTGGACATTGGCGTGAACCAGGACAAGGCGGTGGTGTTGCTGCGCCAAGGGCGCGTGGTGCTGAAGCGTTGCGATACCCTCGTCGAGGCGCAGCGCCTGGCGGAGAAATTTGATCGCTCCGGTGTCATCTGTCAGATCGAGGATCGGCTGGCACAGGTGACCGCCTCCGCCCACGCCAGTAACGGCGAGAGCTCCCTGGTCAGGCTCATCAACAAATTCATTCCCAGCAGTTCCCGTCAGGCTGGGGTGCCAGGCGGTTCAACCAAGGGATAGCACAACCGCTCTTACGAGCTACCGCAACTCCTGGAGTGCAGCACTAACTCTGCCCACAGCAGCGTACCCCTCCTGGATCGCCTCGGCGGCGCGATCGAACTCCAATAATCCCAAGTGACTCAATTTGGGCGCGATCACTACATCGGGCGGATCCCCTGCCATGCGATTGTGGGTGATCTGTACCTGCATGATGTTGATGGCGCTCGCCATTACCTCGAACAATCCCGGCCGAACCCCTTTTTCAGGATCATGCTGCCTGTTGCCGCTGCGCCAGCCATTGATGGCCTTGTCGCGCAGCCCGGCATTGAGGCGCTCCAGCAGTTGGCTGAACAGATCGCGCTCTTCCGTGGCGCCGACGATTTCCGCGGCCGTGTCGGGTGGCGGTGCCAGGTGTCGGCCAAGGATGCCCTCGTTGAGATTGACGGCAATGATGAACTCCGCCCCCATGGCGCGCGCCACCGAGACCGGCACCGGATTGACGATGCCGCCATCGACCAGCCACTGGTGGTCGATCTGGGTGGGAGAGAAGAGGCCGGGGAGGGCGATGGAGGCACGGATCGCACTGCGCAGTTCGCCTTTTTGTAACCAGACCTCACGCCCTGAGTTGAGGTCGGTAGCAACGGCGGCGAAGGGAATGGGGAGCGATTCGATGGTGTGCCCCGCGAATTGCTCGCGCATCGACTCCATCAGACTCTCCCCTTCAATGAGTCCCCCCGAGAGCCTGATATCAAGCAGCTTTACCACATCCCAGAAGGTCATGGTTCGTACCCATGTTTCCAGGGTGTCGAGATGACCGCTGGCATAGGAGGCGCCGACCAGAGCGCCGATGGAGCTGCCGGCCACCACGTCGGGGCGGATGCCATGCTCCTCCAGCGCGCGAATCACTCCGATGTGGGCCCAGCCGCGCGCCGAGCCGCTGCCAAGTACCAGTCCGATACGGGGTCGTGTCATTTTTCTCCCTCAGCGGCCATTGTAGGAGGGTATGAGAGGCCGCGTTGAGCAGTCATACTGATAGCCGATTAAGCCACAATACCATGTCGCACGAATTCATGAGGATGAGGAGCTAATACAATGAGCCACCGGCAGATAGGCGAGCTGCTCGCGTTGATGGCGACGCTGCGTGATCCGCTGCGGGGCTGTCCCTGGGATCGGCAGCAGACCTTCAAGACCATTGCCCCCTACACCCTCGAAG
Organism: Gammaproteobacteria bacterium; assembly: GCA_036401755.1. Classification (GTDB taxonomy): domain Bacteria; phylum Pseudomonadota; class Gammaproteobacteria; order Thiohalomonadales; family Thiohalomonadaceae; genus DASWUD01. Next base: position 4,183 of record DASWUD010000104.1, read on the forward strand.
AGGCGTTCGAGGTGGCCGATGCCATCGAGCAGAACGACCTGGCGGCACTGCGCGAGGAGCTGGGCGACCTGCTGTTCCAGGTGGTGTTCCATGCGCGCATGGCAGAAGAGGTCGGTGCCTTTGCCTTTGCCGATGTGGTGGAGGCGATCACCGAGAAGATGATCCGCCGCCATCCCCATGTCTTTGCCGATGCCGCAGTGACCGATGCTGCGGAACAGACGCGCCGCTGGGAGGCGCTGAAGGCCGATGAGCGTGCCGCCAAGTCAGCAGGCGAGAGCAGCTTGCTCGATGGCGTGGCGCTTGGACTGCCGGCATTGACTCGTGCCGAGAAGCTGCAGAAGCGTGCGGCGCGCGCCGGTTTCGACTGGCCCGAGGTGCAGGGAGTACTCGCCAAGGTACAGGAGGAGCTGGGCGAGGTGGAGAGTGAATTGGCGCGCGGCGAGAATGAGGCATTGCAGGGGGAGGTAGGCGATCTGCTCTTTGCAGTGGTTAATCTGGCACGCCACAGTGGCATCGATGCCGAGCATGCGCTGCGCGCCGCCAATATCAAATTCGAACGGCGCTTTCGCGCCATGGAGCGCGCTGTTGCTAGCCAGGGCAAAGCAATGGAAACGTGTTCGCCTGCAGAACTCGATGCCGAGTGGGAGCGGGTGAAGGCGCAGGAGACGCGTTAAGCGATCAGAGCTTCGGCTGCGGGGTGTGGCCGCCTGGCAGCGGCACATCGCGGATCTCGAATTGCAGTGTTTCGAGGTCACCGAGGATGTAGGTGGCCTTGGCGCCGACTCCGGCGACGGTGCCGGGGTTGAGCAGCAGAGTGGTGCGGTGAGTGATGGTGGTGATCGGGGTGATCGCCGCGCGATGGTCGTGGCCGCAGCAGACCAGGTCCCATTCGCCGGTGGTGGCCAGCGCCTGGGCGTAGTGAGGATAGTGGACAATGAAGATCTTGCGCCCACCCAGTTCGATACCGGCATCCTGGCCGTGGTAGTGGATGACGCTCTCCGGCTCCTGCGCCAGCATGAACATGGCGTAGGTATCACCGATGTTGTTGCCGTGGATCACGTGCACCGGCAGGCCGTGACGTTGCAGGATGCGCAGCGTGGTGGGCGCCACCACGTCACCGCAGTGGAGCACGGCGCTGGCGCCGAGGTCCTTGGCCTCTTCCACGGCGGCGCCCATCAGCAGGCGGTTGTCGTGGCTGTCGGAGATAATGCAGATCTTCATGGCGCCATTATATAGAGGAAAGGGGCTTGCGCTCCTTCCTCGTAGCGTAATTAGAAGCAGGGCTTCTCGGGGGTGTCCTTGTAGCGCTGCACGCTTGCGATGATCTCGGCGCGCGCCGCGTCGGCATCGCCCCACCCCTCCACCTTCACCCACTTGCCCTTCTCCAGATCCTTGTAGTGTTCGAAGAAGTGGGCGATCTGGTTGATCAGCATTTCGGGCAGGTCATCGATGCCCTGTACCTTGCGGTAGAGCGAACAGAGCTTGTCGACGGGTACCGCCAGTACCTTGCCGTCGCGGCCCGATTCGTCGCTCATCATCAGGATGCCGACCGGACGACAGCGGATCACCGAGCCGCTGATGAGCGGGATCGGAGTCACCACCAGCACATCGACCGGATCGCCGTCTTCCGACAGGGTGTGCGGTACATAGCCGTAGTTGCAGGGGTAATGCATGGCGGTGCCCATGAAGCGGTCGACGAACATGGCGCCCGTCTCCTTATCCACTTCGTACTTCACCGGGTCACTGTGGGCGGGGATTTCGATGATGACATTGATATCGTTCGGAACATCCTTGCCCGAGTTGACGCGATCGAGATTCATGGGGGTTACAGCCTCTTGGGGGGTAGTGCAAAAAAGAAAGGCCGATTATATATCGGCCTTATGGGTCTGTTAAAGGTTTTGGGGGCAAGGGAACCCTTGCCCCCTGAACCGGGAACCGCTGTTAGATGATCAGCGGCACAATCAGCAGCGCCACGATGTTGATAATCTTGATGAGCGGGTTGACGGCCGGGCCGGCGGTGTCCTTGTAGGGGTCGCCGACGGTGTCACCGGTCACCGCGGCCTTGTGGGCGTCGGAGCCCTTGCCGCCATGGTGGCCTTCCTCGATGTACTTCTTGGCGTTATCCCAGGCGCCACCACCGGTGGTCATGGAGATGGCCACGAACAGACCGGTAACGATGGTACCGATCAGTACACCCCCCAGCGCCACAGGGCCCAGGGTGAGGCCGACGATCACCGGCACCGCCACGGGCAGCAGCGAGGGGATGATCATCTCCTTGATGGCGGCCTTGGTCAGCATGTCGACGCAGGTGCCATACTCCGGCTTGGCCGTGCCCTCCATGATGCCCGGGATCTCCTTGAACTGGCGGCGTACTTCCACGACCACCGAACCGGCGGCGCGTCCGACTGCCTCCATGCCCATGGCACCAAACAGGTAGGGCACCATGCCGCCGATCAGCAGGCCGATGATCACCATGTGGTTCGACAGGTCGAAGCTGAAGGTCTTGCCTGCCGCCTCGAGGGCGTGCGTGTAGTCGGCGAAAAGTACCAGCGCGGCGAGGCCC
>DASWUD010000105.1:0-10397 GCA_036401755.1 Gammaproteobacteria bacterium
CTAGCGAAGCAGCTGCCGCTGCTACCAAGACCGGTGCCGGTGACTATACCGTAACCCGTGGCGATAGCCTGTGGCGCATCTCCGGCAAGTCCGAGGTTTACGGCAATCCCTACCAGTGGCCACTGATTTACAAGGCCAACCGCTCCAAGATCAAGGATGCCGACCTGATCTATCCGGGCCAGCAGCTCACCATCGATCGCAACGCCAGCGATGCTGACATCAAGGCTGCGGTGAAGCATGCCAAGACCCGCGGTGCCTGGTCGCTGGGTGTGGTTGAAGAGTCAGACCGCGCCTATCTCTCGCGCTGATAAACACTCACCGGTTGTCAGGTGAATAAAAGGGCCCCTTGCGGGGCCCTTTTTTTTGTTTGTGATTAATGTTTAGCATGTACTATTACTTCCTTTATAGAAGACCCCGCCACTTGCATCAATTGTTGTCGTGTGAATATAGGAATAGCGATGAAGAGAGTGTACAAATCCGTGTTATTGGGGTGTTGCGCAGCACTCCTCGCCTTTGCCGCATCGGCCTCTGAGCTGAACCGCAGTTTTGCCGATTTGGAGGGCAAGAAGCTCCGGCTGGCCGACTATCGGGGCAAATGGGTGGTGGTCAACTACTGGGCTACCTGGTGTCCTCCCTGCAAGGAGGAGATCCCTGAATTGGTCATGTTCCATGAGAAGCATAAGGCCAAACGTGCGGTGGTGATTGGAATCGATATGGAGGAGATCGACAAGAAGGAACTGCAGCGCTTTGTCGAAGATTACATGATTAGTTATCCTGTTACTGCCTACGGTAGTGACACCCCGGTATTGGGGCCAGTTCCTGGCCTCCCTACCACCTACATCATCAACCCACAAGGCGAAGTGGTCGGGCGCCAAGTGGGAAAGGTCGATGCAGATATGCTAGAAGAGTTCATTGCCGGCCAGGGAATAAAATCCAAAAAATAAACGTCCTCGTCGATAATTGGAATTTTACGGCCGGGGCTTCTTTGAAGGAGGATAATCGTGAGAACTCTGATCGCCCTCGCGGCTCTCTTTATGCTGCCGTCACTGCAGGCTGGAGCATCAGAACTTAACGATCCCTATAAATATTTCTTCAACGAGACTTTTGGCGATTTTGCCGAGGAAGCAAAAACCGCCAAGGATGAGGGGAAGCACGCTGTGCTGATCTTCTTTGAAATGGATGAGTGTCCCTTCTGCCATTTCATGAAAACCAACGTTCTCAACCGCCCTGAGGTGCAGGAATACTATCGACAAAACTTCCTCAATTATGCGGTGGATATCGAGGGCGACATACAGATCACCGATTTCCAGGGGCGGCAGATGGCACAGAAGGATTTCGCGTTCAAGGAAAATCGCGTGCGTGCCACACCGGTGATTGCCTTTTACGATCTGCAGGGTAAAGAGGTGTTTCGCCACACCGGGAGGACCTCTGGAGTCGAGGAGTTTTTGTTGATGGGGCGTTTTGTGGCCGAAGAGGCTTATAAGCAGATGCCCTTTACAAAATACAAGCGCATTCACAAAAAATAAGAAGTACAGGGGCACTCGAACATGAGATATCTCCTGGTATCCGTGTTACTGCTTGCCGGTTTATCTGCAGTAGCCCAGGAGCAGAGAGACACACCACCACTTCCCGAGCCCCTCTCGCTCGAACAGGCACTCGCCATGTCACAGGAGACCCATCCTCTGATCATGCAGGCCGAGGCAGCGCGTGATCTTGCACGCGCCACGCTGGAAGCCAGCGATGCACAGAATGGGCTGAATGTCTTCATGGAGGGACGCGTGCGCTGGATCGAGCCGCCCGCTACCTCTCCCGACCAATCACATGACGACCACAAGCTCAGCCTCTACGCACGGAAAAATCTCTACGATTTCGGCCGCACCACGGCGCGCCACCGTTCTGCCCAGGCCGACTTGCGCAGCCGTGAGCTGGGGTATCTGGATATTCACACCCAGCGACATATCATGATTATGCAACGCTATTTTGATGTGTTGCTGGCCGATCTGGAATTCGCGCGCGATGACGAGGCGATGGCGGTGGCCTATGTTACGCTTGATAAAATGCGCCAGCGCCACGAGTTGGGCCAGGTCTCGGATATCGAGTTGATGCAGCAGGAGGCGAGTTACCAGCAGACACGTCTGCACCGCTCCCGCAGCGAGGCGCTGCAGCGCTCCACCCGTGAAGTGCTGGCCATTGCGCTAAATCGGCCAGGACAACCGGTTTCCCATCTGCTTACCCCCAATCTCGATGATGCGATCCGTCCGGTGCCGGAGTATGGCGAATTGCTTGAGAAGGCACAGCGTGACAATCCTCATCTGCGTGCCCTGCGCGAACGGGTAGTGGCGGGGCAGGAACGTCTGGCTGCTGCCCGGGCCGGGGGACGTCCGACACTGATCGGTGAGGCAGAAGCCTCTGCCTACAGCCGTGAGCTCGGTTCCAACGACCCGTTTCGCGTGGGAGTGGTGCTGACGGTGCCCCTCTATACTGCCGGTGCGGTTAACGCGGCCGTAGGGCAGGAGCAGGCGCGCTTATATCAGGCACAGGCCGAACTGCGCTCTGGCGAAGATGAAGTGCGCCAGAGTGTATTGTTGTTGTGGCAGGAGCTTGAACTGCTGCGCATTCAGCAGGAAGAGGTCAAGGCACAAATGGAGTTTCGCGATCTCTATCTCGATCGCAGCCGCACCTATTACGAGATGGAGGTGAATACCGATCTTGGTGATGCCATGGTGCGCCTGACGGAGGTGCAATTGGAGCAGGCGCGTGTGTTGTTTCAGACGGCGTTGGCTTGGGAAAGACTCAGAGGTCTGACGGGCGAAACAGCTGCAGGTGTGCAGCCGTGAGGTCAACAAATCGGAAAGGGCGGGAGCATGCCATGCTCAAAGCAAGCGTCTGGCGGTGGATATCGGGTGTCGTGCTGGGAGCACTGGCCGGCAGTGGCGTTGCCGGGGAGTTGACGGGCGAGGTGCAATGGGCGCAGCGCATCGAGCTGGGGACCCCACAGAGTGGCATTGTCGTCGAGGTGCCGGTGGCAGCAGGCGAGTTGGTGAAGAAGGGCCAGTTGTTGGTGCAACTGGAAAGTCGCGGTTTGCAGGCCCGCGTTCGTCGCGCCGAGGCCGAACTTGCCAAGGCAAGAATGGAGCGCGAGGAGGGACAGCGTGAACTGGAGCGCGCCCAGGAGCTTTATGAACGGACCCTGCTCTCCAACCATGATCTGGAGCAGGCGAAGATTGCCTTTGCCGCAGTCAACAGCCGTTATCAGGCTGCGAACGCAACGCAAGTGGAAGCACGTCTGGAACTGGAGCAGAGCTCTGTTAAGGCACCCTTCGATGGTGTGGTGTTGCAACGCAACGTCGAAGTGGGGCAGACGGTGGTATCGGCGCTGCAGAGCGTTCCCCTGATTACCCTGGCCGCGACGCATCTGATGCGTGTCAACGTCGAAGCGACGCAACCACAGCTGGAGAGGTTGAAGGTGAAACAGAAGGTCGAGGTGATTGCCTCCGATAAACGTTTCAGAGGTGCGATCAACTTTATCGGGCTTGAACCGTTAGCAGGGAGCGGCGAGCCACGCTACCCAGTTTATGTAGAGTTTGCCACCGAAGGCAGCACGCTGCGCGTGGGCACCGGCGCCAAGGTGATTACGCCGTGACGCGCTGTGTGCGTTGCCTGGTCTCCGGGAAGGTCCAGGGGGTGTGGTATCGTGGCTCGACACAACAGCAGGCGCACCGCCTTGGCGTGACAGGCTATGCAAAGAATCTTGCAGATGGACGTGTCGAGGTGGTGGCGTGTGGTGAGGAGGGGGCCATACGTGCCCTGAGCGAGTGGCTGTGGCAGGGTCCGGCTGGCGCCCGGGTTATCGAGGTGGCCTGTTCACCCATCAGCGGCGTGGACTACCAGGCGTTTACCACTCAGTAATCTGGATCAACGTTTGGCCCAGCGTGTCCGGAGGGCGCTGTAGACCAGATTAGGGTAAACGTAGCTGCCGAGGCTGCCGTTATAGCGGGCGAGGGCGCGTGTCATGTCGCCCTTCTCCTTGTCGAGGTAGAAGCGCAGGATGGTGCAGCCCATGCGCAGATTGGTGGTGGCCTTGAACAGGTTGTCACCGGGGCGGCCGATCTCCTTGAGCCAGAACGGCATGATCTGCATCAGCCCCTGCGCACCGGCGCTGGAGATGGCGAAGCGATCGAAACGGCTCTCCACCTGAATCAACGCCAGCACCAGCTCGGGAGGCAGGCGTGCCCGTGATGCCTCGGCATGAATCATTCGCAACAGCTCCAGCCGCTCATTCTCTTCCGGCACCATCTTTATCAGGCGGCCGGACATATCGACCAGCCAGACTTCGGCGTCGTAACGATCCTCAAATGTCTCGGTGGCCGTGAGGGCCTCTACCAAGCGCTGTTTGAGCTGCTCATCCTGGATCACGACGGCGGCGGCATGGGCATCGGCGATTCCAAATAGCAGCGCCGCCCCCCATGTTGCCAGGCCGGCAGCGCTTCGCAGAGTCTTCGAACCCGGTTTTGCCATGGACCTCCCCGTCCCTTCCCATGCCAATGTAATCCTGTGACCGCTGGTGTCACAAGCCGTGTCACTATTTTTTGATTCGCGCACCAAGAAAATCGAACAATGTGTCGAGGGCGACGTTCTGGCTCTCGGCATCGCGGCGCCCCTTGTACTCTACGGTGCCTGCTTCGAGGCCACGATCACTGATCACCACGCGGTGGGGGATGCCGATCAGCTCCATGTCAGCAAACATCACGCCGGGACGTTCGCCGCGGTCGTCAAGCAGCACGTCATAGCCGAGGGCGGTCAGTTCGCTGTAGAGCTTTTCCGCCATGTCGCGCGCCGCGGGTGATTTGTGCGGATTGATCGGGCAGAGGGTAATGTGGAACGGGGCGATGGCATCGGGCCAGATGATCCCCTTGTCGTCGTGATTTTGCTCGATGGCGGAGGCCACCACGCGCGATACGCCGATACCGTAGCAGCCCATGATCATGACGATGTTGCGCCCTTGCTCGTCGAGTACGGTGGCATTCATCGCCTTGCTGTATTTGTCGCCCAGCTGGAAGATGTGGCCCACCTCGATGCCACGCTTGATGGTGAGCACCCCCTTGCCGTCGGGGCTGGGATCGCCTTCCACCACATTGCGGATGTCGGCAACGGTGGGCTCGGACAGATCGCGCCCCCAGTTGACGCCGGTGAGATGCTTGCCATCTTCGTTGGCGCCGCAGACGAAGTCGGTCAGATGAGCCGCCTCGCGATCAACAATGAGCGGGATGCCGATCTCGATGGGGCCGATGGAGCCGGCCGAACAACCGACGGCGGCGCGGATCTCCTCGTCGTTGGCCATGGTCAGCGGGGCGAATACCTGCGGCAGCTTCTCCGCCTTGATGGTGTTGAGTTCGTGATCGCCGCGCAGCGCCAGCGCTACCACCCCCTCCGGCTGGCCTTCGGCATCGCGGCCGCGTACTACCAGTGTCTTGACGATTCGCTTGGCATCAACCTTCAGGAAGGCACTCACCTCATCGATGGTGCGCGCGTTGGGGGTGTCGACCACCTGCATGGTCTGGGTTGCGGCCGGGCGCGGACCCTGCGGCGGCAGGCTCTCGGCCTTCTCCACGTTGGCGGCGTAATCGCTGCCGGTGGAGAAGGCGATGGCATCCTCGCCGGAGTCGGCCAGCACGTGGAATTCGTGGGAGCCGCTACCGCCGATGGCACCGGTATCGGCCAGCACCGGGCGGAAGTCGAGGCCGAGGCGGGTGAAGATGCGCGTGTAGGTGGCGTGCATCACCGCGTAGGTCTCCTTCAGCGACGCCTCGTCCACATGGAACGAGTAGGCATCCTTCATGAGGAATTCGCGGGCGCGCATCACGCCGAAGCGAGGGCGGCGCTCGTCGCGGAATTTGGTCTGGATCTGGTAGAAGTTGGCCGGCAGCTGCTTGTAGCTGCGGATCTCGTTGCGGATCAGATCGGTGATGATCTCCTCGTGAGTCGGGCCGAAGCAGAACTCGCGGTCGTGACGATCCTTGAGGCGCAGCATCTCCGGCCCCATCACATCCCAGCGCCCCGACTCCTGCCACAGTTCGGCGGGTTGCACCGCAGGCATCAGCACCTCCTGGGCTCCGGCGCGATCCATCTCCTCACGCACAATGGATTCCACCTTGCGCAGCACGCGCAGTCCGAGTGGCAGCCAGGTATAGAGGCCGGCGGCCAGCTTGCGGATCATCCCTGCACGCAACATGAGTTTCTGGCTGATGACGTCGGCGTCGGCCGGGGTTTCCTTGACGGTGGCAAGAAGCAGTTTGCTGGTACGCATGAATCAGGTGTCCGTGCTGAAAAAACGAAGCGGCCATTGTAGTGGCCGCGCGGGGGAGCGTACAGAGTCTGCGAGTGGCTAGAAGGTCGAGCAGTTCCAGCCCCACCACTGGGGTTCGGAGGCGGAGAACTCGATATAGACACGGTCGGTGCTGATGCCGAGCTCATCAGCCATGGCGCGGCCCAGCAGTGCCGAGAGGTCGGGAAGCTGGGCTTCGGGCAGGCCGATGCTCTTGAGCTCCAGATAGGCACATGGCGCGTCGCTGCCGGCAAAGATCATGGCCGAGCCAGGCTGGATGGCGACCATCACGTACTGTTCAGGTTTACCGAGCCAGTTGGCGAGCCGGCCGGAAAGGTGGCGAATCAGCGCCGCCTGGGTGGCGCTGTCGGGGGTGCAATTGGTCCGGATCAGCAGGTAGGGCATGGTTATTTACAGTACTTTTTGATCTGCTCTTCGGCCTGCTGCATCTTCTTGCCGCGCAGCTCCTCATCCATGGCGACGACCTTGCCGTCATCGGCTTGCTTGATGCGGTCGCTGGTCTTGTACAGTTCGAGGTTGGCCTTGGCCGCCTCACAATTGCGCTGGTAAGCCACGACTTGTTCCGGGCTGAGCTCTGCCTCTTTTTCTTCTGGGGTATTCCTGTCGCCAGTTGTAGCGCCCCCGTTTAATAGATCACTGGTAGCAGGCGGATTCACACGCGGCGGGGGGGGGATTTCGGCAGCCTCCCCCTCCTCTGGAGGGGTTTGCGTATAGTGGACATTGCCCTCACTGTCGGTCCACTTGTACATGGCGGCGCCAGCACTTACGGCAAAGCCGGAGGCAATGAGTGCCAGAATTAGCCGCAGAAATGTTAATTTGACCTGCATGGGGATCTCCTTGTCTGTCGATGGACGACGTATGGCTCCTATTATCAGCTTTTGCTACCGATGAGCAAGGGCGGCGCTCCCGGTTTGGCGATTCCAAGCCCTTGCTTCTCTTGACCTAAAGCACGAATGCAAGTAGTTTCTCCCTTCTTTGGCCATGGCCAGAGAGTCCTGCCCGTGTATGCGGGCTTTTTTTGTTGAGTTCTATATGGAGTGTTTGAAGTGGAATTGACCGGTGCCGAGATCATCGTGCGCTTCCTCCAGGATGAAGGGGTGGAACACCTCTTTGGCTACCCGGGGGGCGCCGTCCTGCATATCTATGACGCGATCTACAAGCAGGACAAGATCAAGCATGTGCTGGTACGTCACGAGCAGGCTGCGGCCCACGCCGCCGACGGTTACGCCCGCTCCACCGGCAAGCCCGGCGTCTGTTTGGTGACCTCCGGTCCCGGCGCCACCAACGCCGTTACCGGCATCGCTACCGCCTACATGGACTCGATCCCGATGGTGGTGATCACCGGCCAGGTGCCGACCCACATGATCGGTAACGATGCCTTCCAGGAGGTCGATTCGGTCGGCATCACCCGTCCCTGCGTCAAGCACAACTTCCTGGTGAAGGATGTGAAGGACCTCGCCATCACCCTGAAGAAGGCCTTTTATATCGCCACCACCGGCCGTCCTGGCCCGGTAGTGGTCGATGTCCCCAAGGATGTCACGGCAGAAAAGACCAGCTACGTCTACCCCGAGAGCGTCACCATGCGCTCCTACAATCCGGTGGTGAAAGGCCACAGCGGCCAGATCAAGCGCGCCGTCTCGATGATGCTGAGCGCCAAGCGCCCCATGATCTATACGGGTGGCGGCGTGATCCTCGACGATGCGGCCAAGTCGCTGACCGAGCTGGCACGCGCGCTCAACTTTCCGGTGACCAACACCTCCATGGGGCTGGGCGGTTACCCCGCTACCGATAAACAGTTCGTCGGCATGCTCGGCATGCACGGCACCTACGAGGCCAACATGGCGGTCTCCCACTGCGATCTGCTGCTGGCCGTCGGTGCACGCTTCGATGACCGCGTCACCGGCCATATCGCCAAGTTCGCGCCGCGCGCCAAAATCATTCACATCGATATCGATCCGGCCTCCATCTCCAAGAACGTCAAGGTCGATGTGCCCATCGTCGGTAGCGTCGGCAACGTACTCAAGGAGATGATGAAGATCCTCAAGGCCGATGGCGGTGCGCCCGATAACGCGGCGCTTGGCAAGTGGTGGGAGCAGATCGACGAGTGGCGCGCCAAGCTTTGCCTCAAGTACGAGCAGAACAGCAAGCTCATCAAGCCGCAGTTTGTGCTCGATACCCTGTGGAAGGTGACCAAGGGCGAAGCGTTCGTCACCTCAGACGTGGGCCAGCACCAGATGTGGACTGCCCAGTTTTACAAGTTCGACAAGCCGCGCCGCTGGATCAACTCCGGTGGCCTCGGCACCATGGGCTTCGGCCTGCCGGCGGCGATGGGTGTGCAGTTTGCCCACCCGAAATCGCCGGTGGTGTGCGTGACCGGCGAAGGCTCCATTCAGATGAACATCCAGGAACTCTCCACCTGCCGGCAGTACGGTCTGCCCATCAAGGTGATCTGCCTCAACAATGGCATGCTCGGCATGGTGCGCCAGTGGCAGGAGTTCTTCTACGACAAGCGCTACTCTCACAGCGCCATGGAGTCGCAGCCCGATTTCGTGAAATTGGCCGAGGCCTACGGTCACGTGGGCATGCAGATTGTTAATCCGGCGGACGTGGAAAATGCATTGAAAGAGGCGTTCACCACACACAAGAACCGCTTTGTGTTCATGAACTTCCTCACCGATCCCACCGAGAACGTCTATCCGATGGTCCCGGCGGGTGCCGGCCTGGAGGAGATGATCCTGATATGAGACACATTATTTCCATCCTTATCGAGAACGAAGCGGGTGCCCTGTCACGCGTGGCCGGACTCTTTTCGGCGCGCGGTTACAATATCGAATCGCTGACCGTGGCACCGACCGAGGATCCCTCGTTGTCACGTATTACCCTGGTAACCAGCGGCTCGGAAGACATCATTGAGCAGATCAACAAGCAGCTCAACAAGCTGGTAGATGTGGTCAAGGTGATGGACCTCACCGAGGGACCGCACCTGGAGCGCGAAATGCTGCTCATCAAGGTGCGCGCCAAGGGGGGGGAACAGCGCGAGGAGGTGAAACGCCTCGCCGACATCTTCCGCGGCCACATCATCGACGTCACCGACACCACCTACACCATCGAGCTCACTGGTGTCGGCGAGAAGGTCGATGCCTTCATCCAGGCGCTCGACGCCAGCGCCATCCTGGAAACGGTGCGCTCCGGGGTATCGGGGATCTCGCGCGGTGAGAAGGCGCTGCACGTCTAGTGCCGGTGCCCAACATTTTCAAGATCGACAACTGCTCTGCTGCTAAGGAAACAGGTAATGAACATCTACTACGACAAAGATTGTGACATCTCCATCATCAAGGGCAAGAAGGTAGCCATCGTCGGCTACGGCTCGCAGGGTCACGCCCATGCCAACAACCTGAAGGACTCCGGCGTCGACGTCACCGTCGCACTGCGTCCGGGCTCCGCCTCTGCCAAGAAGGCCGAGAACGCCGGCCTCAAGGTGAAGTCGGTGCCTGAGGCTGTTAAAGAGGCCGATCTGGTGATGATTCTCACCCCCGATGAATTCCAGTCCAAGCTCTATCGCGAAGAGCTGGAGCCCAACCTGAAGAAGGGGGCCACCCTGGCCTTCGCCCACGGGTTCTCCATTCACTACAACCAGGTGGTGCCGCGCGCCGATCTGGACGTGATCATGATTGCCCCCAAGGCCCCCGGTCACACCGTACGCAGCGAATTCAAGAAGGGCGGCGGCATCCCTGACCTGATCGCTGTCTATCAGGACGCCAGCGGCAAGGCCAAGGCCACCGCGCTCTCCTACGCCTCCGCCATCGGCGGCGGCCGCACCGGCATCATCGAGACCACCTTCAAGGACGAGACCGAGACCGACCTGTTCGGTGAACAGGCGGTGCTGTGCGGTGGCGCCGTGGAACTGGTGAAGGCCGGTTTCGAGACCCTGGTCGAGGCGGGCTATGCCCCCGAGATGGCCTACTTCGAGTGCCTGCACGAGCTGAAGCTGATCGTCGACCTGATGTACGAGGGCGGCATCGCCAACATGAACTACTCCATCTCCAACAAC
>DASWUD010000106.1:0-5875 GCA_036401755.1 Gammaproteobacteria bacterium
CTCTTTGGTTACTTTCTCTTGGCCGCGCAAGAGAAAGTAACCTGCGCGCGGGGCAGCCCCCCGCATCAAAATCATCAGTCCGCTACAGCGACACTACATTACGATGCCCGCTAAAGTGCGATGAGCCTTTTCGCGCAAGACAGACTCCCCACCCAGCCGTTATCATTACCCGCCATCAATTCACCGGTTTTTCTCTCCATGCCCTGGTTACAACTGATCCTCGAATGCAGCGCCGACGATGCGCCCCTCTACTCCGATCTGCTCAGCGAACAGGGGGCCGCGGCTGTCACCATGGTCGACAGCGCCGATCAGCCGCTGTTCGAACCCGCCGTCGGCACCACCCCGCTGTGGAACAACACCCGTGTGGTCGGCCTGTTCGAAACCGACGTGGACCTCGACGCGGTGCTGCTGGAGCTGGCCGCGGCACGCGCTCCCGAGCCGCTGCCGCCGCTGCGCATCGAACAGCTGGAAGACAAGGACTGGAACCGCGCCTGGATGGATACCTTCCAGCCGATGCGCTTCGGCGAGCGGGTGTGGATCGTGCCGAGCTGGCATACCCCGCCCGATCCTAAAGGTGTGAATATCCTGCTCGACCCGGGCCTCGCCTTCGGCACCGGCACCCACCCCACCACGCGCCTCTGCCTGGAGTGGCTCGATGGCCATGCGCCGCGTGGCGCCAAGGTGATCGACTACGGCTGCGGCTCCGGCATCCTCGCCATCGCCGCCGCACTGCTGGGTGCCGAGGCGGTGCTGTGCATCGACAACGACCCGCAGGCACTGATCGCCACGCGCGACAACGCCGCACGCAACCAGGTGGAGAGCAGGCTCATCGCAATGCTGCCGGAGAGCGCCCCAGAAACCACCTGCGATCTGCTGCTGGCCAACATCCTGGCCGGCGCATTGATGGAGCTGGCGGAGAAATTTTCACATCTGGTTGTGCCCGGCGGTCAGGTGGTGCTGTCTGGCATCCTGCCGGAACAAGCCGAAGCGGTGCGTGAGAGCTATCTGCCCTGGTTTGAGATGGCGGCGCCGGTGGAACACGACGGCTGGATCCGCTTGGAAGGGCGGCGGAAATAGGCTAACTTGGCGCCGCCATGTTTACCCGCTGCCCCACCTGCCACACCCTGTTCCGCATTCAGCCGCAGCACCTCAAGGCGGCGCGCGGCAAGGTCCGTTGCGGCTCCTGCCAGGTGGTGTTCGATGCCCTTGAGTTCCTGGTCAATCAGGATGAGTTGAGCGCGGCCGAACTTTCGGCCCTCGCCAAGGCAGAAGCCGATGGCCGCCAGCAGCAACTTCCCTTTGACGATCTCGCCACCCCGCTCCCGCAGCATGAATCATCCCCTCTCCAGCCGGAGGCTGTCGCTCCAGAACGACCAGCAGCGGCTGTGGAGCCGGAAACCGCCTCCCGGCCCATGGTAAAGAAGCCGGTGATTGAGGAGACGCCTACGGAAAATAGCGTGTCCCAGCCCGAAGAGGTCTCTGCAGTTACCCAGCCACGCCGCTACGCCCTCCATGTCAGCGACACCGAGCGAATGCCGCCACGGCGCGCCGCCCGCCTCGGCTGGGCCGCGGGCTCGCTGCTGCTGCTGCTCCTGCTGGTAGGGCAGTTGGCCTTCCTGCAGCGCGACAGTCTCGCCCGCGACCTGCGCTGGCGCCCGTGGCTGGAGCAGATCTGTGGCTACGCGGGGTGTACCCTGCCGCCGTTGCGGGACCCGCGCGCCATTGAGATGGTGGATCGCAATGTGCAGTCCCACCCCGACTATCTGAACGCGCTGGCCATCACCGCCACCATCGTCAACCAGGCCCCCTTCGCCCAACCCTATCCCGAGGTGGAGCTGGCGATGACCGACCTCGATCAGAAACGGCTGGCCGCACGCCGCTTCCGGCCCGCCGAATATCTGGAGCACGACCCCGGCACCCGTCTCATCCCACCGGGAGCCTCGGTCCACATCAAGCTGGAGATCGCCGATCCCGGCCAGGAGGCGGTCGGTTTTGAATTCGCGTTTTACTAGACCGATTTTTCTTTGCCGGCACGCGCCAAGCCGGTATCATTACCGCCCCCCCATTTGATTACCGTTGATTGCAGTCATAGCCGATGCGCATTGGTCCCTACCAACTTGCCAACAATCTGGTGCTCGCCCCCATGGCGGGGGTCACCGACCGTCCGTTCCGCCAGCTCTGCCGCAACATGGGGGCCGGCCTCGCCGTCTCGGAGATGGTGTCGGCCAACTCGCTGCTGTGGGGCAGCGAGAAGACCAAGCGCCGCGCCGACCACGCCGGCGAGAACGAGCCGCGCTCGGTGCAGATCATGGGCGCCGACCCGCAGATGATGGCCGAAGCGGCGCGCTACAACGCCGACAACGGCGCGCAGATCATCGACATCAACATGGGTTGCCCGGCCAAGAAGGTATGCAACGTGGCCGCCGGCTCCGCACTGCTGCGTGACGAGGCCTTGGTCGGCCGCATCCTCGACGCGGTGATCGCTGCCGTGCCCGAGATCCCGGTCACCCTGAAGATCCGCACCGGCTGGGACCGCGACCACCGCAATGGTGTGACAGTAGCGCGCATCGCCGAGAGTGCCGGCATCCAGTCGCTGGCGGTGCATGGCCGCACCCGCGCCGACGCCTACACCGGCGAGGCGGAATACGACACCATCGCCGCCATCAAGGCCGCCATCGCCATCCCGGTGCTTGCCAACGGCGACATCACCTCGCCGCAGAAGGCCAAACAGGTGCTCGATTACACAGGTGTTGACGGCGTGATGATCGGCCGCGCCGCGCAAGGGCGACCGTGGATCTTCCGCGAGATCCACCACTATCTCACCACCGGCGAGCTGCTGCCCGAGCCTCCGCTGCCGGAAGTGCGCGACATCCTGCTCGGCCATCTGCACAACCTCTACGCCTTCTACGGCGAGTACACCGGCATGCTGATGGCACGCAAACACATCAGCTGGTACAGCAAGGGACAACCGCACGGCGCCATCTTCCGTCAGGCGGTCAATCGCGTTACCACCACCGATGAACAATTAGTCATGGTCACTCATTTCTTTGAGCGACTCATCCAGGGAGAGGAGATCGCCGCATGAGCGATAAACGGTCCGAGGGCTGCTCAGCCCCCTTCAATGGCTGCGTGCGCAAAGCGCTGCAGAAATATCTGGCCGATCTGGGCGAGCACCCGGTGGGCAATCTCTACGAGCTGATGCTGAGCGAAGTGGAGAAGCCGCTGCTGGAGACGGTGCTGGCCCACGTGCAGGGCAACCAGACCCGCGCTGCCGAGATGCTCGGCATCAATCGCGGCACGCTGCGCAAGAAGATGGCGCAGTACGACATCGAACTCTAACCATTCATCACGTCAAACAATAAGCGAGCAGCTCCATGAACAAAATCCAGCGTGCCCTCATCAGTGTCTCCGACAAGACCGGCATCGTCGACTTCGCCAAATCCCTGGCGGCGATGGGGGTCGAGATCCTCTCCACCGGCGGCACCGCCAAGCTGCTCGCGCAGAACGGCGTGAAGGTGATCGAGGTCTCCGACTACACCGGCTTCCCCGAGATGATGGATGGCCGCGTCAAGACGCTGCACCCGAAGATCCACGGCGGCATCCTCGGCCGGCGCGGCACCGATGACGGCGTGATGAAACAGCACAACATCGGCGGCATCGACCTGGTGGTGGTCAACCTCTACCCGTTCGAACAGACCGTCGCCAAGCCCGGCTGCACCCTGGAGGACGCCATCGAGAACATCGACATCGGCGGTCCCACCATGATTCGCGCCGCGGCCAAGAACCACAAGGATGTCACCATCGTGGTCGACGCCGCCGACTACAGCCGCGTGCTCGACGAGATGAAGGCCAACCACGGCGCCACCACCCACCAGACCCGTTTCGATCTGATGGTGAAGACCTTCGAACACACCGCGCGCTACGACGGCATGATCGCCAACTACTTCGGCAAGCTGGTTTCAGATCAGCACGACGCACAGGGAAGTGCTGGTGTCGCGGGAGGCACGATGCCGGGAGCGACCTTCCCGCGCACCTTCAACAGCCAGTTCCGCAAGGTGCAGGAGATGCGTTATGGCGAAAACCCGCACCAGAAGGCCGCGTTCTACGTGGAGCACGCGCCTGAGCTCGGCAGCGTGGCCACCGCCAGACAGCTGCAGGGCAAGGAGCTCTCCTACAACAACATCGGCGACACCGATGCGGCACTGGAGTGCGTCAAGCAGTTTGATGGCACACCCGCCTGCGTCATCGTCAAGCACGCCAACCCGTGCGGCGTGGCCATCGGCAGTACGCTGCTGGAAGCCTATGACCGCGCCTACCAGACCGACCCCGAGTCGGCCTTCGGCGGCATCATCGCCTTCAACGGCCGCCTCGATGGCGAAACTGCCCGGATGATCGTCGAGCGCCAGTTCGTCGAGGTGATCATCGCTCCCGAAGTGAGTCCCGAAGCGATCGAAGCCGTGGCTGCCAAGAAGAACGTGCGCCTGCTTGCCTGCGGCCAATGGCCCGCGCAACCTGCCGCGCGTCTCGACTACAAGCGCGTCACCGGCGGCCTGCTGGTGCAGGAGGCCGACCTGCTGCTCTCCGGCGAGATCAAGGTGGTCACCAAGCGCGCCCCGACCGCCAAAGAGATGGAAGACCTGCTGTTCACCTGGCGCATCGCCAAGTTCGTCAAATCCAACGCCATCGTCTACGGCAAGGAGCAGATGACCATCGGCGTGGGTGCCGGCCAGATGAGCCGCGTCAACTCCGCGCGCATCGCCGCCATCAAGGCCGAGCACGCCGGCCTCGAAGTGAAGGGTTCGGTGATGGCCTCTGACGCCTTCTTCCCGTTCCGTGACAGCATCGACAATGCCGCCGCCGCCGGCATCGCCGCAGTGATCCAACCGGGCGGTTCGATGCGTGACGAAGAGGTGATCGCCGCCGCCGACGAACACGGCATGGCGATGGTCTTCACCGGCATGCGCCACTTCCGTCACTAAGGCTGCGACGCTCCCCAAAAGAGAAGGGCCGCAACTGCGGCCCTTCTCTTCTTATTCTGATAAAACAATTAACCGCACAGGGCGCAAAGATCGCGAAGGAAAAATCGCGTTATTAACTTCAGGCACCGGCTCTAACCCTGCCGTTTTGTATATCCAATACATGCGGCGCAAAGAGATTACACTCTAACCTGATTAAAAAAACGGCTTCCAGCAGCTATTTGCATCTTCATAGGTAACACTTACTTGGCTATTGGACGGAAATTGAATGTACTCAGCTAGCGTATACTCCTTTTTTTGCTTCCACGCGAACGTCACCGAGCTGCTTTGTATTGTAGATGTAGCATCTGAGTTGTTAACCCAAGCTTGGGTTGGACTACCCTTCTTTTGAGATAAATCACTAACTAGTAAATACATCAAATCTTGGTTTGAGATGCTTTTGAACGTTAACTAGTCTGCCCTCGCAAAAAAAGAGTCCATAGAATCTCGGTCCCGTTGCAGATGTAATATCACTAAAATATCGTGTACGCTCGCTACCGGATACGCTAAGCCCCATGGCTTTTGCATGCAATTCTGCATCAACCACTGTCATGCCGCTTTTAAAACCATCAAT
The DNA here is from genome assembly GCA_036401755.1 of Gammaproteobacteria bacterium. GTDB lineage: Bacteria > Pseudomonadota > Gammaproteobacteria > Thiohalomonadales > Thiohalomonadaceae > DASWUD01. Next base: position 5,590 of record DASWUD010000106.1, read on the forward strand.
TTCGAATGCGCGCAAAGTTCCTGCGAGAATGATTAACAATACGAAAAAAGCTGTTTTTACGAAAAACACAGCTCGTCCCTCCCTTTTTATTCATTGAATATCTGTCCGTTTAAGTTGCAATCTCATTTAGGATAAAGACTTTAATACGATACACCCCAACACATTCGATGCAACAAGGTTGTGCCCTTCAGATATCGCGTCTTGTATACATTGACACAATCCGCGGTTTTTACTTTGCGCTCCTTCGCGTCCTTCGCGGTTAATCTTTATTTATTTATTGCCCTTC
>DASWUD010000107.1:0-38392 GCA_036401755.1 Gammaproteobacteria bacterium
GTAGGATGATGTGATGGTCTCCTCCCCTTTCTAAATCGGCGTCATATGCGCCACGATGGAGATGTTAAAAAACCATCGAAAGGAAAAAGGAGGAGACCGAGATGAAGATTACAACGGTAGGGCTGGATCTGGCAAAGAGCGTGTTCCATGTGGTCTGTTTTGACGCAGGGCATCGAGAGATCAGCAAGCGGATGCTGCGGCGTAATCAGGTCAAGCAATACTTTGTGCAACTGGAGTCGTGCACGGTGGCGATGGAAGCCTGTGCCAGTGCCCATTATTGGGGGCGGGAGCTGGAGAAGCTGGGGCATCGGGTCAAGCTTATCCCTCCGCAGTTCGTGAAGCCCTATGTGCAGGGCAACAAGAACGACTATAACGATGCCCGCGCGATTGCCGAGGCATCGACCCGGCCGGCGATGCGGCTGGTCAGCCTCAAGAGCGTGGAGCAGCAGGACATCCAGGCGCTACACCGGCTGCGGGCGCAGCGCATCAAGGAGCGAACCGCCCTGTGCAATCAGCTGCGGGCGTTGGTCGCCGAGTATGGGCTGGTGATGAACAAAGGTGTGGCCTCGGTACGCCGCGCCATACCGCAACTGCTGGAGGATGCCGAGAACGGCCTGAGCGATCTATTTCGAGCCATGTTGAAGCGCGGTTATGACCAGCTCATGGAGCTGGAAACGCATATCGACTACTACACCCAACAGGTGGAGCAACATAGCCGCCAGAACGACCGCTGTAGACGCCTGCAGGCGCTGCCGGGCTTTGGGCCAATTGTGGCCAGCGTCTTTGCCAGCCAAGTGGGGGATGGCAAGGCCTTCAACCGGGGGCGCGATGTATCGGCGGCACTGGGGCTGGTACCGCGCCAGCACAGCAGCGGCGGCAAAGAGGTGCTGCTCGGGATCAGCAAAAAGGGCGATGGCTATCTGCGTAGTCTGCTCATCCACGGCGCCCGCAGCGTAGTCCTCCATGCCCAGGCCAAGGAGGACAAGCTGAGCCGATGGATCAACCACCTGCGTGAGCGCCGGGGTGTCAACAAGACCTCGGTGGCACTGGCCAACAAACTGGCGCGCATGGGATGGGCGCTATTGAGGAACGAAACGGAGTATTGTCCGGCCTGAGCCGGTACGGAAAGTAAAGAGGAGTACCGCCAACTATTGCGAAGATAACGTGACGTGATGACATCACAGGTAAGACCGGCGTATTGAAAACCTGCCATGCCCATAGGCTGACTCAAGCCGATAGGATGATGAGGACGATACGCGCAGATCACATCAAGGCCAGAGGAGATACCTCCTCATCAACAGGCCGGATATATGGAAGCAATCCTGTCACTGTCAGAACAATACGCTATCTTGCAAACGGGGAGGAGACCATATATGGGTGAAGTGCAGCGAAACCCATCATTTTGCGTAACACGTTCCTGGCGGGTTTCGCTGCGCTTCACCCACCCTACATTCTTTTCTACCCCAGCGACACTCCGAGCAGGCGCGGAGCGTCAGGGACACCACGGTTTAGCAGGCTGTCGGGTTACGCTATCGCTAACCCGACCTACTTCAAGCTACCTCAGCACCACCCGAGCATGTGGCCAATCAGACAGGTGATCACTCCCGTGACGAGGGAGTCAGTGCGACGACCACGAACTGGTATAGACCGTCCAGTACGCTACGAATCGATCCCCCGTAAGGGTAGAGTAAGCAAGGTAAATGAATCTGTCTCAGTTGTTGTCACGCAGGGGTCATTCCATGATTAGGCATAAAGCTTTGGCGTTCTTGTCTGGCTTTGTTTTGCTCTGCGCTAATGCTCTTGTTTCGGCCAAAGCTGTTTCACCTGCAGATGAATGTTATGGGAAGGATGCTGCACTGGACCCACCGGGTTACAAGGCTCTTGCAGAACAAATCTGGTCGGAGAACGACCGTATAGAACAGGGCAAGACACTGGACATCGAGGAGGAGCGTATAGTTGCTGCCAAAACACTACTGCTTCTGCACGAGCACCAAGCTGACCTTAAGGCACTTCTCCTTGCCAAGCAAACGGGGCGTGCCCGCCTCGAGGAGTTTCTGATTAGGCTCGATCCTTTGTCTGAGTACACTGATGCGGCCAAGAGCGCAGTGGCTCGGGTAGGCGATGAGAGCCAGGTAGTACAAAAACTCATAGATGGTCTCACGCATTTGGATACAAATGCAGTTAAGTCTCAGGCCTCAAGAGAAAAAGCGCCCGATGACTACGATGGAGATGATGTTGAGGTTTGGATTGGGCTCATGGTTGGATCGGAAGCCGCCCAGGGATTCTGGATTATCATGCAAAAGCCGGAGAATCTGAATCCAGACTGGGACCCACCAGGGTATATGGCGTTGGTAGCTCAGATAAAGTCGGATTATGAGCGCGTCCTGGATAATACACTCGATTACCACGAGAGACGCGCACTCGCTGCCAAGGCCCTGCTCTTACTGCGCGAGCAGCGTGCTGAACTCGAGGCGGCACTCCATGCCAAGCAGACATATCGCACCGGGTTCGCGGCTCGACACGACTTACACTCTTACAATGACGAGTTCGAACTTGCCCGACTGGATCATGAGATAGCGACATTGGGAGAACTCATTTTTCGACTAGGCTATCTGGATATGGCAGCGCTCCGGTATCAGCCGCCTCGAGTTAAAGATACAGGGTATGACAAGTATGAATACCTTGATGATTGGGTCGATCGAATGCTGGGAAAGGATGCCGCTCACTCATTTTTTATGTTTATTCATCAGGATAGAGCACTGGATCCCTATCTGAGCTGGTTTGGTGCAGGCATGGATGTCGGGCTCCTCTCGAAATATGACCCGGGACACCAGCACATACGAGAGGTGCTGGAGGAGCGCTGTGACAATCCGAGCCGGATCCCATGGGAAATCGTACGCTTCTCCTATAAAGATCTTGGTAACGTGTGGAAGAGATTGCTGAAGGGACTAGAGCCTGATCGTGTCATTGATCTATCAACAAAACTCTACAAGATCGAGCAGCGAACTGAATTAACACGTTTCAATCGTCTGAAACGGTCTTCGTTGTCGTACGATGCAGCAGCAAAAACGATCACTTACCTTAACGTCGAGTTTGTTGACGTGCAGCTGAGAATCCCCATCAATTTGCCAGATGCAGGTTTCCCTCCGACAAGATACGAGATGACCGCTCCAATCGAGGAATGGAACACCGTGCGCGGAGCCTTGGGACTACCACCGGAAGCAAAATAGGGGCCGCGCTGGAAGCAGTTACGATAAAAAGAATATGTAGCTACTGACTTGGCTACTTGTTGCAAGAATATGTCGATCATGTACATTATTTCGCAAGGACATCAATAACCAAGCCGTGCTCTGCCTGGCGGGCTACATAAAAAATGGAGCTTATTTATGAAAAAAATAATTACCGTCTTGTCTGCATTCGCCATTTCCGCAACCACACCTCTGGCCCCTGCGACGGAAACAAGGGCTTCCACCCCGGTATCTGTCACAGAATATTTCTTGACATGTACTCCCTGTGAAACGGATATGGAAGGATCGGTAGAGGATGGACTCGCTTTTCGCAAGGCACTACTGAACGATGATCAAGCAACGTATTACCTGAATGGCACCCCGGAGCAGCCACGAACTGAATATATCGTTGCGAACATAGAGAGAATTGTCGACCCCAAAAATGGATACATCTCGATTAGCGGCGTCGATAATGCGCTTGGAGTGACCTATACGGGAGCAATCTTCGTCGACGCCGATCGTAAACGTATCTTTGCCTGGACATACGAGCATGAGGGTGGCGAAAGTGACGCCCACGAATTTCAGTTTTTCGAGTCGGATGGAATGACGTGGCAGGATATAAGCAAAAGAGTACTACCCGCCTATTCCATTAAAGATTTTGCCATAGGCAAAACCGAGTTCGGATTAAATGCAGAAGAAATCAGTTGGGAGATCGTCCTGCCGCGCTACGGAACGACTGCCTACCTCATACCCCATCCGTCCTATGAGATGTCAGAAGTAGATGAACCATCGCGTATCTATAATTCCTACATCGGCTCTAATCATGCACTGGAATTACGTTGGGACAAGAAAGGCGGCAAATTTATAAAAGGTAAATTACTCGACTTAAATAGCTTCAATAACGCCCTTAAAAAAATCCTATAAAGTGCGCAGCTACCCTCATGGGCGGAGGGCGACATAAATAAAAAGGAGTGCACCCTTGAAAACGAATCCTTGGTTATGGCCCTTGTTGTTAATGGTTGTAAGCATTGCGTACGCCAGTGAAGGTACAGTCAGCAACGCGGATATCGCGGATTTTATTGGTGATAACCACTTCGTGTCGCGACTGGATGCCGACATCAATGGCGATAATGTTACCGATACGATCATCGTCACGGCCAACGACGATGCCATTCTTTTCAAAGTATCGGTACTGGAGGGAGTGCGCGGCAAGGTGATCGGCAGTGATGGTGATGAGAAAACCGCCTTCAAAAACCTCGATTCGATGGAACTCGAACTCTCGCCGCTAGGCCCACCCGCCCTGAGTATCAAGAAGGGGGTACTGATAATTGATCACGACTGTGGTGGCACGACAGTGCGCACCGTTACAACCTATCGCTATCGGTTCGATAGGGAGCAAGATGCAATGCGTTTGATAGGCATCGATTCGGAACGCGTGGGCGGCTCCTCTGCAGTTAACATTAGTTGGAATCTGCTCAACGGCGCGCGCATCATCAAACACGGCCAGATGCGCAGCTATGGGCCGGGAACGAGGGATATACACAAGGTTGGATTTATCAAAATGTCCCAGACACGGGCGCCCGACGACATCATCGACGAGGCGATTGGCGATAATACCACCCCCTAAACCGGCGATAGCGTCTGAATGAACTCAGCGAAACCCATCGTGTTGGTAGCAGCTCGCGGCGGGTTTCGCTGACTTCACCCCCCCTACACTTTCTTCTAACCCAGCGACACCCCGAGCAGGTGGCCGATGAGGTAAGTGATCACCCCTGCCCCGCCGCCGATCAGTACCATGCGTAGTCCAGACAACAGCGCACCGCGCCCGGTGAAGAGGGAGAGCAGCGCGCCGACCACGAACAGGCCGATGCCGGCCAGCCCGGCGGAGATAACCACGGCCCCATTTCCGACGCTAAGCAGGAAGGGGATGAGTGGAATCACCGCGCCAACGGTAAAGGCGAGAAACGACGAGATAGCGGCCCCCCAGGGCGAGCCGAGATCGTCGGGGTTGAGCCCCAGCTCTTCACGCGCCAGGGTATCGAGGGCGTGCTCCTTCTCCTGCATCAGCGCCTTGGCGATGGCGCGCGCCTCTTCCAGCGCCACGCCGCGTGCATGGTAGATAAGCGCCAGCTCCTCCGCCTCCTCCTCGGGATACTCCTCCAGCTCGTCACGCTCCAGGCCGATCTGGTATTCGAACAGCTCGCGCTGTGAGCGCATCGAGACGTACTCCCCGGCCGCCATGGAGAGGGCGCCGGCCAGCAGCCCTGCCACTCCGGCGGTGAGGATCAAGGTGTTGTCGCTGGCGGCGCCGGCCACCCCCATGATCAGGCTGGCGTTGGAGACCAGGCCGTCGTTGATGCCGAACACCGCCGCACGCAGGTTGCCGCCGCCGACGCTGCGATGGCGGCGACCAAAGTCGCTCACCGAGGTGGGCATCGGGTGGTGGCCGGCCGGTTTGGCCGCCGAATAGACCGAGATGCCGCGCACCTTCATCGCCGCCAACACCGGGCGGGTGGCGCGTGGACCGAACAGATGGAGTAGCCGCGCCACCGCTCGTGCCCGCAAGCTCGGCGCAAAGCTCGGCAATGTCTCGCCGGCCGCCTCGATCTGCCGCTGCCAGATCAGCGCCTGCTCCTCCGCCGCCTCGGCGAGTTGAGTAAACAACCGGCTTTTGGTGACGTCGCCTTCCACCTGCGCCACAAGGCGGTAGAGCCAGGCTGACTGTTTCTCCTCGTGCCAGCTCTGGATGAGGCCCATGACTACTCCCCCAGCTCGAAGCGATGACGTTGCGCATAGTCGATGGCGGGCTGATAGCCCTGCGCCGCTGCCTGACTGAGCCAGCGTTGCGCCTCGCGGCGATCGACCTTCACCCCCAGCCCTTCTCGATAACAGACCGCGAGCAGGTGCTGCGCCTCGGCCATCCCCTGGCGCGCCGCCAGCGCCAGCCAGCGCACCGCCTCTTTATAGTCCTGGGCCACGCCATTACCGGTGGCGTAGCTGTGGCCGAGATTGAATTGCGCCGGCGCCAGCCCCTGCTCGGCGGCACGCCGGTACCAATGGATGGCCTGCGCCTGGTCGGCCGCGACACCGATACCGCGGTCGTAGGCGGCGCCGAGATTGAGCTGGGCCCAGGGGTCGCCGCGTTCGGCGTCGGCTCGCAGCATGGCCCATTCGTCACTGGCCCACACCGGGGCCGCGCAGAGCAGCAGGAGTAGCAGAAGTGAAGTTCGCACCATGCCCATTATGGTTGCCCATTACCACAGCCTTTGCCACCCCGGCCACCTAACGCCAAAGTGCGCTACAGTGGCACCATGAGCGAGTGGCAACTTCCCGATTACAACCACGGCAGCGTCAACCTGATGGCCTCGCTGAGTCTCGCCCTCGGCGGAGGGGCGAGCGGCTATCAACCGCTGTCGCTCCTCCCGCCCGGGACGCTGCACGGGCGTCCGGTGATCCTGCTGCTCATCGATGGTCTCGGCACAGAGCTGCTGCAGCGCTATCCAGAGAGCTTCCTCGCGCGCCACACCCTCACCACCCTGTCGGCGGTCTTCCCCTCCACCACCGCCAGCGCCGTCACCAGCTTTGCCACCGGCGTGGCACCACAGCAGCACGCCATCACCGGCTGGCACCTGTGGCTGCGCGAACTGGGCAGCGTCGCCACCATCCTCCCCTTCGTGCCACGCCACGGCGGCGCCGGCTACGGTCAGGCCGGTTTTTCACCAAGTCAGTTCATTGGCAGTGCGCCGCTGTTCGACCGCCTCAATGTCCCGGTAGAGGTGCTCTCGCCCGAGTGGATCGTCCACTCCGACTATACCCGTGCCACCTCGGGCAATGCGCCGCGTCACGGTTATCGCAAATTCGACGAGCTGCTGCAGAAGATCGGCGCCCTGGTTGCTGATGGCGCGCCGCGCTTCGTCTACGGCTACTGGGCCGAGCTCGACTCCCTGGCCCATGAGTTCGGCGCCAACAGCCACCCGGTGGTAAAACATCTGCTGGCGATGGATGCCGGGCTTGCCACGTTGGCGCAGACACTCGGCCCCAGTGGCGCCCTGCTGCTCATTACCGCCGACCACGGCCTCCTCGATACCGACGGGCCACACACCCTCTATGTGCACGACCACCCCCCCCTCGCCGAGGCCCTCACCCTCCCCTTGTGCGGCGAGCCACGTACCGCCTTCTGCTATCTGCGTCCACGCCAGGAGCAACGTTTTCTCGCCTATGTGCGGGGTGAACTGGGCCACTGCTGCGAGGTGGTGGAGAGCGGGGCGCTCATTGCACAGGGATTTTTTGGCTTCGGTACGCCCCACCCCGAACTGGAGGCGCGTGTGGGTGACTACACCCTGCTGATGAAGGAAAACTATGTCATCCGCCAGCGCCTCCCCTTCGAAAAACCGTTCCGGCAGATCGGCGTACATGGCGGACTGAGCCGCGCCGAGATGAGGGTGCCGCTCATCAAGGCCACCCCCTGAGGTGCGGGATAGGTGCCATTTTGTGGGGGCGCTCACGGTATTCCCCCATTAATCGGTAACAATGCACACTTTCAATGTGAAGTGGGCATCAATAGTCGCGCTTGCCCGCTGGCTGCATTACCCCCTTCATATTGATAGAATTTTTGTCACTCTTTTGAGGATGGCCAGCGATAAACCCATGGAACTCACCGTCACCCAGCACTACGAATCACGGCTTGGGCCGTTTGAAAAGATCCGCGTCGAGGTGCTCAAAGATCGCTATGGGCGCATCACCACCACCCGGTTGCGCAAAAGTCGCAACTACGCCATCGAACTCGCTACCCTCGACCCAGAGCCACGCAACACCCTCAAAATCGCCTGGAAATGGCTGGCAGCCGGGGTGTTCACCCTGCTGGCACTGGCGGGATTCATCTACTACCTGATGAACGCCAGCGGCGAGCTGCCGCTCGCCGCCAGCCTTGGCGGCGGCGCGGTGCTGCTCGCCCTCACCCTGCTGTTCTTCCGCATGTTCACTGCCCTGACCGCACGCCACATCATCTTTCACGCCCGCTACAGCTCCACCCCGCTGATGGAGATCCCGATCCCGGTGAGCGATCGCAAAAAGGGGCAAGCCTTCGCCGACGTGATCAGCCAGCTGGCACAGAAAAACCTGATGCGGGTGGGGCACTACACCGAAAACGATCTGCGCGCCGGCGAACTGCGCATGCTGCGCCGCCTGGCAGAACAGGGTGCCATCGCCAGCGGCGACTACGACAAGGCCAAAGCCCTGCTGTTACGCCTCGCCTCCTGAGCTTTTCCTACCCTCGCGTCCCCTGCAGTGCTAGATTAGCGCCCCACACCAGACCTCAGGAGTTGAGAGGCATGCCCACTTCGAATACCCCGCGCAACGCTCTTGAGTGCCAGATTGAAGCTGCCCAACAGGGCACCCTCGATGAGGAGCAGTTCTTCAGCGCCCTGCTCGATGCCCAGGTCTTTATGCCCATCCTCGACCGCCACGCCATCGGCGGTTTCCAGCCATCCGACCGCGCCGAACCGCTGGTACTGGAGAGCGAGGAGGGGAACCGCGTGGTGCCGCTCTTCACCAGCCCGGAGCGGGCGCGCGATTTCCTGCAGCACTATCCGGGTTATGAAGGGGGACTGCTCGCCGAATTCCGCTGGGTGATCGAGCGCATCGGCAGCGGTATCGGCATCAGCATGAATCCCGGCCTCGACCACGGCTTCGATCTGGAGGCGCAGATGCTTGAGGCGTTGCGCGAAGCAAGCTGCGCCGAGGGATAATCACGCGTCTCGCGCAGGGTTGAAGCCCCCGGCGCCCACCTCCATCTTGGAGGTATGCAAACGCTCGAATCGCTCAACTTCTCCAACAGCTTCTCGCGCCTGGGCGAACGCTTCTTTTCCCGGCTGCTGCCCACGCCGCTCGCTAACACCCACCTCGTCAGCTTCAACCCCGCCGCCGCGCGCCTCATCGATCTCGATCCACGCGAGGCCAAGCGCCCTGAATTTATCGACTATTTTGGCGGCGAACGGCTACTGCCGGGCAGCGCGCCGCTGGCGATGCTCTACGCCGGCCACCAGTTTGGCCACTACGTGCCGCAACTGGGTGATGGCCGCGCGATCCTGCTCGGTGAGGTAAAGAACCGTCTCGGAGAGCCGTGGGAGGTGCAGCTCAAGGGGGCGGGCATCACCCCCTACTCAAGACGTGGCGATGGCCGCGCCGTGTTGCGCTCCTCGATCCGCGAATATCTCTGCAGCGAGGCGATGCACGGGCTCGGCATTCCCACCACCCGTGCCCTCGCCCTGCTCGGCAGCAACGAAGAGGTGTGGCGCGAAACCATCGAGCCCGGCGCGCTGCTGGTGCGCCTCGCCCCCAGCCACGTGCGCTTCGGCTCGTTCGAGATCTTCTACTACCGCGAGCAGTACGATGCGCTGCGCGCGCTGGCCGACTACGTCATCGACCACCACTACCCCGACCTGCGCGACGAAAAAAAACCCTATCTGGCACTGTTCGCCGCGGTGGTGGAGCGCACCGCCCAACTGATCGCCCGCTGGCAGGAGGTGGGCTTTGCCCACGGCGTAATGAATACCGACAACATGTCGATCCTCGGGCTCACCCTCGATTACGGACCGTTCGGTTTTCTCGACCGTTACGAGCCCGCCTTCATCTGCAACCACACCGATGAGCTGGGACGCTACGCCTTCGATCAACAGCCTGCCATCGCCCACTGGAATCTCGGCCGGCTCGGCCAGGCGCTGCTGCCGCTCTTCGCCGAGGTGTGGCAGGAGGGGGCCGCGCAGGCCAACGCGGTACTGGGTGAATACGAGACGCACTTTAACCGCGCCTATGGCGCAGGGATGCGCAGCAAACTGGGGCTCGCCGGCACGCACGATGGCGATCACCAACTGGTCGCTGGATTGTTGCAGTTACTGGAGAGCGAGCGGGTCGACTACACCGGCTTTTTCCGCGCCCTGGCCGGCTTCGGCACAGTGCAGGGCGACCGGTTGCTCGAACAGCTGGTCGGCAACAACACTGCCTTCAGGGCATGGTGGACACACTATGCGGCACGGCTGCGCGGTGAGGGGCGTGATGCGGTTGAGCGGCGTGCGGCGATGCTGCGCACCAATCCGAAATTCGTGCTGCGCAACCACCTGGCACAATACGCCATTGAGCGCGCCCAGTACCATCACGACTACAGCGAGATCGATCGTCTATTGAAGCTGTTGCAGACCCCGTTCGATGAGCACCCGGGGATGGAAGAGTACGCCGCCCCACCCCCGCCCGACGCGCGGCCGGTGGTGGTGAGTTGCTCGTCGTGATGATGATCGTTTAGAGATTGTTGAGAATCGCCGCCATCGCCTCGCGGCTCACCGGCAATGGCTGCGCGATGAAATCGGCAAAGCGTGCGCGCAGCCGCTCCAGATGCTCGCGATCGGCCGGGGCGTAGAGCACCACCACCTTCACCCCCGCCAAACCCTGCACGGTGGCGAGGATCGATTCGAGGCTGCTGGTGCGATCGCGAAATTCGCGCTGGTAGTTGAACTCCGCCACCACCATCTGGAAACCGCCCTGGCGCAGCCGGCTGATCGCCTTGCGCCCGGAGGTGAGGGTCTCCACCGCGTAGCCGTGCTCTCGATAAAGGGCAGAAAAATCGGGATAGCCCCCCAATTCGACGATGGAGAGCAGGGTGCGGCTCTCACCCATGCTAGTGGCCTTGTGACGCGGCGAGCAGCTCGGTCTGCTGCATCTCGCCACTGGTGTCGATGCGTAGCGCTGCGACGCCTGGTGCACGGCTGATGATGTAACCGGCCATCAGCAGCTTCAGGGGCTCGTTGCCACTTTCGATGGCGCCGAGCAGCTTGTCCGCCGCGATCTGGCAGCGCTGGATCTGGTTGGGCTGCTCCACCCACTCCCGTCCCATCTGCCACCCCTGGTCCATGTCGCGGTCCATGCGCGCGAAGAAGTCACCCGCCTCCTCCAGCAGTGAGGGGGGCAAGGTCACCGGCACCACGGTGTCATCGATATAGACGTGCAGATTCAACGAAATTCTCCCGATAACTCGCCAGATAGCCGCCTTGCTTGATTGGGCCGAAGCCGAACTGATTCAAGGCGGAATTCAAGATTGACAAAAATTCGCGCTACAATCAGCTCAGTTCCCCACGGGGAACCTCTTCAGGGAGGCAGCATCACAATTACAACTTCAAGCCTCTCACACCGCGTGCGTTCTCACAGAACAATAACCAAGGAAACAGCAACATGAAACTGAAATTTCCACCAGTGGGTGTCTATACCAAGGCCGTTGGTATCGGTGCCGCCATCGGCATCATCGGCTATCTGCTCTTCCCCCTGATCCTGCACCCCGCTCAGGAGTTGAACCGCCCGCTTTTCGCCCTGCTCCTGTATGTAGGCGCCATCCTGGGCATCATCGCCACCGGCTTCACCCTGCTCCCCTCAGCCGCCCCTCGCGCCACCACCAGCACCCGTGCGGCCGAAGGCGGACGCAAGACGGTGTTCGTCGGCAATCTGGCCTTCAAGGCTAACCGCGACGAGCTGCGTCAGCTGTTTGAACGCTACGGCACCGTCTACTCGGTGCGCATCATGACCGACCGCATCACGCGCCGGCCGCGTGGTTTCGCCTTCGTAGAAATGGACGAGAAGGCGGTGGCCGCGGCCATCAAGGGGCTCGATGGCCAGGAGTTCTATGGCCGCAATCTGCGCGTCAACGAAGGAAGCGATCAGCGCCCACCGCGCGGCGAAGGGTGAGTTGTTGCTTACCCCTGCGCAAAGTGACGGGCCTTAGGGCCCGTTATCTTTTTCTGCCCTGAGTCACTTCAGGCCATAACCCATGTTGCTATAATCGGGCTTTATTCCTCTATAAGAATCTCACTTTCCATGGACCAAAAACACCAGATCGTCATTGTCGGTGGTGGCGCCGCCGGCCTCGAACTGGCCACCGCCCTTGGCAGAAAACTGGGTAAAAAGGGGCTGGCCGACGTCATCCTCATCGACTCAAGCCGTACCCACATCTGGAAGCCGCTGCTGCACGAGGTGGCCGCCGGCACCCTGGATTCGGCGGAGGACGAGCTGGAGTATCTGGCCCAGGCGCGCTGGAGCCACTTCCGCTATCGCATCGGGCGCATGGTGGGGCTGGATCGGGAGAGGCAGGAGGTCTGTCTCGCTACCACCTATAACGAAGATGGCCTGGAGATCATCCCCGAGCGCCGCTTCCGCTACGACACGCTGGTGCTGGCGGTGGGCAGCCAGAGCAATGACTTCGGCATCAAGGGGGTGAAGGAGCACTGCCTGTTCCTCGACACCACCGCCCAGGCGGAGCGCTTCCAGCAGAAGCTGCTCAACTGCATGCTCAAGGCCCACACCCAGGGCCGCCCCATCGAAGAGGGGCAGCTCGATCTGGCCATCGTCGGTGCCGGCGCCACCGGCGTCGAACTGGCGGCGCAGCTGCACCACGTGACGCGCCGCCTCTCTGCCTACGGACTCGACACCATCGACCCCGCCAAGGACATCAAGCTGCATGTGATCGAAGCGGGGCCGCGCATCCTGCCGGCACTGCCGCCACGCCTCTCCATGGCCGCCGAAAACGAGCTGCGCCGGCTCGGCGTCACGGTACACGTCAACCAGCGTGTGGTGGAGATCAACGAAAAGGGGATCGTCACCGCCAGCGGCGGCATGATCCCCGCCACCCTTAAGGTGTGGGCGGCGGGCATCAAGGCACCGGAGTTCCTCAAGGAGCTCGCCGGGCTGGAGACCAACCGCATCAACCAGTTGGTGGTGACGCGCACCCTGCAGACCACCCGCGACGCGAACATCTTTGCCATCGGCGACTGCGCCGCCTGCCCGCTCGACGACCAGGGCAACACCGTGCCGCCGCGCGCCCAGGCAGCGCACCAGGAGGCCGCGACGCTGGCCAAGACCATCATCCGCCGCCTCAAGGGGCGCGCCCCGCTGGAGTACACCTATCGCGATTACGGCTCGCTGGTGGCCATGGGCAGGTACTCCACCGTCGGTAGTCTGATGGGGGGGCTGGCCGGCAGTATGATGGTCTCCGGCTTCATCGCCCGCTTTGTCTATCTCTCGCTCTACAAGATGCACCAGGCGGCCCTCTACGGCTGGCCGCGCGCCATCCTGATCAGCTTCCTGCATATCCTGCGCAAGGGGATCGACCCGCAGGTAAAGCTGCACTGAAATGGTTTAGCGCCGGATCGCCTCCAGGGCGCTCATCAACACATTGATGTCGTGATCGCCGCGATAGAGCGGTGTCACCTCGCGCTCCACACCGAGCAGGCCGAACACCGCAGTCTGCGCGCTGCGCACCGAATACTCCACGGTAAAGACGCAGTCATTGGGCAGCTCGACGAACTGGCCAAGGAAGGCGAAGTTCTCGGCCCCCGCGGGGATCACCTGTGGGCGATCGCCGTGGCTGCGCGGCATGAACTCGCTATCGATGTAGGGCATCGTGCACGGCACGCAGCTCACCTTGTCCAGCAGCGGTGCCATCTTCTCCACGATGCCCAGATGAGAGAAGAGCTCGGTAAGGATCTCTGCGCCGCTGCACTGCACCATCGGCTTCGTGACGAAATTACCGGGCTGGTCGGGCAACAGTCCGTCGCCCCAGAAGACGAATACATCCTCCGGCTGATTCCTGAAATGGGGCTGTTTAGCCAGCACCACCGACATGAACCAGTTGGAGTCGGTGATGGTCACCAGCCCGCCGGTGCCCGCGGTGTTGCCGGTGAACTGTTCCATGTGCTGGAAAAAGGTGGGATCCTTCAGGGTGACGGTGAACGACATCCACTTGGAGTGCTCCACGTTGCCGCAGAACACCTGCGGCCGACCGAACGCACCATCCTTTTTGGCGATGCGCTCCCATAGCGCCCAGGCACCAGTGTCGCTCAGCGGCTTGAGCGGCGCCGGGCTGGCCATGGTGCCTGTGGAACTGCTCTCCACGATTGAGCCCAGGGTGACAAAGAGGTAGTCATCATCACCCAGCAGGATCGTCTGCCGCCCCTCCCCATCGAGATAGTGGAACGCGGTGGCGCGCTTGGCATCCGCGCTCAGTGCAAAATCGACATCGAGCAGCGGTGCATTCATCCTGAATTTGACGCCCCGCTTCCGCAGCCAGGTTTCGATGGGCTGGATCACCGAATCGTACTGGTTGTAGACGGTGCGCATGATCCCCTTCAGCTGATTGAAGCCGGGCAACAGGTGGATGAAGCGGATGGCGTAGCGACGCATCTCCATCAGGCTGCTCCAGCGCTGAAAGGCAAAGGTGGTGGCCCACAGTTGCCAGAACACTGTGTCGAAGAACTCCGCGGAAAACCACTCGTCGATGCGCTTGGCGCCGAGCAGCGCCTCGGGGGTCATGTTGAGGCGCAACAGATCAGCGATATCGCCGCTGCTCAGTCCATAGGAGGAGGCATCCAGCTTCTTCCCGTTCTTGAGCAAGCGCGAATGGGAGCAGGTGACGACCCGCTGATTGAACTCGAACACCTCCTGCTTCACGGAAACGTCCGGGTTCTCCAGGGTTGGGAGCTGCGACAGCAGATCCCACAGGCAGACGAAATGCTCCTCGTGCATGCGCCCACCGCGGATCAGGTAGCCCCGCTCTGGCGAACCGGACCCATCCATAGCGCCGCCGCTTATCCCCTCCTGGTTGAAGAGGGTGATGTTGCGGCCATCGACGCCCGCCTCGCGGATCAGATAAACAGCCGCGGCGAGCCCGGCAATGCCGCCGCCGGCGATGTAGGCCCGGCTGTGGTGATGGCGGATGGTGGTCATGGCGCGGCTCCCGTGTCGAGTTATCAGGACGCGGAGCATAGCGTGAATTGTCTTGCCTTCGCAGCAGGGGTAGAGTGTGCAGCCTCAACTTTTGCGCGGGAAAACCCCGATGAATCTCAAGGCTCTCTATCACCTGGCCCACGACAATCCCGTCGCCATCCGTCAACTGGCCGAGCAGCACGGGCTCGACCCGGTGGTCTCGCTCGGCGTGGTGAAGCTGATGCTGGCCAATGACGGCAATCTCGCCTCGCTCTCCCCCAAGCAGAAGCACCACTACGAGCTGACCATAAAGCCGTTGATCGCGTGACTGCGCCCAACGGCACGGCCAAGCCAAGCGACAGGGACTCACATCAGGAGATGAAGTAGGCGGTGCGCGCCTTGAGCGCCGTGCCGTACATGGCGGCCACGCCGCACACATCAACCGGCACGATCCACTCATCGTCATCGAACCCCATCAAGCCGAGTGAGGGCGCGCAGATCTGGAAGGTGATACCCGCCTCCTTGGCCAGTTCGATCTGCTCCTCCAGCGGCGACATCTCACCCTTCATCATGTAGTTGAAGAATTTGCGGCCCAGTCCGCCGAAGGCCATCTTCGAGGGGGCGAGATCCTTGCTGCTGCCGGGCAGCATCAGATTGATCAGCTGGTGGGCAAAGCGCTTGCCGCGCAGTTTGCGTCCCTTCTTGATCACGCTGCAGCCCCAGAAGGTGAAGAACATCGACACCTCCATGCCCATCGCCACCGCGCCGTTGGCCATCATGAAGGCGGCCATCGCCTTGTCGAAATCACCGGAGAGCAGAATGATCGATACCTTGTTTTCCGGGACGCGCTCGCGCATTGCATTCAGCTCCGACTCCAGCCGGGTGAGGCGCGCGGCAAGGTCGTGCGTCTCGACTGGACGCAATTCAGCCAGGGTAGTCATGGTCGCTCCTTTTAGTATCGTGGTGTTGTGAATTCTGGATACACGCCTGTACTCTAGGCAGCCAGACGAACACTGACCAATCGAATGATTTTGTTAGTTGGTCTAACAAACAGGAGCACAATGGCGGAATATGGAACAGCTGGATGTCATCGGGCTGATGCGGGCACTGCAGGCTCTGGAGCGCAACATGTCGGTCGCCCTGATGTATTCGGGGTTACGCATTCCGCAGTTCCGCCTGCTGGACGAGCTCGATGCACTGGGCCAGGCCACGGTCACCGAGATGAGCCAGCGCCTCCACATCACCCGCGCCACCGCCAGCGTGATGATCAACGAGCTGCTCGCCGCCGGCGTCATCGCCAGCATCGAACATGAGTCGGATCGCCGCTCGTTTCATGTGCGACTCACCCAACTCGGCCTCGACAAGCTGGCAGTGGGGCGCAAGGATGTGCGTGTCTATCTCGGCCGGGTTTCTGCCCACTATCCTCCCGAAATGGTGCGTATACTCAACCTCTTCGCGAACCGTTATGGCGGTTCGGCCTCACAGGCGTAATCGCACGCCGGAGGGAAAGTAGCCACTACCGCAACCACCAAGCCGTTGAAGAAAAGCCATGTCAACACAGCGTTGGGAGATCTTCTGCTCGGTCATCGACAACTTCGGTGACATCGGTGTCTGCTGGCGCCTGGCGCGGCAACTGGTGCACGAGCACGGCCTGCAGGTGCGGTTGTGGGTCAATGATCTGGCGAGTTTCCGGCGCATGGCGCCCATCGATGCGGCGCGTGAGATGCAGTGGCTGGACGGGGTCGAGGTGCGCCACTGGGGCCAGCCCTTTCCCGCACTGACTGCCGATGAGATCGGCGACGTGGTGATCGAGGCATTCGGCTGTCCGCTGCCCGACAGCTACGAGCAGGCGATGGCACAGCGTCAGCCGCAGCCGTTTTGGATCAATCTGGAGCACCTCAGCGCCGAGGGGTGGGTCGAGGGGTGCCACACCCTCACCTCGCCCCACCCGCGCCTGCCGCTCACCAAGCACTTCTTCTTCCCCGGCTTCACCCCCGCTACCGGCGGGCTGTTGCGTGAGCAGGGGCTGCTCGATCAGGTGCGCGCCTTTCAGGCCGATGCGCCGTCACGAGCAGCCTTCTGGCGGCAGCTGGGCGCGACGGACGGGCCCCCTGGCGAGCTGCGTGTCTCGCTCTTCGCCTACGGCAGTCGCGACCTGGCCGGCCTGCTCCACACCTGGCGCGACGGTGATTTCCCTGTGCTCTGCCTGGTGCCGGAGGGACAGCTGGCCCGCCAGGCCGGAGCTCTGCTGGGCCGACCGGAACTCAAGGCCGGCGAGGTGGTGGCCGGCAACCTGCGCCTGCAGGTCTTTCCCTTCCTGGATCAGGCGGGCTATGACCGATTGCTGTGGAGCTGCGACATCAACTTCGTGCGCGGCGAGGACTCCTTCGTGCGTGCCCAATGGGCGATGCGTCCCATGGTCTGGCAACCCTACCGTCAGGAGGAGCAGCATCACGACCTCAAGCTGGGGGCCTTTCTCGACCGCTACTGCAGCACGCTGCCGTCTGCCGCCGCCCACGCCGTCGAACAACTGTGGCAGGCGTGGAACCGCGAGGAGGGGGTGGCGGAGGCGTGGGGTCCATTCCTGGCGCAACGGCAGACGCTGGCCCGCCACGCCATGGGATGGGCGAAAGAACTGGCCAGCCGCCCCGACTTGACCACAAATCTGGTGCACTTCGCCCAAAAACCTTTATAATTCGCGCCTCTATTGCCACCACCCTCAGAAGTACCCGATATGAAAACTGCTCAGGAAGTACGCGCCGGCCAGGTGATCATGGTTGGAAATGACCCGATGGTCGTATTGAAGGCCGAATTCAACAAGTCCGGCCGCAACGCCGCCGTCGTGAAGATGAAGCTGAAGAACCTGCTCACCGGTTCCGGCACCGAAACCGTCTACCGCGCCGACGACAAATTCGAAGTGGTCGTCCTCGAAACCAAGGAAGCAACCTACTCCTACTTCGCCGATCCCATGTATGTCTTCATGGACGCCGACTACAACCAGTTTGAAGTCGAAGCCGAAAACATGGAAGACGCGCTCAAGTACCTCGAACCGGAGATGCCCGTGGAAGTGGTCTTCTACAACGACAAGGCGATCTCCGTGAACCTGCCCACCACCGTGGTGCGCGAAGTGATCTACACCGAACCCGCCGCCAAGGGCGACACCTCCGGCAAGGTCACCAAGACCGCCAAGATCAGCACCGGTTACGAACTGCTGGTCCCCGCCTTCGTCGAGATCGGCGACAAGATCGAAATCGACACCCGCACCGACGAGTACAAAAGCCGCTCCAAGTAGGCACGTCGCGCGATTGAACAAAAAAGGCAGCTTCGGCTGCCTTTTTTATTGCACGCAATTGATGACGTGCGCGCGGCACCTTGGCGTGCCCGCAATAGTGAATGTCGATTCATGGCGTGATGCCGTTGAGATAATAGCGACGCAGCTTCTCCGGAAACCGTTCGATAGCGTAGCGCAGCGTAGTGCGCGGCAGCTGAGGGTAGTGCTCGCGCAGAAACTTCTCCAGCCGTTGCTGATCGCGCTTGCCCACCTCGCGCAGCATCCAGCCGGTGGCCTTGTGAATCAGATCCTCGCGATCACTGAGGAGTCTTGTGGCGATAGTGAGTGTGTCGTCGAGGTCGTTATGGCGGATGAAGTTGAAGGTGGCGAGGATCGCGACGCGCCGCTCCCACAGGTTTTTGCCCCGTGCCAGCTTGTGCAGCGGGGCGCGACTGCGCTCCTGCAACCAGCCACCGACGATCGGCGGAGCACTGAGGTCCACCAGATCCCAATTGTTGATGCGGTGGAGATGGGCGAGGTAGAAGCGGTAAATCGACCGGCGTGTCGTCTCGTCGCCGCGCTTGAACTGCTCGACCAGGATCAGTAGCGCGGCGAGGCGTGCCTCGTGCCACACCTCTGCCAGAAGCGCGCTCAGCTCTTCAGTCGGGAGGTTGGCGTGGCGACGGGCGATCTGGCGTATGGCCGGTACGCGCAGGCCGAGAAAGCGGTCCCCTTCGCCATATTCACCCGGCCCGGTTTTGAAAAAACGCTGCAGCTGGCGCGCCTGCTCGGCATCGCCCCCCTGTTTCAGCTCCCTGATAACATCCCTGGCACCGGCGGTTTCCATGCCGGCAGCTTACACCCGACGCCCCTGACCGCGCATGGGGTCGCTACGCGGCAGTGTCGAAACGGCTGCGCAGCAATTGGATGATCGCATCCGACTCGTAGAGCCACTGCTCACTGCCCTGTTCATCCTGGAGGCGCAGGCACGGCACCTGTGGCTTGCCGCCGCCCTGCTGTAACGCCGCGCGATGCTGGGCATCGTGCTGGGCGTCGCGCAGCTCGATGGTGAGCGAGAGGCGCGCCAGCTCGCGACGCACCTTGATGCAGAAGGGACAGCTCTTGAACTGGTAGAGGGCCATTGCGGCAGTTTGCGCATCGATGTGGCGTTGCGCTTCGGGAGTGCGTGCGATCCCTTTGGGGGTGGTGAGTTTTTCCCACAGCAGCACCACGGGGGTGAGGATGAGGCGCAGGGCACGAAAGAAATAACGAATGACAATACGCATCAGTGATGGAGTCCTCTGTTGTTACTTGGAAAAATGGGAGTGTTTATTCAGGCCGCAATGCGATGGAGACATTCATGCCGAGGGTGAGCAGGCCGCCCTCGCGCACGCGGCAGGTGACACCGCCGCGCCACGCGCTGGCCAGCGCATTGAACAGGCCCGGCTGCACCGCCTCCATGCGCTCGCAGGGATCGGTCTCTCCGGTCACCTCCAGCACGGCGCCGCCGAGGGTGATCAGCGCACCTCTGGTTTCAAACAGCGGCAACTCGTCCACCAGCAGGTTGGCGCGCCGCTCCTGCCACGACAGATCAACACCCAGCTCGCCGCAGGTGCGCTGCCAATCGACCAGCGACAGCAGCGTCACCTGGCGCTTGCCCGGTGCACCGCGGTAGTCACCGGCAAGCCCTGCCTCGGGGGTGAGCTGCACCTGTGGCAACAGCTCCATCGGCGCATATTTACGCCGCTTGATGGCGATGCCGAGCAGTGTGGCCATGAGTAATTACTCCCCTCTCCCTGGCCCTCCCCCTGAGGGGGAGGGGACTGAATTTCTAACCTCACCGATCTGCATGCACTCATCGAGCAGCGCCCGCATCTTTTCGGCGCCGAGTTCGTTCATCAGGCGAATGTTGCGCTCGGGGATCTTGTCGGGGCGCGCATAGCTGGAGATGGCGCGCGCCAGCAGCTCCTCGCGCAGCAGGTGGAGGATCGGATAGGGGGAGCGGTTGGTGTAGTTCTCCGCATCCTCCGGCTGAGTGCCGGCAAACTGGTAATCGGGGTGGAGGCTCGCCACCTGAAACTCGCTGGCATAGCCGCCCGTTTCGATCAGTTCATCGACCACACCGAGAAAGTCGTTGTAGTCGTAAAAGTCTTGCAGTACGAAGGGGTGGATCAGCACGGTGGTCTCCACCACTTCAGGATCGGTTGCGCGCAGGTGTTCCAGTTCGTGCTGCAGCTCAGTAAAGAGCTCATCGGGGGTCTGCGCGTGGCTTACCACATAGCGCACCTGCTCCCCCTCGTAGGGCTTGCGCGCGAAGGGGCAGAGGTTGAGCGCCACCACCGCTTTGCTGATCCAGCAGCGGGTGCGGGCAATGACCGTATCATCGTCAGGGAGTTGCGCCATGGTTGTCACCGTGTCCAAGAGGCGCAATTGTACCATCCACCGCCACACCGCAATGGGCCACGGCGGCGAGTTATGCGATAATGGCACCGATTAGGCTTACCCGTAGGCCGCACCACGCAAGGCCGTAACACTCCCTGCATACCGTTTCACCTATTTCCGGATTAACCACGTGCTCTCCACCGCCAATATCACCATGCAGTTCGGGGCCAAGCCCCTGTTCGAAAACATCTCGGTCAAGTTCGGCGACGGCAATCGCTACGGCCTGATCGGCGCTAACGGCTGCGGCAAGTCGACGCTGATGAAGATCCTCGGCGGCGACCTGGAGCCGAGCGCGGGCAACGTCCACCTCGACCCCAACGAGCGCCTCGGCAAACTGCGCCAGGACCAGTTCGCCTTCGAGGAGTTCACCGTGCTCGACACGGTGATCATGGGCCACAGCGAACTGTGGGCGGTAAAGAGCGAGCGCGACCGCATCTACGCGCTGGCCGAAATGAGTGAAGAGGATGGCATGAAGGTGGCCGACCTGGAGGTGCAGTTCGCCGAGATGGACGGCTACACCGCCGAGTCGCGCGCCGGTGAACTGCTGCTTGGTGTGGGCATTCCCCTGGAACAGCACAATGGCCCGATGAGCAACGTGGCGCCCGGCTGGAAACTGCGCGTGCTGCTGGCGCAGGCGCTGTTCGCCGACCCCGACATCCTGCTGCTCGACGAGCCGACCAACCACCTCGACATCGACACCATCCGCTGGCTGGAGGATGTGCTCAACGCGCGCAACTCCACCATGGTGATCATCTCCCATGACCGCCACTTTCTGAATTCGGTCTGCACCCACATGGCCGACCTCGACTACGGCGAGCTGCGCGTCTACCCCGGCAACTACGACGACTACATGCTCGCCTCGACCCAGGCGCGCGAGCGGCTGATGGCCGACAATGCCAAGAAGAAGGCGCAGATCGCCGAACTGCAGTCGTTCGTGGCGCGCTTCTCGGCCAACGCCTCCAAGGCGAAGCAGGCCACCTCGCGCGCCCGCGCCATCGACAAGATCAAGATCGAGGAGGTCAAACCCTCCAGCCGCCAGAACCCCTTCATCCGTTTCACCCAGGATAAGAAGCTGTTCCGCAACGCGGTGGAGCTTACCGGCATCGGCAAGGCCTTCGACAAGCCGCTGTTTCACAACTTCAGCATGCTGGTCGAGGTGGGTGAGCGCATCGCCATCATCGGCCCCAACGGCATCGGCAAGACCACTCTGCTGCGCTGCATCGCCGGCGACCTGCAACCGGATCGCGGCGAGGTGAAATGGGCGGAGAACGCCGAGCTCGGCTACTTCGCCCAGGACCACGCCGACGACTTCGCCACCGACATGACGCTGTTCGAGTGGATGGGCCGCTGGGGCAAACCCAGCGACGACGAGCAGGTGATCCGCGGCACCCTCGGCCGCCTGCTCTTCTCCAGCGACGAGACCGGCAAGTCGGTGAAGGTGATCTCCGGTGGCGAGCAGGGGCGCATGCTGTTCGGCAAACTGATCCTGCAGAAACCCAACGTGCTGCTGATGGACGAACCGACCAACCACCTCGACATGGAGTCGATCGAATCACTCAACATGGCACTGGAGCAGTATCCCGGCACGCTGATCTTCGTCAGCCACGACCGCGAGTTCGTCTCCTCGCTGGCGACGCGCATCATCGACATGAAAGCCGACGGTATCGTCGACTTCAGCGGCAGCTACGAGGATTACCTGCGCAGCCAGGGGTTCGCCTAATCTCTGGCAGGTCGGTATCGACAGGATGAGTTCGCTAAGGCGTCAAACAAGGAGGTAGGGATGCAGATCTGGGTCGATGCCGACGCCTGTCCGGTGGTGATCAAGGAGATCATCTTTCGCGCCGCCGAGCGCCGCCAGGTGCAGGTCACCCTGGTGGCCAACAAGCTGCTCGGCGTGCCGCGCTCCCCCTTCATCCGTGCGGTGCGCGTCGCCTCCGGCTTCGACGAGGCCGACAACTACATCGCCGCGAATGTCACCTCGGGCGACCTGGTGATCAGCGCCGACATCCCGCTCGCCGCCGCGGTGATCGAAAAGGGTGGCCACGCCCTCACTCCGCGCGGCGAGCGCTACACCAGTGAAACCATCCGCCAGAAGCTGACCATGCGCGACTTCATGGACCAGCTGCGCGGCTCCGGCATCCAGATCGGCGGTCCCGCGGCCCTCTCGCAGCGCGATCGCAAGGCCTTCGGCGATGAACTGGATCGCTTTCTTGCCCAGGCGCTGCGTTAGAATGGCCGTCCCGGGCGCACCAGGAACGCGCCCGATACCAACAACAATGCGAGAATCCCCATGTCGTTGATGACCGTGACCACCCGACTGCTGCGCCCCCTGTTGCTGCCCATCGCGACGTTTTCGGAACGGCTCGGCAACCGCTTCTATATCCTGCTGGCGCTGGTGATGGCGCTGGTGTTCAGCTGGGCCATCGTTGGCGAGCGCATGGCAGGGATGAAATACCAGGCCTACGACCTGATCATGAAGAACCGCTTCCACGCCCCGGCGGCCGACCCGAACATCGTCATCCTCGATGTGGACGAGGCGAGCCTCGCCGCGCTGGCCCCCGAGCTGGGACGCTGGCCCTGGACGCGCAGTATCTGGGCCGAAACGGTGGAGGCACTGGCCCGCCAGCAGGCCGCAGCCATCGTCTTCGATATCACCTTCAGCGACCTCGACCTGAACAATCCCGCCGCCGATCTCTACTTCCGCGACGTGGCGGCGGCCCATCCCGAAACCTACTTCACCATGATCCGCCTCAATCCCGACAACGATGCGCAGAGCGCCCTAAAACTGGCGACGCTGGCCGGGGTCGAGCGCATCGACGCGGCGGCCAACCCCAACGCCACCGTCGCCATGGTGGTCCCCTACTTCCATAACATCCTCGCCGGCCAGCGCCTCGGCACCAACAACCTCTATCCAGACGACGACGGCATCGTGCGTCGCTACCACGTCTATCGCGACAGCCACGGCTACCGCATCCAGGCGCTGACCACCAGCGTGGCGCGCGCCCTCGGCGCGGCGGTACCCGCGCAGCCGGACATCACCCTCAACTGGCGCGGCAAGCCCGGCGCCTATCAGAGCGTGCCGTTCCACGAGTTTTACACCGACATGCAGCGCAGCACGGCGCAACGCCCGGCTGACGAATTCCGCGGCAAGATCGTCATCATCGGCTCGACCGCCCCCTCGCTGTTTGATATCAAGCCGACCCCGATGGCCAAGATCCATCCCGGCGTCGAGGTGCTCGCCACCGCCATGGACAACGTGCGCAACGGCGACTATCTGCGTGAGGTCCCACACTGGGTGCAGGTGGTGGTGACCCTGGCACTGATTGCCGCGCTGACGGCCGCCTTCGTTTACAACATCGATACGCGGCTGCTGAACACCTCGTTCACCGCGACACAGACCGGTTTTCTCGCCACCAGCTATCTGGTGCTCAACTACACCCCACTCTTCATCGACCTGACCGCGCCGTTCACGGCCGGGCTGATCTTCTTTAGTGTGGCGCGCACCTATGGCCAGATCGCTGCCATGCGCCGCAACGGCCACCCGCTCTTCGCCACCACCCTCGATGCCGGCCAGCAGAGCCTGGCCATCGTCATGCAGTGCCGTTTCCCCGCCAGCCAACATGCGGTAGTGCGCAAGCAACGCCATTGGCTGCTCCGCCAAGCGGGCCTATCCCGCTACTGTGTGGCGGCACCCGGTATGTTCAAGCAAGCGCCGCTGCTGAATGCCATTTATCAGGAGCGGCTCTCGCTCTACTGGCTGGTGCCCGCCCAACACGGGGCAGCGGCGATGGCCGATGTGACGGCACTGCTCGACAAGTTGACCACACGTTTTGGCGAGCACGACAGTGGCGTGGTGGTGGCGCTCCATGCGCGGCAACTCACCATCGACCAACGCGACGGCGAGTGGCGCGAGGCGGCCGCCTCGTTACTCCCCGAAGTGATAACATTGGCCGGCACGAAAGGTGGCAACGGCGTCACCCTGGTGGCCTCACCCGAATTCTGGCAATGCCCCGCTGCCCCTGAGGAGCGGCAGATCCCTGAAACTGTGCGTGTCAGGGGTTTCACCCGAGAGGAAGCTCAATCATGAAGATCACACCCCCCCTGTTTGCGCTGTTGTCAGCAGCACTGCTGGGACTGGCTGGCTGCGGCGACTCCCCGCAGCCGGGCTCGACGCCCCCCCCCAGTGAGCAGGCCAGGCAGACACCATCACAGGGCACCACCGCTCCGTCCGCTGCCACCGCTGAAGCACCACCACAGAACGCCATGGGGGTGCGTCCGGCGGAGGAGCGTGGCGCCCCGCCCAGCAGCGCCCCGGTGCCCGCCGGTCCGGCAGCCGTCGCCCCGACTTCGCCGGCAGTGGCTCCGCCACTACCGGTCTCACCTGCGCCGGCAACGCCCCAAGCGCCTGCTCCAGCCGCGCCCCAGACCGCTTCGGCCAAGGGAACGCTGCTCAAGGAGAGCGAGCTGAAGGAGAAACCCTTCATCGACGCCGCGACCCTGGCAAAGCTGGCGGCACAGAGCCCCGTCACCATCCGTGAACGCAGCGGCGGCTGGTTCCGGGTGTCGGCGGCGGGCCGCGAAGGGTGGGTTCGCATGCTCAACGTCAAGGTGACCGAAGGGGCGGAGAGCCTGAGCAGTGGCACCGATCTGACCCAGGCGGCGACGCTGGCCACCGGCCGTGCCGGCAGCGGCAACGTGGTCTCCACCTCGGGCCTGCGCGGCCTGAGCGAGGAGGAGCTGCGCACCGCCCAGCCCGATTACGCGCAGTTCGACAAGCTCAACAGCTATGGCGTGGATAAAAACACGGCCAGCAGCTACGCCAAGAGCAACGGTCTGAAGAGCCGCTCCGTTCAATACCTGCCCGCGCCCGCGAAGTGAGGTGTGCAATGAAGAAGATAATCTCGATAGTGGTACTCACCTCGCTGGCCATGACCGCGTGGGCCATCGACCTGGGCGGTCTCGACAAGCAGCTCAAGCAGAAGATAGGCGACAAGCCGCTCAACAAGGAGTCGCTGCAGGAAGCGGTCAAGGAGGCGGCACCGGAAAGCGCCAAAGCGGTGCTGCCCACCAGCGAGCAAGAAGAGCTGAAGGTGGGGCGCGAGGTGGCCTCCAACCTGCTTGGCGCCGCGCCACTGGTCAATGACGGTGCACTGCAACGCTACGTCAACACCATCGGACGCTGGATCAGCCTGCAGGGGGAACGCCCCAACCTGCCGTGGCGCTTCGGCATCATCGAATCGAACGACATCAACGCCTTTGCCGCACCGGGTGGCTACATCCTGCTGACGCGCGGCCTCTACCAGCGTCTCAACGACGAAACCGAACTGGCCGGGGTGCTGGCCCACGAGATCGCCCACGTCCTGAAGCGTCACCACATCGACGTGATGCGCAAGCAGGCCCTTATCGCTGAGGGGGGCAAGGCCGCAGAGAAGGCAGCGGGCGACGATAATGCGGTGATCAAGAATCTGGTCGGTAATGGCGCCGAGATCTTCGCGCGCCGTCTCGATCAGAGCGCCGAACTGGAGGCCGATCGCATGGCGGTGGTGCTCGCGGCACGCGCTGGCTACGATCCCTATGGTCTTCCTGCCGCCCTGCAGACACTGGAAGGGGTGCGTAGCAGCGATGACCGCATCAAACTGCTCTTCAAGACCCACCCGACGCCCACCCAGCGCCTCACCACCCTCGACAAGGCGATGGGCAGCCGCATGCTCTCCCTGGGCGGCGCCAGCGGTGGCCGGCTTCTGCTGCTGCCGAAGTAAGGCCGCACACCAGCTCGGCGGGCTGGTGAGGGATTAAACGGTTTTTTCTTCAAACGGAGAGTGTCCATGTACGACCAGAAAAGTGATCGGCCCCTCGGCCTGATGGATTTCATCAAAGCCGCCAAGTCGGTGATTCGCGAAATCGACGCGGCGCAACTCAAGGCGAAGCTCGAACAGGGGGAGGATCTACTGCTGGTGGATGTCCGCGAGTCGTCGGAGCATGAACAGGGACATATCGGCGGCGCCATGCTGATCCCGCGCGGCATCCTCGAAGCGGCTGCCGACCCCGGCTATCCGAAGCATGTGCCGGCGCTGGTCGGTGCGCGCGGCCGTCAGGTGGTGCTCTACTGCGCCACTGGCGGGCGCTCGGCGATGGCGGCGGCGGTGCTACAGATGATGGGCTTCACCAACGTAACCTCCCTGGCCGGCGGCTTTGGCGGCTGGGAGCAGGCAGGAATGCCGGTGGTAAAAGAGGCGCGGTACGTCTGATAAAAGGTACAGGAGGGGCTATGGCGGCCCCTCCTGTATAAGTGGGGGCCTGCCAGGTTAGGCGGCCAGCCCCTCAAATTCGCGCAGCACCACCTGTTCGAGCAGCCCCCGCACCGTCTGCACCTGGCAGACGTCGATCTGCACCCCATCAAAGGTGTCGGCGATGAGGTCGCGCAGCTCGCGGCACTCCTGCTTGCCCATGTGGAGATCCTCCACCAGGCGCGACTCGTCGCTGATCTCATCCAACTCTGCGTGCAGCGCATCGGCAACCACCACCCGCAGCGCCATGCTCATCAGGCCCTTGACCGATTCCAATTCGTCACTGCCTACTCTGATACACATTTCGTCAACCTCCTTTGTGAATGGGTGCATCATAATATTAGTCAAACCTAATGGTCTGTAATTGACAAATGTCACTCGCACCACCCTTTTATTAATCCAGCGATGTGGGCAACATCACAAAAATGCACTAAGGGAGAGATGGGCACCCTCCCGGAACGGGGAGGACAAACGGGTTAACCGCGGATTACCATTGCAGGGGTCAGCGATTGACGCCCCCTGTCAGGCGGGATCTGCGAACGTAATTTCTGCTGCTGGTCTAACCTATGAGTAGGCCCCCTTCACCCACTCACCTCCGGGAACAACCGTCTGATGAATGAACCGCAACGCCCCCTCGACCTGGCCGCCCTGCAGGGCAGCTCAACCAGGCGTTGGTACCAAACACGCCTGCTGCACTGGGGGGGAGTGGCACTGGTGGCTCTGGTGGCGCTGGCACTCTACCTGCTGCCCGGCAGCAGGAGCGCCCCGGCGATGGCCTATCGCACCATCGAGGCGCGCACCGGTTCGCTGGTGGTGACCGTCACCACCACCGGTACTCTGCAACCCGTCAACCGGGTGGATATCGGCAGCGAACTCTCGGGGACCATCGCCAGCGTGGAGGTGGACTTCAACGATCATGTGGAGGAGGGGACGGTACTGGCGCGGCTCGATACCGAGATCCTGGAGGCGCGCATCGCCGAGGCAAAGGCCTCGCTGCAGTCGGCCAAGGCGCGCATCGCCGAGGCATCCGCCACCGTTACCGAGACCAACGTCAACCTCCAGCGCTGCCTGGCGCTACTGAAACAGCAGATGTGCTCGCGCAGCGAGCGCGACACCATGAAGGCCGCCTATCTGCGGGCACAGGCCAACGAAACGGTGGCGAAGTCACAGCTCGAAATGGCACAAGCCGCGCTCACTCTGGAGCAGACCAACCTGCGCAAGGCGGTGATCCGCTCCCCCATCAGCGGCGTGGTGCTGGATCGCAAGGTGGAGCCGGGGCAGACGGTGGCCGCCTCGTTCCAGACCCCTGTGCTCTTCACCATCGCCGAGGACCTGAAGCGAATGGAGCTGAGCGTGGCAGTCGACGAGGCCGATGTTGGACAGGTGCGCACCGGCCAATCCGCCAGCTTCACCGTCGACGCCTTCCCGCGCCGCACCTTCTCCGCCAAGGTGGTGCAGATCCGCCAGGCCCCCAAGACGGTCGAAGGGGTGGTCACCTACGAAACCGTACTCGAGGTCGACAATAGCGAGCTGCTGCTGATGCCCGGGATGACCGCCACGGCGCAGATCATCGTCAACCAGATCGATAATGCGCTGCTGGTGCCCAATGCAGCGCTGCGCTTTACCCCGCCCGAGACACCATCCTCCAAGGGCTTCAGCTTCAGCCTCTTTCCCCGCCGTAGCCCCACCGCGCAGAAACCGCGCGCCGTAGGGCGCGAGCGTACGGCGCAGGTATGGATTGAACGCGAAAGAGTGCCGGTCGCGATACCCATCACCACCGGCGCTACCGATGGCCAGTGGACCGAGGTGAGCGAAGGCGCAGTCAAGGCGGGTGACGCACTGCTGGTGGATGTGGTGAGCAGCGCCAAATGAGTGCGGTGCTCACCCTGCAGGGAGTCACCCGTGTCTACGGCAAGGGGCAGGCCGCCGTGGCTGCGCTGCGCGGCATCGACCTGACTATCGAGGAGAGCGAGTTCGTGGCGCTGATGGGGCCGAGCGGCTCGGGCAAATCGACCTGCATGAACATCCTCGGCTGCCTCGACACCCCCACCGAGGGGACCTACCTGTTTCGCAATGTGGATGCCGGTCGCCTGTCGCGCGACGGCCGCGCCTTGCTGCGCCGCCACTACCTCGGTTTCGTCTTTCAGGGCTTCAACCTGCTGGCGCGTACCACGGCGCTGGAGAATGTCGAGCTACCGCTCATCTATCGCGGCGTGCACGCTAGCGAACGCGACGCACGCGCCAAACAGGCGCTGCAAGCGGTCGGGCTCGACGGCTGGGAGAACCATACGCCCAGCGAACTCTCTGGCGGCCAGCAGCAGCGCGTCGCCATCGCCCGCGCCATCGTCACCGAGCCCGCGCTGCTGCTCGCCGACGAACCGACCGGCAACCTCGACACCGCACGCGGCATCGAAATCATGGAGCTGCTCACCACCCTCAACCGGGAACGCGGCCTCACCGTGGTGATGGTGACCCATGAGCCGGAGATGGCCGCGTATGCCCATCGCATCGTCCACTTTCGTGATGGCCAGGTGGAACGCATCGACCATAACGGAGGCCGTTGATGCCCCCCTGATCAGCACAGGGCGCATGGAAAAGGTGACCTCATAGTTCTTAAGAATGAATTGAGCATATTGTTAACTGAAGGGGTCCCCTCTCCCTCAGGGAAAGGGGCTAAACGCTAAGAACTAACCTATGAGGGTGACCTGATGCTGTGGAATGCACTACTCATGGCCCTGCGCTCGATCCGCCGCAACCTGCTGCGTTCAGCGCTGACCACGCTCGGCATCGTCATCGGGGTCGCCGCGGTAATCAGCATGGTCAACGTCGGCAGTGGCACCACCGCCCAGGTGTCGGCGCAGATCGGCAGTCTCGGCAGCAACCTGCTGATGGTGCGGCCCGGGCAATACATGGGTGGCGGCGGGCGCATCAACGCCAAGCCTTTCGATGAAGAGGATGCGCTCGCCATCGAACGCGAGGTCAGTGGCCTGCGCGGCGTGGCACCCTCGGCCTCGCGGCGCCTGACGCTGATTTACGGCAACACCAGCTGGAACAGTATCGTCAACGGCACCAACAACGACTATATGGTCGTGCGCGACTGGCCCCTCGCCTCGGGGCGCAACTTCAGCGAGAGCGAATTGCGCAGTGGTGCGGCGGTCTGCATCATCGGCGAGACGATCCGCCGCGAGCTCTACGGCAGTCAGGACCCGGTCGGCACCAAGCTGCGCATCAAGAACATCTCCTGCGAAGTGATCGGTCTGCTCGCCCCCAAAGGGCAGTCGGCAATGGGTTCAGATCAGGACGAGAACGTGCTGATGCCGTTGCGTACTTTCTGGCGACGCATCGCCGGCAACCAGGATGTGTCGCTGATCCAGATCTCGGCGCGGGAAGGGGTCTCCACCGCCAAGGTCAAGAACGATGTGGAGGCACTGCTGCGCGAGCGACGCCGCATCGGCCCCGACGAGGATGACAACTTCATGGTCAACGACATGAAGGAGATCGCGGCGACCCTCACCGGTACCACCAAGGTGCTCACTGGCCTGCTTGGCGCCGTGGCCGCCGTCAGTCTGCTGGTGGGCGGCATCGGCATCATGAACATCATGCTGGTGTCGGTCACCGAGCGTACCCGCGAGATCGGCATCCGCCTCGCCATCGGCGCCACCGAACGGGAGGTGTTGATGCAGTTCCTGGTGGAGTCGGTGGTGCTATCACTGTTCGGCGGCATCATCGGCATCCTCCTCGCCAGCCTCATGTCGTGGGGACTCAGCAAATTGATGCAGGTACCGCTGGTCTTCGACCCGTTGATCTTCATCGTGGCCTTTTTCTTCTCCGCCGCCATCGGCATCATCTTCGGCTATTTCCCCGCCCGTCGCGCCGCGCAGCTGGATCCCATCGAGGCGTTGCGCCACGAGTAATTTTTTTTCATCGGCGTGCTGCCGCAAACAAAAAAGGCTGTGCACAGTTGTGACACAGCCCTTTCCTGCCCTGTATTAGCTCGGTAACGCCACTGGTTCCCGACTACGCCCGCCGCTCGAAGTGCGGTGTATCCTTGAAGGAAGTCCAGTTTCCGCCCCAGCGGTTCTGCTCGTGCAATGTCTCCCAAAAATCACCCAGCGCCTGCAACCGTGTTTTGTCATAGGTCAGGGCGAGACTACCACTGGCGTCGGGGATAAAGAAATTCAGATCTATCGCCAGACGACTGAGATGCTTGCTGTTCATCGTCTTGCTGCGTCCGGAATCCATGTAAATTTTCTGCTGCTCCGCAGTCCGATAAAGCTCGCCCCCGGTCACGACAAAACCGAGCTCATACGCCTTCTGCAACAATTGCGTGACATGAATGAGAAACTCTGCCTGAGTTCTGACAAGGCTCATTTCGCACCTCCCTTCTCTTCCGCTACCGTGGCGAGATAGTGGGTCAGCTTGGAGATTTGCATGTTTTTATCCGAGCTTCCCTTGCTGGAGCCGTAGAAGAACTGGATGATGGCCGAGAGACTGACACCGAGCAGAAAGCCCAACACGGTATCGGCAATACGCATCTGGCTTGGAGCGAGATTCGCCTGGGTGATGTAGAAGATGTAGCCGAAGGTAAGCATCGTAATGAGAAACGAGTAGGCATAGATGAACCGCTTAGCCACCTGATCATCCTGGTGGAGCGCCTCCATCTGCATCTGCCGTGCGCTGGAACGATCCTGCTGGTGGATACGCTCTTCTTCCAGCTCTTTCTCCTTCATCACCGCGAAGTGATCGAGCAGCATTTGCTGGTGATCCATCTCAAACTGTTTGAGCTTGACCAGATCCTCCTCTGTGACTTTCTGGTCAGCGATATCATTGACATCGATACCGGTCACCTCCTTGAGTTTCGTGACGACCTTGTCGACACCTTTGTCTATGCCCCCCTTGAAGATGCCGCTCAAGAGATCCATGCCTTTGCTGGCCAGATATGAGCTCGCGGCTGAGAGTACCGGTGCCAGTAGTGGTGCGACCATTTCCTATCTCCTTAATTCGTTGTTGGTTTCTGCCATGAATCAGCCATCCGGCACGCCGAGTGGTTCTCTGCCGAATTGCCACGCTTATTTACCACAAGATTGATGGGTAATTACAGCCTTGTTTTTCGGCGTCCTCACGCCATCCGCCGGATCGTCACTGTAGATGGCATGCCGGGTGTGCGATCCATCGAAATGGCTACCGGCAGAAAACGGTGGATAATTTCGGCATTGGTCAGCAGGTGCGGCGTTACCGCGCTGGTCCGAAGCAACGACCGCCCCTCAGCCAGGGCCAACGGTAACAGGAGTTGATCGGCAAGCCATGCATCGACCGCACCGTCGCTGGCCAAAAAAACGGCCAGTGCATCGGCCGCCTCGTCGGCGACCCGTTCCGCTGGTTTGCCGCGCTGGCCCAGCGCACTGAAACAGGCTTGGCTAGCCTCGAACTCGGCCAGCAATAGCAGCATCGTACCGGGGGAATCCGCTGCCAGTGCACCGACGGCGATGTCCGTCTCCACCCCCGGCGCGATGAGCTGCAGGCGTCTCAATGCCTGCGCACGCTGCCGCTCGGCTATCTCCTGCGTCAGATTGGCGACAGCCGATAATCCTCGCACCAGACGCAGCGCACCGCGCCGTTCCACTTCGAGGCCATGGGGGCGGCAGCCGCCCGGAATGGTCGCCATCACCAGGCCACCCCCGTGGGGATGAAAGCCCGCGCGTAGCAGTGCCAGCTCAAAGACGATGCCCATGCGTGTCAGAAAGTGGCGCCAGTGCCAGTCGAGATAGTGGAAAGGGGGGCTCCACGGCACGTGCGTGCCGCCGCTGATAGTAAGTTGCGAGGCGCCCTGCGCCAGCGCCAGAGGCAGAAGCACAGTTTGCAGCACCAGGGTGGTGGCACCGGCGGTGCCGATGTCGAAATGGTAGTTCCCCGGCTGAATGAGGCCAGGTGCGAAGCTCAGCCGCTGCGAGCCGACGCGATCGCCGTCGACCCGAGCACGGCTGATTCGTGCCGCGGCTTGCACCGCCGCGACATGTTGCGGACGCAACCCAGGTTTGGGGCGTGCCGCGCGGATCTGCTCGATGGTGAATGGCTTGCCGGTAAGCAGCGACAGGCTCAGGGCGCTGCGCAGGATCTGTCCGCCCCCCTCCCCAAACGAACCGTCGAGGGTGATCATCACGTCACCTCATGCTGGCCATTGGCAGCACTACCGCAGCCGTGAGAGCGCGCAAGCCACCAAAGCAAGGTCTTAAATTTATGAGCACCTTTCGCCCCCTCTGCTGGCGGCTGCGCCCTGCAGAGGGGCCATTCGCCTGGCTCAACTGCCATCGTCAACAGCCGGGCCGCTTCCCTTATGACGCTCGTGGAGGAAAAAGCCGGCTTCGCCTGATCATAGGCGATGTTTGCCCGAATCCCCGGGGCGGACACAGCGGAAATCCTTCTAAGGTGAACCGCGACCTCGATCACAGCCATCCCCCCTCAATCGAACGGGTAAATCAGTTATAGTAGGGAGCAAATAATGGAATGGAGGCTTCAAGATGAAGGCGCTGATTGTCGAGGATCATTCGGAAACCCGCGACTGGCTCATCGCCCTCGCGGAGGATGCCTTTCCGGGCGCAAGCCCCGAAGGCGCTTCGACGCTGGAACAGGCGAGGGCACTCGTCGCAGAAAAGACATTCAAACTCGCGCTGGTGGACATCAGCCTGCCGGACGGCAGCGGGATCGATTTTGTCCGGGAGGTCACCGAGCAATCGCCCGACACCTATTGCGTCATGGCAACCATACACGATGACGATGCGCACCTCTTCCCCGCCCTGCAGGCGGGTGCGCAAGGTTATCTCCTGAAAGAGCAGCCCAGAGAGAAGTTACTGGTGCAGCTCAAGGGGATCGTGCAGGGAGAACCACCGCTCTCGCCCGGCATCGCCCGACGCATCATGCAGCATTTCCAACGCGAACCGATCCCGGCACCGGGGGTAGCACTGAGCGAGCGGGAGTCCGAGGTGCTGGCGCTTACGGCCAAAGGGCTGCGCCGTGGCGAGGTGGCGCAAACGCTGGGCATCAGTGCGAATACCGTCGCCGGCCATCTCAAGAACGTTTACCGCAAGCTGAACATCTCTACCAGGGCAGAGGCCGCACTCGAGGCATCGCGGCGCGGCCTGGTCAAACACGGGAGATGAGCCGTGTCTCAGCGATACTTCCGGTACCCTCAGCTGTAATAAACCCCGTGGCGAAGCACCACGTTTCGCGGGCCTCATTCTCCCAGCTACCACCGGCTTGGCTCATGCTATTCGCGGCGGCACTCGCCGCCCTGGGTGTATCACTGGCGCTCATCTGGGCCATCCGTACACCGTGGCTGGGTGTGCAACTGGCAGCGGCCCCCGATGGCATTCGGGTTGTCGCGGTGGCCCCGGAAGGGCCGAGCGCCGGAGTGTTAACCCCGGGGGATGTGCTGCTTTCCCTGCGCACACCCGACCATCGAGTACTTCCCCTTCCCATCGATTCGATCCAGCCTGTTCCCCACGCCCATGCCACCTATGCAGGGAACAGGCAATTCCATGCACTGCACAAACTGCTCTTTTCTGCCGTCACAGCGGGCCCCGTAACACTCCTCCTTGCCGATGGACGCGAGGTGAGCGTGGCGGCCTCACCAT
Organism: Gammaproteobacteria bacterium; assembly: GCA_036401755.1. GTDB lineage: Bacteria > Pseudomonadota > Gammaproteobacteria > Thiohalomonadales > Thiohalomonadaceae > DASWUD01. The sequence goes on from DASWUD010000107.1 coordinate 34,598, forward strand.
CGCGCCCCATCGATCAACTCCCGTGGGTCTTCTGGGCTCTGGCAGCGTCAGGCATCATCGTGCTGCTGGTCGGCGTTGGCATCTGGGCATTCCGCCGGGCCAACACCTCTACAGCCCTGGTTGCTCTGAGCAGCGTGGGTTACATGATATCCTCGCTCTCCCTCGCCACCTTCGCCACCCGCGAGTGGCTCATGGATCCGGAGCTATTATGGTGGACATCCGCTGCGTGCTACTTCGGTACGATTCTCTACGGCTACTCTGCCATGGCCCTCTTCTGGTACTACCCGCGCCCGCTTGGCCGCTTCCCGATGGTGTGGGCTGCCCCGCTAGCGGCACTGCTGATCAGTCTGAATAACATGGTCTTCCAGATCATCGAGTGGCCATTGCACACCTTCTACCTGCAGTACTTTCCGGTTTTTGCGATCGGGGTCTGGTTTGCGCAGCGCCAATGGATCAACACACGACTGCGACCCGATGAACGTGCGGCCTTGCTCTGGTTCGTGCGCCTGGGACTGATGAGCCTTGCCATCGTGATGGGTTTCTATTTCCTGCCCCAGCTGGCCGGTAACGAACGCATGCTCCCCTACTGGGGTGGTCAATTCCTGGCGCTAGGACTCTATGTCGGTGTGGTGCTCGGGGTGTTGCGCTTTCGCCTCTTCGACCTGGAGCGCTGGTGGTTCGTGGTCTGGGCCTGGTTCCTCGGCGGCCTGCTGGTCGTTGCACTTGATTTCGGTCTCGTCTATTTCACCAACCTGCATCACGTCGGTGCGCTGACCCTGTCGCTCCTCATCGCTGCGTGGGTCTATTTCCCCGTGCGCCAGTGGGCATGGGCCAGGTTTTTGCGCTCCCCCTCCGAGCGCATCGAGACGCTTCTGCCTACTTTGCTTGAAACCTTCTTCGCTACCACCAGCAGCAAGCCGTTTCAGGAACGCTGGCAGGGTTTGCTGGCGCAGGTTTTCGATCCATTGAATATACGTAGCGTCTCACGGCCACTCGATGAGGCGTGCCTCGAATACGATGGGCTCGTACTCTCAGTGCCCGATATTGAAGGAGACAGAGTCGTCATGCTTTCCGGACGCAGTCGCGGCCGCTATCTGTTTACCCGCGATGATGTTGCGCTCGCTTCATTGATTCTGACCCTGGCACGCAAATCGGCAGCACTGCGCGAGGCACAGGAACGCGGAGCAGCCGTAGAGCGTGAACGTATTGCCCGCGACCTGCACGATGATGTTGCGCCACAATTACTTACCCTGGCGCATTCCGCCGACAGTGAGGAAAACGCCGATCGCGCCCGTACAGCACTGCAGACACTACGGGAGTCCATCTATACGCTGAGTGAGACCGGTGAGCTATCACTGCAAACGCTCCTTGCCGAGTGGCGCGTCGAAGCGGCCGAACGTACCGAAGCTGCGAATGTTCAACTGTCATGGCACGAATCCGGGCAACCCCCGGATTTCTCACTTACCGCGCGACAGCGCCTCAATCTCGCCCGCGTATTCCGTGAGGCACTCACCAACGCATTGCGTCACGCACTACCAGAAACCATCAACATTGTCATAGAAATGGCATCTCACCAGTTGACCGTGCGCGTAAGCCACGGCGGAGTAATCGCTCTTCCGGAAAGCTGGCGCGCCGGCAAAGGGCTCAATAACATGCGCACTCGCATCGCCGAGCTCGGTGGTCAAATAATGTGGCGCCTCCAGGCAGATAACCCGGCAATTCTTGAAGTTTGCTGGGAAACGCCACTGGTTACTCCCGCTATCCCCCCCCAATCGAGTCGCCCCATGCGGGGCGCTGACCACGCACACTCTCTGTGACATAGTGGCTGTCGACCTGCCGGGTCAATGACCATGCTGCCCCATTCAAACGAGCTATAAAGATAGCGAAGCCGCTGAACAAGTAGCAGCTTGTTAACCTGCGCGCAAACGAGCGGTGTGGCAAAAGATAAGGGTTAAGAGTACGCAGTTGTATGGGCAATTGGTGATAGACACTCCGATTCGAGAGCAGCTCAAAACCACTGATTCGTCTTTTTAACATTAAGAATTAAAACGGCGAACTACACCCCGACCCGGCAAGCAACGGTATACCAGCACTATTTTGCTGCTTTCGAATTACTTTTCAGATGCATTGTTGATTCATGCATAAACCATCGGTTGGAGTAGCCATGTCATATCTGGTCTGGACCGACAATCTCAATACCGGGATTGATGTCATCGACACGCAACACCGGCAAATCATCGTGTACATCAACCAGCTCCACGATGCCAAGCTGACCCACGATAGAAACGAGGTTGGACAGGTCATCGGCGCCCTTATCGACTACACCGTTTCCCACTTTGGATTCGAAGAAGCCCTTATGCAGGATGCAGGATATGAATTTGTCCGTGCCCACAAGAAAGTTCATGAGCTTTTCATAAAGCGCATCGAAGAGTTGCAGCAACGATTCATAATGGGGGAAGATATCCAGGATGAGTTGCAAGCACTTCTGACGCGCTGGCTACTCAACCATATCAAGCACGACGATGCCAGCTATGTAACGACCGTAAAACCCAAGGTCAATATTCATACCCAGCAGGACGCCCACGTCGGCTGGTTATCCAGAACGCTCAGTCGTTTTTTTCGGACCCCTTCATAGGCTTGCTAAGTCCGCAGCGCTGAACAGAGCTGTGGTTACCGCTAGAAGCGATAGCCCATTTCGACACCAAATAGGTAATAATATCTGTGGCGGTCCGTGATAATCCCCTGGTTATCGTTAAGATTGATGTTCAAAACGCCTAGATTTACTCCCCAGCGCAGCGCATCACCAATACCAAAACTGAAACCCGCCTTGGCTTTCGCCAGAAGACCGACCTCCTCATGCTCGGTGGTTCCTGCCACAAACTCCATTTCATAGAAGCTTGGGTTCCTATTGTTATTAACGCGCCAGCGTAATGTTGGCCCGACCATCCAGTAGATCCCCTCTAGGCTTAATGTTCCTGTTTCTGTCAATAAAATATTCGACTGACCTGCCTCAGCGCTTATGCCGATATCGGTGTAGCCGTCACGGTAGCCTGTCATGAAATGCACACCACTGAAATCAGCGTGCTGGTCTGCATCGCTCGAGATCATGCTCGCTGTGAAATTTAGTTCCGACCATCGCCCGCAAGGCGGAGTACCAACTGTCACATCATAAAGAAATTTAAATGCATACAGCGTCCAGACAATGACTACAACAGTACCGATCACAACAAATACAACAGCCGCCTCTACGCCATCGCCATCAGGTGCCATGTCGTGAACAACATTTATTGAGACATTTACGGGAGAATCATCGGTGCGGCGACCACGCTCACGGTCAGCGCAATCATTCACCGCGTCGTGTTCAGTATTGTATATTTGTGTTTCTACCGCAGCCCTGGCTTCATATCGCGCAGCCAACAATACTTTCTCATTGGATTGGCGATAACCTTTGGCGATCAATTGCGATTCAAGTAACGGATACTCCTCCGGCGAAATACGAATGACCCGAGCTGTGGGCAGTGCATTGTATTGGTTGTTCGCCGTATATTGGTCTTCACCAGCAGACTCCGTGGCATAGGATGGGACGGTCGAGGTCCAGAACACAAAAAAACAGATGAGGTAAGTAATTATCCGTGTCATCTAAAACCTCTTAGTCGATTCTGGCAAATCAGTCTCACCTCAGTCATTATGTCCCCTCGCAATATCGCGCGACCGACAAGCGCACAGTCGACGTCTCCCTGCATTACTCATGCAGCGTCGCCCACATGGAGCAGCCTGTTCATGCGCATGAATTAC
>DASWUD010000108.1:0-3369 GCA_036401755.1 Gammaproteobacteria bacterium
TTTTTATCGAGGGGGATGTTGCGAGAGTTGAATATCGACCGACTGTGCTGGTAAACCATCAAGCGGTTCATAGTACGGCAATGTGGCTCCCCCGGTTGGACTCGAACCAACGACACACGGATTAACAGTCCGCTGATCTACCGACTGATCTACGGGGGAATCGATAGGCCGCGTATACTACAGATTCGAATGGAGTTGGTCAACACCATTGTAAAACTTATGGTGGACAGTTGAGTGGTGTTCCATCACTGCGGGTGGCCGAGCTCCGTGGTCGGCCGGTCTTGGCAATGATCAGTGCGCGTGCGGTTGTTGAACCGCCCGCGTCACAAAAAGTATAGGTGCCGTTGGTATTGGTTATCCCACGTGCGTTGTAGACGAGGTAGTTGGTTGAGCCAAATGCTCGATAGTAAACGGTGATGCTGTTGAGCCTTGCCTGTCGCGCGAGCACCGCCTCCTCGCTGTCGAGGGTTCTATCTCCATTGCGATCCTCGAAGACGAGCCAACCCTGCTCCCACTCCCCCTGAGTGGTGCATGTCTGGCCGTTGACTGCTTTACAGACCATTACATCGCTGTTGCGGGTGATTGCTTCGCTTCGGGCTAGGTAAAGGGCTGAGACAAGCGAATTGATGTACGCCACTTGCTGTTGCCGGTTAGTGAAGTCTCTAAAGGCGGGTAAGGCGTAAACGGTGAGGATAGCGGCAACCGCCACCGTCACGAGCAGCTCGATGAGAGTAAACCCGTGTGTTTGAATGGCTGCGCTAGAAGTGAAAAACCGGGTTACACCTATGGCACAACCCGGTTTTGAAGAGGTGACGTCCATGTCATCCCCACGTCCCTGTGACGGTTTCTAGACTACGCTGCTTCCTGCTGGGTGGGAACCCTTGGTTTGTGAGAATGATGGGGACATATATGTAGGGAAATTACGACTCTTCGCCCAGCAGGCGTCCGATGCGCTTCAAGGCTTCGTTAAGGTTATCGAGGCTGGTGGCGAAGGAGAGGCGCAAATAACCGGGCTGGCCGAAGGCTGAACCGGGAACCAGGGCTACCCCCGCGTCTGTCAGCAGGTATTCCGCCAGTTGTACGTCATCCTCGATGCCATCCAGACCGTCAATCGCCTCGCGCACGTCGAAAAAGGAGTAGAAGGCTCCTTGCGAAGGGAGACATTTGACCCCCTTGATACGGTTGAGACCGGCGACCACGAAATCGTGGCGCTGCTTGAAGGCCTTGAGCATCTCCTGGATGCAACCCTGATCGCCATTGAGCGCCGCCTCTGCAGCCACCTGGGAGATGGAGGTGGGGTTGGAGGTGCTCTGGGATTGTACCTTCTTCATCGCCTTGATGAGCTTTTCCGGGCCGGCGGCATAGCCGATGCGCCAGCCGGTCATGGAGTAGGCCTTGGAGACACCGTTCAGGACGATGGTACGCTCGTAGAGGTCGGGACAGGCGTTGAGGATATTGGCGAAGGGCTCGTCGGCCCAAAGGATATGTTCGTACATGTCATCGCTGGCGATGAGCAGATTGGGATGGCGTCGCAGCACCTCGCCCAAGGCCGCCAATTCGGCACGGCTATAGGCAACCCCCGTCGGGTTGGAGGGGCTGTTCAGCACCACCAGGCGGGTTTTCGCGGTAATGGCCGCCTCCAGTTGCGCTGGGGTGATCTTGAAGCCTTGTTCAAGCCCCGCCTGGATGATGACGGGTACCCCCTCGGCGAGCAGCACCATGTCCGGGTAGGAGACCCAGTAGGGGGCGGGGATGATCACCTCATCGCCAGGATTGAGCAGCGCCTGGGCCATATTGAAGAAGCTCTGTTTGCCGCCGCAGGAGACCAGGATCTGGCTAGGCTGATAGCTCAGGCCGTTATCGCGCTCGAACTTGGCGATGATCGCCTTCTTCAGGCTGGCGGTACCGTCCACTGCGGTATACTTGGTGAAGCCGGCATTGATCGCCGCGATTGCCGCCTGCTTGATATGGTCAGGGGTGTCGAAATCGGGCTCGCCGGCCCCCAAACCAATGATGTCCTTGCCCTGAGCCTTGAGCTCCTGGGCCCGGGCGGTGACCGCCAGGGTGGGGGAGGGTTTGACGCTCTGGACGCGATGGGAAAGCTGAATTTCCAAGCCGGGGCTCCTCGACAGGCCAAATGGACATAAACCGCCGTAATATACTGGAATTGCTGGATTTGCTGAATCCCCCATGAGCACTACTTTTCAACTTCAGGCACAGTTTCCACCCGCGGGTGATCAGCCCAGGGCCATCGAACGATTGGTGGAGGGGTTACAGGCGGGGGAGGCCGGGATGACCCTGCTGGGGGTGACCGGCAGCGGCAAGACCTACACCATCGCCAACGTCATCCAGCGCATCCAACGACCGACCCTCATCATGGCCCACAACAAGACCCTGGCGGCCCAGCTCTACGGGGAGATGAAGGAGTTTTTCCCGCACAATGCGGTGGAGTATTTCGTCTCCTACTACGACTACTACCAGCCGGAGGCCTACGTCCCCTCGTCGGACACCTTCATCGAGAAGGATGCCTCCATCAATGAGCACATCGAACAGATGCGCCTCTCGGCCACCAAGTCACTGCTGGAGCGGCGCGACGCCATCATCGTGGCCACCGTTTCGGCCATCTATGGTTTGGGCGATCCGCAATCGTATCTCGGCATGGTGCTGCATCTGGTGCGTGGCGATACCATCGACCAGCGCTTTGTGCTGCGCCGGCTGGCCGAATTGCAGTACACCCGCAACGACATCGAGTTGCATCGCGCCACCTACCGGGTGCGCGGCGAGGTGATCGATGTCTTCCCCGCCGAATCGGAGCGCGAGGCAGTGCGCATCGAACTGTTCGACGAGGAGATCGAGTCGCTCGCCTATTTCGATCCGCGCACCGGTGAAGTGCTGCGCCGCGTGCCGCGCCTCACCATCTATCCCAAGAGCCACAATGTCACGCCACGCAACACCATCGTCGAAGCGGTCGACAAGATCCGCGACGAACTGAAGGTGCGGCTGGAGGAGCTCTACGCCAACAACAAGCTGGTGGAGGCGCAGCGCCTGGAACAGCGCTGCCGTTTCGACATGGAGATGATGCTGGAGCTCGGTTACTGCTCCGGCATTGAAAACTACTCGCGCTATCTCTCCGGGCGCCAGGCCGGTGAACCGCCGCCGACGCTGTTCGACTACCTGCCCGCTGATTCGCTGCTGGTGATCGACGAGAGTCACGTCACCGTGCCGCAGATCGGCGCCATGTTCCGCGGCGACCGCTCACGCAAGGAGACGCTGGTGGAGTACGGCTTCCGCCTGCCGAGCGCCCTCGACAACCGGCCCCTCACGTTCGAGGAGTTCGAGCAGCACATGCACCGGACGCTGTTCGTGTCA
>DASWUD010000109.1:0-1601 GCA_036401755.1 Gammaproteobacteria bacterium
GCCGCTGGTATTGCGGGCCGATCGCGGCCGCGGCAACTCGGCGGCGCTCGGCATGGCTGCCGCCGAATTGCTGGCGCAGGGTGTCGCACACATCATCGTTACCGCGCCGCACCGTAATGCGGTCAGTACATTGTTCGCCCATGCTTTGCGACTCGGTTGTGGTATTGCTCAGTGCAGCGATGAGTCTCCCAAGATCCGCTTCATCCCCCCCGACGAGCTGCTGCGCCACCTCTATCCCTGCGATCTGCTACTGGTCGATGAAGCGGCGGCGATCCCCGCGCCGCTGCTGGAACAGCTGCTGCGACACCACGCGCGCATCGTCTTTGCTACCACCGTGCACGGCTATGAAGGGAGCGGACAAGGTTTTGCCTTACGTTTTTTCAAAACGCTCGATGCCCTCGCGCCCGGCTGGAAATTATTGGAGTTGCACGCACCGATCCGCTGGGCCGACAACGACCCGCTGGAACGGCTCACCTACGATCTGTTACTACTCGATGCCGCACCGGCAGCCGATGCGCAGCTTCGTGATGCCACAACTGAGAGCATCCATTATGAGGTGATCGACGGTGGAACACTGACGCGCAACGAACCCGTGCTCTCCGAGCTGTTTGGCCTATTGGTGCTGGCCCACTACCGCACCACCCCGCTCGACCTGCGCCAGCTGCTCGACAGCCCCAACCTCACCATTCACATAGCGCGGCACCACGACCACATCGTCGGCACCGCCCTCACCCTGCGCGAAGGCGGTTTCGCTGCGACGCTCGCCGCGCAGATCTATTCCGGTGAGCGCAGGCCGCGCGGCCACCTCGCCCCGCAATCGCTCGCCTTCCACTGCGGAGTGCCCGACGCACCACAGCTCGTCACCGAACGCATCATGCGCATCGCCATCCATCCGGCTGTGCAACGGCGCGGCATCGGCAGCGCCCTGCTCACCCAAGTCATGGCCTGCGCACGTCAAGAGCACATCGACTACCTCTCCACCAGTTTCGGCGCCACCACCGAACTGCTCAACTTCTGGCAGCGCAGCACCTTTCTCCCGGTGCGTATTGGCCTCACCCGCGAAGCCTCCAGCGGCCACCATTCGGCGCTATTGATGCACCCGCTCTCGGCCGCTTCAATGGCACTCTTCACGCGTGCGCGCCGCCGCTTTCTTGGCTACCTGCCGCTCATGCTCAGCGACCCGCTGCGTGATCTCGCCCCCGAGCTCGCAGCACAACTTCTCAGCGGCGAACTCCCCGAACACTCCCCGCACCTCGATGCAGATGACTGGCGCGATCTGCACTCCTTCGCCACCACCCACCGCAGCTACGAGACCTGCCTCGGCGCCATCCACAAGCTGGCGCGCCAAGCGCTCGCCAACCCGTTGTTGATGGCAGAGCTCACCATCAACGAGCGTCGCCTGCTCATCGCCAAGGTGCTACAGCGCCAATCCTGGAGCGAGGTACATGACTATTGCCAAACCAACGGCAAAGAGGAGGTCGTGAAGGTATTGCGGAGAGTGATAGGGAAAATCGTGCAGCTGATGGCGCCGGGAGGAGAGCAATTCATACAGAAACCATAAAGAGAAAGGCCCGACATGCATGCAGAGGTCGGGCCGGATT
>DASWUD010000110.1:0-1612 GCA_036401755.1 Gammaproteobacteria bacterium
AGCTCTTAACTCCAACTCTCCACCCATTCGGCCCGGGGCGGGCCTCCCACATAATCACTCGTATCAAATATCGGTTTTTCCCTTGCCACGATCGATCACTCTTAGCAGAATGGCGGGATGACTCCACAGGGATAACACCGTGCTCCAGGATAGCCTCACCGATATCGAACAGTTCGTCCGCTGGTTCCGCGGCTCGTCGCCCTATATCAACGCCTTCCGCGGCCGTACCTTCGTGCTCACCTTCGGCGGCGAGATGTTGACCGAGGAGCAGTTCCCCGGCCTGGTGCACGATATCGCGCTGCTCAATAACCTGGGAGTGCGGCTGGTGCTGGTGCACGGTGCGCGGCCGCAGATCGAGGAGCGGCTGCGCGAGAGCAACATCGAGTGGCGCTACGCCAACGGCCTGCGCATCACCGATATCGAGACCATGGAGTGTGTCAAGGAGGCGGCGGGTGCGGTACGTGTCGACATCGAGGCACTGCTCTCCATGGGACTCGCCAACTCGCCGATGGCCGGCGCGTCGATCCGCGTCACCTCCGGCAACTTCGTCACCGCCCAACCGCTCGGCGTGCGCTACGGTGTCGACTACCAGCATCCCGGCGAGGTGCGGCGCATCGATCACAAGGCGATCCAGCGTCAACTCGACGAGGGCAACATCGTGCTGCTCTCGCCGCTCGGCTACTCGCCCACCGGCGAGGTGTTCAATCTCACCGCCGAGGATGTGGCCACCGCCGCGGCCAGCGCGCTGCAGGCCGAGAAGATGGTCTATCTCATCGACGGCCCCGGCGCCTTCAATCAACATGGCGAACTGATCCGCGAAATGGATCTGAAAGACGCCAACCACTGGCTCGCCTGTTGCGGCGACACCAGCGAACACCTTGCCAAGTGCATTGCGGGCGCACTGCGCGCCTGCAGCAAGGGGGTGCGGCGCGCCCACCTGATCAACCGCCACGTGGACGGCTCGCTGTTGCTGGAGCTCTTTACCCGCGACGGCATCGGTACGCTGGTCACTGCCGAAACCTACGAGGGGATGCGCCAGGCCACCATCGACGATGTGGGCGGTCTGCTGGAGCTGATCGAGCCGCTGGAGACAGAGGGGGTGCTGGTGCGCCGCTCGCGCGAGCTGCTGGAGATGGAGATCGACCACTTCTTCGTGCTGGAGCGCGACCGCATGATCATCGGCTGCGCGGCACTCTACCCGTTTGCCGAGGAGCAGGTGGGCGAACTCGCCTGTGTTGCGGTGCACGCCGACTATCGCAAGGAGGGGCGCGGTGACGATCTGCTCGAATACGCCGAGAAGCGCGCGCGTCAGCTCGGCATCAAGCGGCTCTTCGTCCTCACCACCCGCACCGCCCACTGGTTCCTGGAGCGCGGTTTCCGCGAAGGGGAGCTGGCCGATCTGCCGGTGAAAAAGCAGGCGATGTATAACTACCAGCGCCGCTCCCAGGTCTTCATCAAGCCACTGTGAAAAAATCTACACCGCCGATTCGCCCGTTCCTCAAGTGGGCGGGCAACAAGTATCGCCTGGTCGAGCGCATCGTCGTCGACCTGCCCGAAGGCAAAAGGCTGGTGGAGCCGTTCGTCGGCTCCGGCGCGCTGTTTCTCAACACCA
>DASWUD010000111.1:0-9381 GCA_036401755.1 Gammaproteobacteria bacterium
TGAGCTGGGACCTTTGCCATTCACGTTGCCGGATGGCGAGCAGCCAGTGGCGACACGTGTATTGAAGGCTTACGAAGATACCCTCGATGCGGTGGTGTCGGCGTGGGTGGGTTGGCTCTATCTACAGGGGAAGGCGGTACCGTTGGGGGATGATCAAGCAGCGGTGTGGTGTCCGGCTTCAGCTTTGTTGTCGAAATAACTTTTCCGACTAGCGCCGTTTGAGCGGCGACGAGGATAGTGCGAAAAGGGAAAGGCAAGGGGTGCCCGTGTAGGGCACCCCTGACAGGAGGTTACTTAAAGGGATCAGAATGGTCCCAGTGCTCTTGCCAGTTGGCGCGATAAGGTTTCGCTGCTTCCAGATCGTTCCACACTACCAGCACGTTGTCGGCGTTCTTCTTTGCGGCGGTTTGTGTGTAGCCGAAGTGTCCAATCTCCAGGGTCTGGCGGTCGATGATCATGTAGTTGTTGTGCATGCCGGCGTGCTTGCGGTCGATGTGTACTTGGATCCCTTCACGCGCAAGAAGTTTGGCGCTCGATTTCGCCTGACTCTTGTCGAGTACCGCCAGGATGTTAACGCCGCGCTTGCGGGCGTCGATGAGGGCAGTGACCACGGCGCCACTGGTGATGGCATCGGCGGCCAGATAGATGCTTTGCTTAGCGGATGCGATCGCCTTGACCGTCAGCTCTTCGGCGCCGCCGAAGGGGTAGAAGCCAGTCTCCATTTTTGCTGCTGGCGCGGCAGCTGGGGCCTCGGCATACGACACCTGACAAACAACGCCCAGGCTACACGCGGCCAGAATTGCCAGCCATGGGGTGGACCGCGGGGTATCAGCCCGTCGGGCGGGCAATTGGTAGGGTAGGAATCTCATGATGGTTTGCCTCAACATTGGATAAAGGAAGCACGGATCTCCCGGGCATTTCTTCTGTTTTATTACTCAATTGACTATCTCAGATCACGATTGTGAACTGCAAGTGCGCTACCGCTGCAAATGGAAACTACATCGCTAAAATGTGACCTCTTTCAGAGGTCGGGTATAGGGAGGCAAGGAAATAGCGCTATGTGGCCAACCTGATTTTTGTGCGCTGCACACGGGAGATTATTGAAGGTGTACCGCTCGAAAAACGGGACTCCCAAGTGACGTGATCAGCATGATCAAAATTAGAGTCTTTAATGGGCAAGTGAACCACTCCCGACTGCACACACACACGAAAATGTTACGCAGGTGTGTAGTACATCAGCGCAGCAGCGGTACCCCGATCAACCAGCCGTGCACGCCGAACAAAAAGGCGAGGTAGAGGCCGAGCCCGGCGGCGATGGCGATGAGGTCGTTAAAGCGTGAGGGTGGCAACTCCTGCAGCGGGCGTTGTGTGCGCTGGGTCATAGAGATGCGATCGGCTAGGGCCCAGAGGAAAAACGTGCCGAACAGCAGCAGGTCGGGAAGATTGCCGTTGACGAGGAGATGGGCGGCAGACCAGAGCAGGGTGGCAAGCAGCATCGGGTGTTTGGTGGCGGTGCGGAGGCGGCCCGGGGCATAGGTGGCAATCAGCAAGGGGAAGACGGGGAGCATCAGCAACCAGGCGAGGTGGCGCAGGCCGGCGGCGGGTGTATAGACGACGGCGGCATCGGCACGGGCGAGGCCATAGCCCCAGATGATGAGGATAAAGCCGGCCAGGGCCACCAGCGAGTAGAGCCCCTGCCAGCGCTGTTCACCGAGGCGCGCAGCCATGCGGTTGCGCCAGGGTTCGTTGACGATCGAGACCGAGTGCGGGATGAAAAACAGGATGAGGCCGGCAATCAAGATGAGCATGGGAACTCCTTTTCGATTTGACTGGGTATTACTGTAGCGGATGGGGCGAGGGAATGCTCAGGCAGTGATGCGCGTGGGCTGAATCGAACTCCTCATTGCCTTTGCCGAGGTGACCTGCGCGGCGTGAGGCTTTGTTGTGGAGCAGATACCAGCAGAACTGGCACCGAGTGCACACAGGCAGAAACAATCGGTTTAGCACGCATAATGCAGGTCGGTAAGCGTGTTATTGATCCCCTCACCCTGTCCCTCTCCCGGGCGGGAGGGTTGTGCACTAACCGCTATCGACTCTCTCCCTCCGGATCAATACGCAAAGGGCACATGTGCCCTTGCGTATAGAGGGTTAGCGCCCCGCCATTTTTTTCCACACCACCGGTTCCACCTCGACACTCCTCTCGCCATCACCCAGCCAGACGGTGCCCTCCTGCACGGTGCACTGCAGGCGCATGGTGCGTTGTGCCAATTGCGCGAGTTGCTCGCTGCTGTCGCCGGGGATGTGATAGACGATGAGATTATCGAAGCGCGCCAGCTTGCTTTGATTCTGGCTCCACCATACTTCGCTGCCGCGCCCGCCGTAGTGGTAGACGATCACCTGCCGGGCACGGTTGCACGCCTTGCGCAGGCGCGGCTCATCCGGCGCACCCACTTCGATCCAAAGTTCGATGGTGTCGGTGAGATCCTTCTGCCATATATCGGGTTCGTCGTCACTGCTCAATCCTTTGGTGAAGGCGAGGGTGTCGCTGGCGTGAAGGGCAAAGGCGAGCAGCCGCACCATCATCCGTTCGTCGGTCTCGGAGGGGTGGCGGGCGAGGGTCAACGAGTGATCGCCGTAGTAGTTGCGATCCATATCGGCGATCTGCAGCTCGGCCTTGAAGATGGTTGCCTTGAGTGCCATGGGACTCCGTGAAATTGGTTGTAAAGGGGACATTTTGAATCCCCTCTCCCTGACCCTCCCCCTGAGGGGGAGGGGATCATGTATCGCACCGACCCACCTTGCCGCGCAACCGCTTGGTTTCGCCGTGGCGTGATTTGCTCTCCATGCGCTTGCGTTGCGAGCTGCGCGTCGGCTTGGTCGCGCGGCGTTTCTTTTCCACCTTGACGGCGTCGAGGATCAGCGCCTTGAGGCGCTCCAGCGCGTCGGCGTGGTTCTGCTCCAGGCTGCGGTACTGCTGCGCCTTGATGACGATCACGCCGTCGTTGCTCAGACGCTGGTCGCTCAGCGCCAGCAGCCGCTCCTTGTAGAACTCCGGCAGCGAAGAGGCGCGGACGTCAAAGCGCAGGTGGACAGCATTCGATACCTTGTTGACGTTCTGGCCGCCCGCCCCCTGGGCGCGGATCGCCGAGAACTCCAGCTCACTGTCGGGAATGGCGACCTGCCGGGAGAGTTGCAACATGGAGGGGGAGGCGGTGGTGAATGTCGCGCCATTCTAGCATCGATGCGGTTGTCGAGGCTCGGATGGCTCTATACTCATGCAAGCCATGAGTGTGCAGAAAAATCATGACCTCCCATCCACATTTCCAGGTAACAAAATGATCTGTCGGAGAGACCCCTTGCGCCGCCTGTCGGCAGCGCTGATACCCCTGCTGTTGCTGGGCTGCTCTGCCGCCACAGACAACACCCTGCCCGGCACCCTGGAGTGGGATCGGGTCGCGGTGCTGGCCGAGGCCTCCAGGGAAGTCACCGAACTGCTCGTCCAGGAGGGGGCGCAGGTGCAGGCCGGGCAACTGCTGATGCGTCTCGACTCCCGCGAGGCCGATGCGCAGCTGGCGCAGGCCGAGGGTGAAGCGGCACGTCTGGCGGCGCTGCTCGAAGAGCTGCGCCGTGGCACGCGTCGCGAGACGATCGCGGCGCAGCGCGCCGAGCTGGCGCGCGCCCAGAGCGATGCGGTGAATCTGCAACGCACCCGCGATCGCGCCGCGGAGCTGCGCCAACAGGGGTTGAACACTCCGGCCGAACTGGAGAGTGCCGAGACCGCGCTGCAGATGGCGCAGGCCAATGTGCGCGCCCTGCAGGCCCGGCTCGATGAGCTGCGCCATGGCCCGCGCGCCGAGGAGCTTGCCCAGGCAGAGGCGGCGCTGGAGAGTGCGCGCGCCAATGCATCGCTGTTGAAACTGCGCCGCGAACGGCTCGATGTGAAGGCGCCGCGCGCCGGGCGTGTCGATGCCCTGCCGTTTCGTCTTGGCGATCAGCCGCCACAGGGGGCGGCGCTGGTGAGCCTGCTGGTGGGCGAGGCCCCGTATGCGCGCGTCTATGTGCCGGAGCGGCTGCGTGCCGCGGTGGCGCCGGGCGATCACTATCGGGTCCATGTGGATGGCGTCGAGCAGCCGTTCGATGCGGTGGTGCGCAGTGTGCGCAGCGAATCGAGCTTCACCCCCTACTACGCCTTGACCGGTGACGATGCCAGCCGCCTGGTCTATCGCGCGGAACTGCTGCTCGGTGCGTCGGCGCGCACGCTCCCGGCCGGTATTCCCTGCCATGCCGAGCGCACCGCCCATGAGTGATGGCGCACCAGAGCCGGTGATCCGCGCCCGCGGCCTCACCCGCCGTTTCGGCAAGGTGGTAGCGGTGGACCAGCTCGATCTCGATGTGCAGCGGGGCGAGGTCTACGGTTTTCTCGGCCCCAACGGCTCGGGCAAGTCGACCACCATCCGCATGCTGTGCGGTCTGCTGCTGCCCACTGCCGGTGAGATCCGCGTACTGGGGATGGAGATCCCGCGCCAGGCCGAGGCGTTGAAATATACGGTCGGTTACATGACGCAGAAGTTCGCCCTCTACGATGATCTGAGCGTCGCCGAGAATCTCGATTTTGTCGCCAGCATCTTCGATCTCTCCCGCAGCGCGGCACAGCGACGCATCGCGGAGCTGGTGGAGCTCTACCAACTCGGCGAATTGCGCAGGCAGATGGCCGGCACGCTCAGCGGCGGTGAACGGCAGCGGCTGGCACTCGCCGCTGCGGTGTTGCACCAACCGCTGCTACTGTTTCTCGATGAACCGACCAGCGCCGTCGATCCGCAGTCGCGGCGCGATTTTTGGGACTCGCTGTTCGCCCTCGCGGATGCCGGCACCACACTGCTGGTCTCCACCCACTACATGGACGAAGCAGAACGCTGTCACCGCCTCGCCATCCTCGACCACGGACGGCTGGTGGCGAACGGCTCGCCCCGCGCGCTGATGGAGAGTCTGCCCGGCGCGACCTTCCTCATCGAGAGCGACACGCCGCGTGCGGTGCAGCAGCTGGTGAACCAGCTGCCCGCGGTGGTGGCGAGCGCGCAGATCGGAGCCTCACTGCGGGTGCTGGCCCGTGATGGCACCGATGCCGCGCAACTGGAGCACCCGCTGCTGGCGGCAGGTCTCAATGCTCGGGTGATTACCACCGCGGCCAACCTTGAAGATGTCTTCGTTGCCGCGACCCGGCGCCGTCAGCGCGAGGGGCTGGGCGAGTGAACCGCTTCAGCTTCTGCCGGTTGCGCGCCATCGTCCTCAAGGAGCTGCGCCAGTTGCGGCGCGATCGACTCACCTTCGCCATGATTGTCGGCATTCCCACCCTGCAACTGCTGCTGTTCGGTTACGCCATCAACTACGATGTGCGGCACCTCGATGCGGCCATTGTCGATCAGGCGGCGACCGCCCACTCGCGCGAGCTGATCGCCGAGCTGACCCAGTCACAGCTGTTCGATTTTCACTATCGGTTACGCACCCCCGCGGAGGCCGACCAGTTGTTGCGCGAGGGGCGCATCACGGCCGCGCTGGTGATCCCTGTCGATTTCGAGCACCGCCTGGCGCAGCGGGAGGAGGCGGTCGCACAGTTGATGGTCGACGGTTCCGATCAGGTGGTGCAGCAATCGGCGCGCCAGCTCGCCGCCATGCCGGTCGGCGCGTTCCTCTCCGGTGTTTCGACCGCGGTCGCGTCGGGCGAGATCGCCATCGTCAACTACTACAACCCGCAGCGCATCGCGGCGATCAATTCCGTGCCCGGACTGATCGGCATGATCCTCACCATGACCATGGTGCTGTTCACCGCCATCGCACTGGTGCGCGAGCGTGAACACGGCAATCTGGAGTTTCTCATCGCCACGCCGCTCTCGTCGCTGGAGCTGACCGTCGGCAAGGTGCTGCCCTTCATCGGCATCGGTCTGCTGCAGACCACCCTGGTGGTGTTGATCGGCACCTCGGTGTTCGGTGTGCCGCTGCACGGCTCCCTGCTGTCGCTCTACGGCGCGGCACTGCTCTTCATCGTCGCGGCGCTCGCACTCGGCGTGTTCATCTCGACACTGGCGCGCAGCCAGTTCCAGGCGATGCAGATGGCCTTCTTTACCTTTCTGCCGCAGATCCTCCTCTCCGGGTTCATGTTTCCCTTTGCGGGCATGCCGCGGCCCGCCCAGCTGCTTGCCGAGCTCTTTCCTCTCACCCACTTCAACCGTATCATGCGCGGCATCATGCTGCGCGGTGCCACCCTTGCCGATGTCTGGCCGGAGCTGGTGGCACTGTTGCTCTTCGCGCTGGTGATGCTGACCCTCGCCACCTTGCGCTTTCATAAACGTCTTGATTGATGAGCCTGCAATCCCGCCAATTCTCTTCCGCCCCCAGCACCTGGTCGCAACGCCTCTCACGCCTCGACGCCCTGTTGGTCGAGACGCAATGGCTGTGGCGCCCGGCGCCGTTCAAGGAGGTGCGCCCCGCCTGGTGCGAGCAGTTGCCGCAGCTGTGCGCGGCACTGCTGGCGCTGGACGAGCCATCCTTGGCGGCGCTGGCGGCCAGTGACGAGCAGCGGCAGGCGTGGCTGCAGGGTTATCTGCCGCAGCTGCAGGAGCTGGCCGAGCTGGTGGCGCTGCCGGCTACCACGGCACTCCCGGCGTTCGAGGTGGGGCCGCACTTCGGCTGGGAGATCCCGGGGCGCAAGTGGCAGCAGATCACCACCTTTGCCGCGGCGCTCGGCACGGTGCGCGCGCCGCTGCTGGAGTGGTGCGGCGGCAAGGGACATCTGGGGCGACTGCTCGCCATGCAGTGGCGCCAGCCGGTGACCACGCTGGAGCTCGATGACACATTGTGCAGTGAAGGGGCACGCCTGGCGCAGCGGGCCCACATCGCGCAGCAGTTTCAACAGGGTGATGCCCTGAGTCAGCAAGCGGCGCAGCTGCTGCCGGCGCACCACGCGGTGGCGCTGCACGCCTGCGGCGAACTGCACCGCACCCTGCTGCGCGAAGCGGTGGCGGCGCAGCTGCCGGCGCTCGATCTGGCGCCCTGTTGTGATGCCCATCTGGCCGCTGAGCAGTATCGGCCCTTCTCGGCGCAGACCTCCTTGCAGGTGAGTCATGACGACCTGCGCCTGGCCGTCACCGAGACGGTCACCGCCGCGCCGCGCGAAGTGCGTCAGCGCGACAAGGAGATGGCGTGGAAGCTGGGCTTCGATGCCCTGCGCCGCGAGCTGCTGGGCATCGCGCACTATCTGCCGCTCCGCCCCATCGACAAGGGGTGGCTCAAGCTCGACTTCGCGGGATTCTGTCGGCAACTCGCCAGGCGCGAGGGGGTGCCGCTGCCCGCGGAGGTGGACTGGGCGGCGTACCAACAAACAGGGTGGCAGCGCCAGTACGACAGCCAGCGCCTCACTCTGGTGCGCCACGCCTTTCGTCGCGCGCTGGAGCTGTGGCTGGTGCTCGACATGGCGGTCTACCTGGAGACACACGGCTACGCGGTGGGGCTCGTTACCTTTTGTGAGCGCAGCGTGACGCCGCGCAATATTTTGCTCTCGGCGCGGCGCTCAAAATAATTCTCTTGGTGACGCCCGCGGCGCTGTCAGGCTCTTCTTGCCGAAACGATCACGATGTTGACCTGGGCCAGGAAGCGGTGGTCGGCATCACGCGTTACCAGTTCATCACGCCAGGCAGAGGCTTCGCAGCCGGAGATCACCGCGGCCTTTAGCGCGGTATCGATGAGCCAATCGCCAAACGGCGTTTCGTCAAAGCGCTGTTGGACGAACGGTACGACATCGAGGGTGAGGTCGGTGAGCGCAGCTTGCCGGCACAGCGCGTAGAGACGCCGCCCGGCGAAGCCGTTAGGACGCATCTGCGTAGCAAAAAAACTCATCAGCCGCCGCTCCAGTGCCAGATCGGAAAAGTCGACCGAGGCGCTGCCCCAGTCCGCATCGACCAGCACGATTCGCCCGCCGCCACGGGTGACGCGCACCAGCTCGCTGAGCACGCCTTGTTCTGCTTCAGGGGGCAGCACTTGGAGCAGCCGTTCAGCGCGGCAGCAATCGACGCTTGCATCAGCGATGGGTAGCGCCTGTGCCGAGCCTTGCCGATAGAAGATCCGCTCGGCGAAGGGACTCTGCTGGGTGATCCGTTGCGCCTCGTCCAACATCGCGGCATCGCTGTCGATGCCGATCACCTTGCCCTCATCGCCGCTCAGTTCTGCCAACGCCACCATGTCGACGCCCGGCCCGCAGCCGACATCGAGCACCGTGTCGCCGGGCTGGATGGTCATCCGTTCGTAGCTCAGCCGCTTGAGGGCACGGGCGCGCTCGGCGACCCTCTTCAGGTAGTCAGCATTTACATAACCATCATCCAGCGCCATCGGGGTCACTCCGTGAGATTGAAGAAGGCCTGGGCCACGACCACTACCAGCCAGATACCCATGCCATAAGGGAGGTGGGAGAGAGGGCTGGCAAGCAGCGCCTTATTCCCGGCCGGGCCGTGACGCCCCCATAAGCCCCAGCCGAAGGAGGGGAGCAGGATGAACCAGGGCAGCACACTGGTGGCCAGGCCGAAGAGCAGATAGGGGAGCGGCGCGGTGAGTGGTGCCGCGATGGCGCCCAGCTGCCACAGGGTGGCTAGCAGTAACGCCACACCCCCGCCACCGATGAGGAGGTGGAACAGCCAACCGGCAGCAACCTCGTGGCGCTGGGCGGGAGAGGTGCGGATATCGCGATGGTGCAATGTGCCTTGGGCAAGGGCGATGGCCCAGCGCCCGACCAACCCCACGTTGACTCCGCTGCTGATGCCGATGCGCGCGGCCACGCTTTCGCTGATATCCATGAGCAGGGCGCCGACGATGCCGCCGAAAAAAAAGATAACGAATGGTTCTCTCATGCAAGGGTTACCCCGGCTTGTGCCGTTGTGTGGTTGTTGCGCTGCATGCTCACGCCTCCCTGAGCGCCTGGCCAATAGCGGCGATGCCGCGCTCGATGGCGGCGGCACTGCTGTTGGTGAAATTGAGACGCAGCGTCTCGCTGTCGCGGCGTCCCACGTAAAAGGGATGCCCTGGCACAAAGGCGACCCCCTTGGCGAGGCTCCGTTCGAAGAGCTGCAGGGCCGATTGCTGTGCAGCGAGGGTGGCCCAGAGAAACATGCCGCCCTCGGGACGGGTCACGGCGACACCGGCGGGAAAGTGGTTGGCGATCGCCTGATGCATGGTTGCCATCTGCTGTTGGTAGTAGCGCGCGATGGTGTTCACCTGGGCGGCGTAATCGTGCTGTTGCAGGTAACGCGCGAGGATGCGCTGGTTCAGTCCGCTGGTGTGCAGATCAGCCGCCTGTTTGGCGATCACCAGCCGCTGCATCAGCCACGATGGCGCCAC
>DASWUD010000112.1:0-4778 GCA_036401755.1 Gammaproteobacteria bacterium
CATCGAGACCCTTGCCCAGCTCGAGGCCGCCGCCCGCGCCGGCCGGGTCCGGGAGCTGCCCGGCTTCGGAGAGAAGACCGAGCGGGGCATCCTCGACTCCATCGCCACCCATCACGTCGCCAGGCAGCGCGTGCAGCGCCAGGTAGCCCATCAATTTGCCGAACCCCTTGTAACCTATCTGCAGGCCATGCCCGGCGTCGATAAGGTGGTCGTCGCCGGGAGCTACCGGCGCGGCAAGGAGACGGTCGGCGACCTCGACATCCTGGCCACCACCCATGGTGAGAGTCGCGTGATGGAACACTTCGTCCACTATGACGAAGTAGCGCAGATCATCTCGCAGGGCGCCACCCGAGCAACGGTGGTGCTGCGCAGCGGCTTGCAGGTGGACTTGCGGGTGGTAGAACAACACAGCTTCGGTGCGGCGCTCCACTACTTTACCGGGAGCAAGGCTCATAACATTCAGCTGCGCCGTCTCGGTCAGCAGCGCGGATTGAAGATCAACGAATACGGGGTGTTCCGCCGTGACGGCCAGTGGGTCGGCGGCGACACCGAGGCGTCGGTGTTTGAGTCGGTGGGGCTGCCGCCCATCCCGCCGGAACTGCGCGAGGGGCGCGGTGAGATCGAGGCGGCCCAGGCCGGCCGCTTGCCGACACTCATTTCACTCTCCAACCTGGCAGGCGACCTGCACGTGCACACCCTGGCAACCGACGGCCATGCCACCATCGAAGAGATGGCGCGCGCTGCCAAGGCAGCGGGGCTGAGCTACCTCGCGATCACCGACCATACCCGTTCGCTGACGGTCGCGCACGGGCTGGACGAAGCGCGACTCGCACAACAGCTCGACGAAATCGACCGCCTCAACGAACAACTGCAAGGCATTACCATCCTCAAGGGCAGCGAGGTCGAGATTCTCGAAGACGGCAGCCTAGACCTCTCCGAGGCGATCCTCGCGCGCCTCGATCTCGTCATCGGCGGCGTGCATAGCCAGTTCCACCTCTCCTCCAGAAAGCAGACCCTGCGCATCCTGCGCGCCATGAACTCGCGCTATTTTTCGATTCTCGCCCATCCGAGCGCCCGTCTGCTTGGCGAGCGCCAGGCTATCGCGGTGGATATGCAGCAGGTCATCGCGACGGCCCACCAACGGGGCTGTTACCTGGAGCTCAATAGTCAGCCACAACGCCTCGACCTCACCGATGTCTACAGCCAATCCGCCAAAGAGCAGGGCGTGCTGATCTGCATCAACAGCGATGGCCACAGCGCGAATGATTTTGCCCTGCTGGAAGGTGGCATCGAGCAGGCGCGACGCGGCTGGCTCTCGAAGGAGGACGTGCTCAACACCCGACCACTCAAGACATTGCGCGAGGCACTGCGCGCGACGATGGGGTAAGCGATGGATGGCAGCAATAGCGAGCGAGAATGGTCGCTACAGCCTGCCTTACAAAATCAGGCCGATACCCTGGTGGTATACACCCCGTATTTCACGCCATGGATATCCGGTGCTGCCGAATAAAAGGCGAAGCCCATTTTCAGATACATGGCCAAGGCGACAGCCATAATGTTGGATGTGTGCAGCGCCAATATTTCACAGCGATCGCGCCTGGCTCGATGCAGACACGCCTCGGTCAGGGCGCGCCCTATCCCCTGGCCGCGGGCTGCTGGCGATACCACCAGCATGCGCATCACCGCCCACTCCGGCTTGAAGAATTCAGCCTTGGATCTATGGGGACCGACGTAGACGGCGGCACCCACGATCTTCGAGCCCACCTCAGCCACAATTATTTCTGCGGTAGCTGCCAGCTTTGACATTTGCTGGATTTTCTGGCGAAAACCTTCCCAATCGTCAAATTCATTCGCATATTGCTCGAACGCCGAACCGGCCAACTCATTCACCGGGCCTTCATCTGACGCCTGGTAGGCTCTTAAGCTATATTCCATAGTTCTATGCGGTTCAATCTATCTTTCAATGGCCATGCGGTAGAAAAGGACGGCACTAATGAGCGTAAGCGGCGTAAAGAGGAGCGTCTCCAGGGTGGTTTTCGCAAGCAGGTTACCCACCGTATTCAAGACAAACAGAATCACCATACCCCACAGCACCACGGTTATTACACCTTTTGGCAAATAGGGCTTCAGATAACCCACTTTTACACAAACCACAAAAGCAATGGCGAGATTGACAGCCATCGCTATCGACTCAAAGACATACATTTGCTGGGTGTCTTCGAGACGGCCGCCCCATACGATGTTGTACGGCACCACTCCCGACATCACCAGCAGATGAAACAGAATGATTGCAGCGGAGAATAGCAAGAAAATATTTGCCGCGAGTTTGATATTGATCTTCCTAATCATCCTAGTCCTCGGATTGCATGCTTATTGAATGGCGTGCTTAGGTGCACGGCTTATCATCTTCTGAATGCAGTGACCTTTTCAAGCTCGTAGATGGCTTCTGTAATGGTCTCCAGACGCTTCTCCAGTATGGCCTGAGCGTCATACAGACCGCGATTATAGAAGTAGGCCCCTACCTCTTCTGCAAAGAAGTCGAGAAGAAACTGCGCATCAAAACTACCGATTTCCTGACTCAACTCCTCCTTGAAATAGATCTGTATTTTTCTGACGATAATTGCCGCCTCTTCCTTGGAAAACTCAATAGTCGACATGTGACCTCCAGTGTTCAATCTGTATCAGGTTTTCCATTGGCACGTTGTAAAATGGAGTAACACGCATTATTCAACTACCGATACCCGCTCAGTATTGATACCGAATATGGATGAGTGGCCAGCAATCCTGATGCGTGTACCGGGTGGCATCTTCACTCTTGCAGCAGAGGGCAGACACAGCGCCCGCGGGGCCAACACGAACTCCCCCTTACCAATATCTGGTCGCGGGCAACTGCGGGTACCACCTGAATGCCACCCCACCACCGTCACCACCTGCTCGGAAGCAGTGCCAAAAAGGGAGGTGGTGACCCATGGTAAAGTCCAGGTGAACGCGCCATAACCGAATATAAAACCAAATAACATCGCAGCGGAAACGAGCGCCAGAGGCTTATTAAATATATTTTGCGTGGCACTCTCATAGCAGCCGGCACGGTAGCCAACCACGGTGAACGCCATCCATAGGATGCTCCCCAGCATCCCGCAACCAATGCCTATGGATAGGCCGAATGACGATGGAATGATGTTGCTGAAAAAAAAGCCTATCAAGCTGACGGGCAACGGGAGCAGCAACCCTAGATAGAGAAAGCGCTTGATTGCCCGGTTTCGATTCCAAGGATGGCTGCGCGCTATGCCAAATGCAGTCGGTTCCATGGCACTCACAAGGTTTACTCTGGCAACGCCCAAACAGGTACCAGGTGGTTGGCCTTGCGCAATTCGGCATCGAGCTGGCGATAGGCAGGCTCCATCTTTTCCACCAGGCACCAGTAGCGTTCGGAGTGGTTCATGTGACGGGTATGGCAGAGTTCGTGGATGAAGAGGTAGCGCACCAAGGGCGGCGGAACGAAGAGCAGATTGACGTTGAGATTGATACGTTTGCTGGAAGAGCAGCTGCCCCAGCGACTCTTCTGACAGCGGATCGAGGTGCCGCTGATGGGCAGCGCCAGCTCACGGCTGGTCTGTTCCAGCCAGGGGACAAGATGGCACTCGGCCTTGCGGATAAGCCAGCGCTTGAGCAACGGGCGCCATTCGTCGCCGTGATGGCGCAGGCGCAGTGAGTTGTTGTCGACCTCGCGTAGCGAGCCGCGGCTCCCCTGCTGCGCTTCGCACAGCAGCGGCCACTGCTCACCGAGCGCGGGCAGGGAGATGAGGGAGGGGGGCTGCAACGCTTCGCGGGTGCGGTAGTCGTGGCGCATGCGATCGACGGTGCGGTCGATCCACTCCTGATGCTCAGCGAGGATCGCCGGCAGTTGGCGCGCGTCGAAGCGCTCCGGCACCACCACCTCCACCCGCCCGGGCGGTACCACCTTGACGCGCACGTGACGGGCGCGGGGATGGCGGCGGATGGTCAGGTCGTCATCCCACAATAGGTCGAGTTGTTTCATTCAGGCAGGGCTCAATCGACCCCGTGCAGTTCGATCGTCTCGACCCCGGCGATCCCGGCCAGATCGGAGAGCTCGGTGACACTGATCTCGTCGCTGGGTGGTAGCAACAGGTTAGTGGCATGGCGCATTTCGAAGCCGAAGAACTCCTTGATGTAGGGGTAGAGACTCTCGCCGCGCTCGGCGTGGCGTGCCTCGACGCTGTCGATGGCACGGCGGGCGCGCCGTTGCGCCTCGGTGGCGGAGGTATCGAGGGTGAAGATCCGCCCGTCGCGCAGGAATCCCTCGGCGGCCAGCGCCTCCTGGATCTCCTGATAGGCACGCTTCACCGGCTCGTGGGGGAAGGAGGTGTAATCGAGGTTGATGATAATGCCGTAACGCATAAGGCCTCCGAATCAGTGCCCAGTGACGGCACCCGATAGCGCCAGACTACTGTTCGAATCGCCCGGAGACAAGGGCATCCGTTACAATATGCACCATGCAGAAATATGACGGACTCCTGGTCCACCGCACCCAGGACGAATGGGGCCCCATTGAGGTGGTGGACGACATGCTCCACCGCTCGCTCCACTTCGGCACCGAGCCGAAGCAGAGCAGCATGCTGCTCAGCGATCCCCTGGCGCTGGTGCTGAGCTACACGCGGGCGATGACCACGGCGCTGCTGTTTGTGCCGCAGGTACGGCGCGTGTTGCTCATTGGCCTGGGCGGCGGTTCGTTGGCCAAATTCTTCCTGCACCACTTT
>DASWUD010000113.1:0-8730 GCA_036401755.1 Gammaproteobacteria bacterium
GCGTCACCACCAAAGAGCCGGTGACACATTTCAGAGTAGTGTGGTTCAAACGCTTGCACGCGCATTTCCTGTGGCAATTTTTGCATAACCAGTAAGCGCACCTCATCCGGTAGCAGTTTCGGGTACGAGAACCACAAAACAGCCTAATCGCGAGAAATACCGCGCACCTGAAATACGGCCGCCTTCATCTCAGAAGTTTCGTGCCACTGGATTATCGATTAACGGCTCCTGCCTCGTCCCTCTTTGATACAAATTTCCTTCGTTATTTTCAGGATTTATATCACGTGGACAATTTATGGATGGAGTGTCATTGCATATAGGCGTCTGCCTGAGCCAATCGCTGGCTAGTCATCACCGCACGATGAACTATGCTTAAAGGCCCTGCGAAGATCCTCTTTTCGCAGCAACGTTTAGAGAGTTCACTCCTCAGAGCGAGCTACCCGCACTCCAGTTTTTGGCGGCCATCCACACGCAGGGAGAGCGCTGATGGCCACTCCTCGAACCCTACACAGGAGCAGCGCCATGGTTACGCATACCCATACCACCATCGGTCAGGCGACGCGACCGTCCCGAGCGCGCTATCCGTCGCTGCGCAGCAGAAGAGAGAGCGCTATCGTTGTTTCCCGCAACTTCACGGCGTCGCAACTGCGACTGTTCAGAGCGTTTACCGAGCCCGCATTGCTGAAACGCTGGTGGGCACCACACGGGTGGTCGACCCCCTACGTCAGCGTGGAGTGCCGCACCGGTGGCGTGTTTCACTACTGCATGCGCTCACCCGAGGGCCAGGCGATCTGGGGCAGGGGCATATTTCGCGAAGTGGCGGCGCCGCGACGCCTGGTCTATGTCGACGCCTTCGCCGATGAGGAGGGTAACATGGTGGAGCCGACCCTCTACGGCATGAGCGCAGACCACCCCAGAGAGGCGCTGGTCACCATCACCTTCGCCAAGATCAGGGGCGGCAGCAGGCTTACCTTGCGACATGAGCTCCCCCGCTCGTTCAAGGAGCGCGACATGATGCAGCAGGGTTGGAATGAGATGCTCGACCGTCTCGACGTGCTGCTGACGGAAACCGCCATGGAGGTGAGCAAGAGTGAACACGAGACGATCTTTACCCGCCTCTTTGCCGTGCCGCGCCAGCGCCTCTTCAGTGCCTGGCTGGATCAGGAGCTGCTCGCAGAGTGGTGGGGCCCTCATGGCTTTACCAACCCCGTCTGCATCACTAATCCGCAACCAGGTGGTGGCTTGCGCATCGTGATGCGCTCGCCGCAAGGGATCGATCAATCGCTCTCCGGCGAATACCTGGAGATCGATGCGCCCCGGCGCCTGGTCTTCACCCATACGATTGACGATGCACCCGCCGAGTTTCTCGAGCAGCTCAACAACTATCGTCATGGTGCAAAACTTTCAGCCGTGCCGAAATTGACCACCACGCTGCTGTTTGAAGAGCAGGAGGGGAAGACCCGGCTCACGCTGCGTACCCGCTTTGCATCGGACAGCGAGCGCGATGCCTTCATGAAGATCGGTTTTCCGGAGGGCATGGCGCAAAGCCTGGAGCGTCTGGAGGAGCTGTTTGGCAGCTGCTCGCTGCTCGGTTGACGAATTACCGCGCAGCCTCTACAAGCGCAAGGCCACGCAGGGTGTTAATGCAGGTCGCGAGTATGTGTATTGATCCCCTCACCCTATCCCGTGCGTTCGGGAGAGGGGTAAATACACTTCGTTTAACCTTGACTGAACGGCATGAGCAGCTGACTTCGCTTGCAATTCCACCTGCCTGATCTAGCCTTCACCTTCTGCATCATTCGGTGCCACCCTCAAGGGAATTAGCATGGAACTCACCATCGATATGCCGCTGATTCGCCACTGTGATGTTTCCGAGTGCATCTACAACCGTCAGTCCGCCTGTCATGCCAAGGCCATCACCATCGGTGACGCGGCCACTCCGGCCTGCGACACCTTTCTCAGCGCCTCCGGTCACGTAAAAAATGCCACCATCCAGGCCGGGGTCGGTGCCTGCAAGGTCTCTGGTTGCAACTATAACGCTGACTTCGAGTGCTCGGCGCAGAGCATCAGCGTCGGTCATTCGGGTGGGAACTCACTTTGCATGACCTACATGCCACGTCGTTAACATGTGCCACATGGCGCACCGCATCTGACATTCCGCCACGCAAAAAAAGAAAGGCCATCGCGAGGATGGCCTTTTCGGGTATGGCGGGTCAGCCGAGCGGCAGACCCGTTGTTACTGCAGCGCGATCACTCTTCGACGACGTCGTAGCGATTGACCGAATCGGCGCCATCACCTTCCTGCACCAGATCAAGGAAGACATCCTGATCATCTTCGATGGCGCTGTTGTGGATATCATTGGGCATCTCGGCCGAACCGGGTCCCCAGACGCTGTTGTGGTCTGCATGGGCAGCGGAGGTTGCGAGGAGACCACCAGCGATAATCAGGGCGAATACAGATTTCTTGCTCATCATCTTTACTCCAGTGTTGCCAACAAAAAAGGTCTTACACTGGTAACAACGCACCACGGGCCGATCGGTTGACGCGCTGAAGGGCCACAAACGTGAGCTGGTTTGCAAATTGGCCGCGTCAATGCTGGGAGAGTGCACCGATCCACCGGGCGCGGGAATGGCGTAACATGCACTTCGCCATTCAAATGCGAAGCGCTTGACCATGTTCCTCTTCCGCCTTATCGCCAACAACCTGGCGCCGCTCACCTTGCTCGGCGCTATCGCCGCCTATCTGCAGCCGGCGCTGTTCATGCCATTCAAGGACTATTTTCTCTGGCTGTTCGCCGCGACGATGCTGTCGCTGGGGGTGGTGCTGGAGCCTGCCGAACTTCGCCAGACCCTGCGCCGCCCCAAGCAGATCGGGCTGGGCGTTCTGGCCCAGTTCACCATCATGCCGCTGCTGGGCTTTCTAGCGGCATGGCTCGGCGATTTCACCCCGGCACTGGCGCTCGGCTTCATCATCGTCGGCTGTGCCCCGGGGGCAATGGCCAGCAACGTGGTGGTCTATCTGGCAGGCGGTGCCCTGGCCTTCTCCATCGCACTGACCACCGTGGCGACACTCCTGGCGCCGCTGCTGACGCCAGCACTGGTAACGCTGCTCGGGCGCACCTTTCTCGATATCCCCTTCTGGCCGATGATGACCACCATTGTGCAGACCGTGCTGCTGCCCCTGCTGCTCGGCATGGGGTTGCGACCACTGCTGGGGGCACGGATGGCGGTGGCCCAGTCGCTGGCCCCGGCCGTTGCCGCGCTCGCCATTGTCATCATCTGCAGTTATGCGGTGGCGGCCAATCAGGCCTATCTGCAACAGGTGGGGGCGGAGGTATTCGTAGCGGTGGTGCTGGTCAATCTATTGGGATACCTGCTCGGCTGGCAGGCGGCGCGACTGTTCCGCTTCGACGCGGCCCACCGGCTGACACTGGCCATTGAGGTGGGGATGCAGAACGCCGGCCTCGGAGTGGCCTTGGCGCTGAAACACTTCAGCGCCGAGGCGGCGCTGCCCGGCGCCCTGTTTGCCGTCTGGTGCATTCTCACCGCGGCAGGGGCCGCCACCTACTACCGGCGCCGCACCCGGCAGGCACTGGTGGTAGCACCGTAACCCTGCGATCAGGAGAACCAGCGCAGGAAGGCCGCGGCACTCAGCGCGGTAATTGCGAGCAGGAGCAGCAGCCCCCACACCCCCTCGCGGCTGCGCTCCGACCACTTATCACCGAAACGCAGCCAGAGTGCCGTCAGGATAATACCGGCAAAGGCGCAGCTCATCTTTACCAGCAGGGCGGCCACCGCAATACCGTGGATATCGGGAAACTGGCCGTAGTAGGCGAAACTGATCGCACCGAAGGTGGCACCGCTCACCCCCTGAAGTATCCAGCCGGCCAGCACCAGCCAGGCCAGAGGGCGACGTTGCGCCAGCACCACGCGAACCGGCCAGCGCCCCAGCAGGGCGCCGCCTACCACCGCCACCGCGCCGAAGTTGTGGGCGATCTGATTCAGCGCGTAGAGCAGGTCCTGCCCATCCAACTACTGCACCATCACCTTCACACACTTCTCCACGCCGATCGGCACATGCCCCTTGTTCACCACCTTGATGCAGATGTTGTGCTCACCGGCGGTGAGGGTGGGTAGCGTGTAACTTCCCTTCAGTTTGCGCAGTACGGCGTCCTCTTTGCCATCCACATAGAGATGTGAATGATCGCCCTTGGGACCCGGCACCACCTCATAAGTGATGGCATTCTCGGTCATGGCATCCAGCGTGGCACCGTCCGCCGGTGCAGAGATGGTGACCATGCTCTCCGCTGCCAGGGTGAGACCACTGAACAGAAGAGAGATGAAAAAAGCTAGACGACTCATGACAGGCATACGCATATCGGCGATCTCCGCAGTTGAACGGTTCAGTAACCATAGCAGGGAACGGTGAGGGTGCTGGGCCCCGCCCTTCACGGGAAGGTGGCAGGCCACCATGCGCGATACCCTGGTCAGGCCAGTTGATTGACAGCTGGCGTTTCGGAGGTGGGCTTATCGAACTCCGCGGGGTGGTGATGCTGCTGTTCCGGCCGGGTGAGAAAGAGAAACAGGCCGAGGGCGATCAGTAGCAGGCTGGCACTGCCGATGACCGCCACCGGATAACCCAGGTTGCCGGCCAGCTCCAGTTGGCTGTACTTGATCACCATGATCAGCCCCTCCAACACCAGGGCAATGCACACCACGCCGACGAAGCGGGCGATGGAGCGGCGCACCGCGGCAAAAATGTCTTCGTCGCTCTCCTGGATATACTCCTTGCCGACATTGAAACCCAGTTCGAAGGCTGCCAGGGAGATAACCGCCGCGTTGATCGAGGCAATCAGTCCGCCGGTCAGGCCACTCGCCAGAGTAAATGCCGCAACAAACTCTTTCACCGCAAGGGCGGCAAAGGCGACCGAGAGCACCATGAACAGTACGGAAAAGAGGATCGCCAGCAGGGCGCGCAGGCGGGCGGTGGGCGCGGTTTCGCGGGTGGCAGTATCGGTGGTGTAGTCACCGGCAACGGTAATCTTCATGGTTTGGCCCCTTCTTGTTGATTCATGTTTTGGGACCCCCAGCCGCGAACCACTGTTCCATCAGAAATTTTCATAGGTGCACCTAAGTAAACACCCACCAACCCGATTGTCACCGCGGGCGCAAGACGCCAGTGACGATTAGGCACTATAATCTGCGGCCTGATTTTTTACGTTTTGCGAGGAGCGCTCCTTGGAACAGTATCGCGGTACCACCATTCTGGCGGTGAAGCGCAACGGCCGCGTCGTCATTGGCGGCGACGGCCAGGTCTCCCTCGGCAACACCATCATGAAGGGCAACGCGCGCAAGGTGCGCCGCCTCTACCGCGAGCAGGTGATCGCCGGTTTTGCCGGTGGCACCGCCGACGCCTTCACCCTGTTCGAGCGCTTCGAGGCGAAGCTGGAGAAGCACCAGGGCCATCTGGTGCGTGCCGCGGTGGAGCTGGCCAAGGATTGGCGTACCGATCGCATGCTGCGCCGCCTGGAGGCACTGCTGCTGGTGGCCGATAAAGAAAATATCCTGATGATCACCGGCAATGGCGACGTGATCGAACCAGAACTTGACCTGATCGCCATCGGTTCCGGCGGCTCCTTCGCCCAAGCCGCCGCCACCGCGCTCTATGAGAACACCCCGTTGGAGGCGCGCGACATCGTCGAAAAGGCGCTCAACATCGCCGCCTCCATCTGTATCTACACCAACGACCACCTGACCATCGAAGAGCTGGCCTGATGTCCACCATGACCCCCCGCGAGATCGTCCAGGAGCTGGACAAACACATCATCGGCCAGGCCGCCGCCAAGCGCGCCGTGGCCATCGCCCTGCGCAACCGCTGGCGCCGCAGCCAGGTGGGCGAGCCGCTGCGCAGCGAGATCACCCCCAAGAACATTCTGATGATCGGCCCCACCGGCGTCGGCAAGACCGAGATCGCGCGGCGCCTCGCCAAGCTGGCCAACGCACCGTTCATCAAGGTGGAGGCGACCAAGTTCACCGAAGTCGGCTATGTCGGCCGCGATGTGGAGTCGATCATCCGCGATCTGGTCGATGCCGCCATCAAGTTGACCCGCGAGCAGGAGACCGCCAAGGTGCGCCACCGTGCCTATGAAGCGGCCGAGGAGCGCGTGCTCGATATCCTGCTGCCGCCGCCGCGCACCATCGGCTTTGCCAACGAACCGGCCCAGCCCAGCGAGGGCGATTCGTCCACCCGGCAGAAATTCCGCAAGAAGCTGCGCGAGGGGGAGCTCGACGACAAGGAGATCGAGGTGGAGGTGAGCACCGCGCCTTTGGGCGTCGAGATCATGGCGCCCCCCGGCATGGAGGAGATGACCAGCCAGCTGCAGAGCATGTTCCAGAACCTGGGTGGCGGCCGTACCAAGCGGCGCAAGCTGCGGGTGAAGGAGGCGCTCAAGCAGCTCGCCGAGGAGGAGGCACGCAAGCTGGTGAATGAAGATGAGCTGAAGGCGCGTGCCCTCCATGCGGTAGAGCAGAACGGCATCGTCTTCATCGACGAGATCGACAAGATCACCAGCCGCGCCGAGCGCAGCGGCGGCGCCGACGTCTCGCGCGAAGGGGTGCAGCGCGACCTGCTACCGCTGGTGGAGGGCTCCACCGTCTCCACCAAGCACGGCAGCGTGAAGACCGACCACATCCTGTTCATCGCCTCGGGTGCCTTTCACCTCTCCAAGCCCTCCGATCTGGTGCCGGAGCTGCAGGGGCGCCTGCCGATCCGTGTCGAACTCGATCCGCTCAAGGTGGAGGATTTCGTGCGCATCCTCACCGAACCCGATGCCTCGCTCACCGAACAGTACAAGGCACTGCTGGCCGCCGAGGGGCTCACCATCGAATTCGCCGCGGATGGTCTGGCGCGCCTCGCCGAGATCGCCTGGCAGGTCAACGAGAAGACCGAAAACATCGGCGCGCGCCGCCTGCACACGGTGCTGGAGCGGCTGCTGGAGGAGCTCTCCTTCAACTCCGCCGACCGCAGCGGCGAGACGGTGGTGATCGATGCCGCCTACGTCAACGCCCAACTGGGTGAACTGGCCGCGGACGAGGACTTGAGCCGCTATATCCTTTAAGGCGTACACTTAGTAGCGTTGAATCGGCAGAAGCGGACCACCACTTCCAGGAGTTGGCCTTCCCGTTTAACGCAGCATCCAACCGAGGATCACCAATGACCAAGCACTATCCCACGGCTATCACTCTGCACAAGGCGACCCACCTGCTGGAGATCGCCTTCGATGACGGCAACACCTTCAAACTGCCGACCGAGTACCTGCGTGTCTACTCCCCCTCCGCCGAGGTACAGGGCCACAGCCCCGACGAGGCGGTGCTGCAGCTGGGCAAGGAGGATGTGAACATCGAGAAGATCGAACAGGTGGGCACCTACGCCGTCCAACTCACCTTCGACGACGGCCACGACACCGGCATCTACGCCTGGGATACCCTTTACGATTTGGGTGTCAATTATCTCAAATACTGGCAAGATTACCTGGATCGCCTGGCCAAGGCGGGCCACCAGCGCAAGCAGCCGGCGCACGGCAAATAAATACACATTCTCGCGAAGACGCCAAGCCGCCAAGGGAACAACGAAATGAGCCCGTCACAGAGCTTTTCTTTGCGAGCTTTGCGGCCTGGCGAGAGATTTGTTGTTCTGGATAACCGACGGGCCACCAGCAACAACCACGTGCCCCTTCTGGAGAGACTATGAAAGACGAAACGACCCACTTCGGCTACCAGACGGTGGCCAAAGAGGAGAAGGTCAAGAAGGTCGCCGAGGTGTTCCACTCGGTGGCAGCCAAGTACGACCTGATGAACGACCTGATGTCGCTCGGCATCCACCGTCTCTGGAAGCGCTACACCATTGAGATGAGCGGCGTGCGCCGTGGCCAGCGCGTGCTCGATATCGCCGGCGGCACCGGCGACCTCACCGCCCAGTTCTCCAAGCGGGTGGGACGCGACGGGCAGGTGGTGCTGGCCGACATCAACAACTCGATGCTGGAGGTGGGAAGGCGGCGCCTGGTGGACCGCGGCATCGTCGGCAACGTGGAGTACGCCCAGGCTAACGCCGAGTGCCTGCCGTTCCCCGACAACTACTTCGACTGCATCACCATCGCCTTCGGCCTGCGCAACGTCACCGACAAGGAGAAGGCACTCGCCTCGATGCACCGCGTGCTGAAGCCGGGCGGGCGCTTATTGGTGCTGGAGTTCTCCAAGCCGGTGGTGCCGGGACTCTCCGCGGTCTACGACGCCTACTCCTTCTCGCTGTTGCCGAAGATGGGCGAACTGGTGGCAGGCGATCGCGCCAGCTACCAATATCTGGCCGAATCGATCCGCATGCACCCAGACCAGCAGACGCTGAAGGGGATGATGGAGAGCGTCGGCTTCGTTAACTGCGACTTCCACAACCTGACCGGCGGCATTGTCGCACTCCATCGCGGCTTCAAGGTCTAGGCATGGGCGATGGGCTGCGCTATGCAGGCTTCTGGCGGCGCCTCGCCGCTGCCCTCATCGATCAGCTGTTATTGCTCATCGTGCTCGCGCCACTGCTCACCCTCTTCACCAGTGGCAGTTATCTGCGCAACCCCGAAGCCAGCGGATTTCTCGAAAAGCTAGCCAGCGTAGACTGGCTCTTTTTACTCATCGACGAACTGCTGCCGCTGCTGTTGGCGATCTTCTTCTGGGTGCGCT
>DASWUD010000114.1:0-10675 GCA_036401755.1 Gammaproteobacteria bacterium
CATCCTGAAAAAACTGCCCCAAGCTGCGCCGTTGCGGATCGATGCGACGCAGCAACTCGCTTTCGTAGTAGCCGAGGGTGATGGCGTGATAGGCCTGGCGCGTGCCGGGTGGCCACGCCGGTTTCTGGTGCGCCAGGATCACCGCCAGCCGATCGAGGTCGGCCACCGTGCGCTTGTCCACTGGTTCAGTGAGGGCGAACAGGCCGGCCTGGTGTGCCAACAGTTGGCGCACCGTGATCAGTTCCTTGCCGTTTTGCGTGAACTCCGGCCAGTAGCTGCAGACACGCTCTTCGTAGTCGAGCCAGCCGCGCGAGTGGGCGAGCGCCAGCGTCATCGCCGCCAGCCCCTTGGTGGTGGAGTAGACCAGTACCATGGTGTCCTCCTGCCACGGTTCGTCGCTCGCCTTGTTGCGCACACCGCCCCACAGATCGACCACCTTCTCGCCTCGGTAGTAGACGCAACAGGCACCGCCCAGTTCGTCGCGTTGGGTGAAGTTTTCAGCAAACACCTCGCGCACAGCTTCGAAACCGGGGCTGACGTGGCCTTCAATGGCAATGCCGGGGGATCTCATGGCTGCTTCACGAGCAGCTCGCGGCTCACCCTCCGCGCCTCGGTACCGATGACGTCATTCGATGAAACCCTCGTAAAATTGAAGCTGTCTCCGCTGGGGCTCAGATAGAAATTATTGACCACCGTCTTGTCTGCCAGGGTCATCGTGCCGGAGCAATCACCGTTCACCATATAGCTGCCCGTTACAAACAGCTGGGTTCGCTCGATGGAACTGGTATAGAGAACTCCCACGCCGCCGGCCCCGTTGAAGGTGAACAGCCCACTTGATGCATAGGGCTCACCTCCTCGGTAGCCTTGTATCGAATAGGCATAACTTCCCTTCAATGTCTTGAGTGAACAGTGGGCCTTATCCTGTGGCTCGGCTGCGGATGTATTGAAGCTGGCTACTGCGAGCAGCGTACTGAAAGCAGCAGTATATAGAGTGCTCCTATTCATGGAGTGGTTCTCCTCTGCATGTGGTAGGCACGTTTAACGCGGCGAGAGGCGATGCGATATGTATGTACTGCCGTCTATATCGAAACGAGAGAGAACGTCACGACCGCCGCCTCTCTGTGGTTAGAACATCTGCCGCAGAGGAGCAAAATTTCACGCTCTATCGTTCATATCCTTAACAGCAGGCCGCTCCGAATATTGGACCAATCCGATACCCGCCGTACCTACGCGTGTTTATGGCTGGCGCGGGTGATCGCTTTGATCAACATCTCGCGGGACATTTTGCTGCGCCCGGCTATCTCCAGTGCCTGCGCCTGATCGTAGAGTTCTTGCTTGCTGAGGCTCTTCAGTGCAGGAGCCCGCTTTGTCGCGGAGGTTTGCTGCGCGCGTTGTGCCTTGATGGGGTGTGGCCTGCGTCCCTGCAGGCGCTCCTTGAGCACCTGCATGAGATCGATCACATTGCTTTCGGTTTCGACCGGCGCAGATTCTTCCGGGGCCTTTAGCACGTCGGTGCCGGCTTTGAGTTTATCTTCGATGCGCTGCCTGAGATGACGGGCTTGCTGATCGCTCAACAGCGCACTATCGAGCTGCTTGTGCGTCGCCTTGCGGATGGCGCTACGCATCTGCTCCACTGTTTTTTGATCGCCAGCCTGGCGTGTGGGCAGGCCAATCTGCTCCGGTGTACGCAGTTCGTCGTGAAAGCGCAGCGTCTCGGCACGCAGAATGCCGCCCTCGGCGATGATCGCCACCAGGTACTCCCTGCCGTGCATCACGAAGGTGGCGACGCCGGCGCGCTGTTTATCTTCCATACTTTTTGCCAGCAGACGATAGGCCTTGGTGGTGTCGCCGTCGGGCACCAGAAAATAGGCGCGTTCGAAATAAATCGGATTGATTGAGCTGAGCGGCACGAACCGTTTGAGATCGATCTCGCGCGATTTTTTCGGCTCCACCGCCTCCAGCTCTTCATCCTCAACCACCACAAAGTGATCGGGCTCAAGCTCATAGCCGTGCACCAGCTCGTCCCGCTCCAGTGGCCGGTTCTCCTTGGCGCAGAAGAACTGACGCCTGAGCAGCGTGCCCTGCCCATCGACCATGTGCAGCGGGAAGGCGTTGCTGCTGTGGGCAGGAAATAGGCTGACCGGCAGACTGACCAGCCCGAAGGCGATGATCCCCGACCAGAAGGCGTGAGGCTGTTCCTGGTCTGCTGATGCTGTATCGTCGTCGTTGCTCATGCGGACCTCATGCGTGGTGGCGCGCCTGCTGGATACTCGCCTCCAGCGCATGGCGGATATCCACGCCACGCTCGCGCCGCTGCGGTGCGCGGACCCGCAACCGCTTGCCCTGTGTCTTGGCCGCCAGCATCTCCACTACACGCTGGCGATACTCGTCGTGGTACTGCTGCGGTTGAAACTCTGCATCCAGCATCTCGATTAACTGCCGCGCCAGTCCCAGTTCGCGTTGATCGAGCGGTGGACCGGAGGGGGGCTGCAACGCCTCCACGGGCACGATCTCCTCGGTGTGGTGCAGCGACATCAGCATCGGATAGCCCTGATACAGCTGCAACGCGCCGACATACTCCTTGTTGCGCATCACCCAGTGGGCGAGTCCCTCCACCTGCAGCCCCTCCAGCGCATCGGCCAGCGCAAAGAATTCCGCGCTTGTGCCATCCGGCCCCAGGTAATAAGGTCGGTCGTACCAGCGATGATCGATCGCCTGCAAGGGCAGAAAGCCAAGAAGGGTGATGTCGCGCGAAGGCTGCGGCACCAGTGCCGCCAGCTCCTGTTGTTTGAGCAACACGCGATCACCGCTCTCGGCGATATAGGCACGGCCGGTGGCATCAAAGGGAACAACCTCGTCGGTCTCCGGATTGACCAGCGATTGGCGCACCGGCTCCAGATCCTGGCGGTGCAGCAGCCGAAAGTGCACCGTGCGATCCTCGATGGCCGAGTACAACTTCACCGGCACCGCGATCTCCCCGAAGCGGATCACACCTTTCCACATGGCGCGGATGGTCATCATGAATCTCCTGCTGATCGCTGCTCAATCAAGAGACAGCGTAGCCCAATGGAGTGAAACGCAATCCGGGGAGCCACCGAGTGACAAGCAGGTATAGAGAGCTTCGAATCCATCAACCGCACCTTATCCAACCCCCACCCGTCGCAGTGCCTCACTTAACGGTATCGCCGCCTCAAAAAATCCTGCCCAGGGGTCCGCCTTGAGTGCCCGCATACGACGCTGTACCGTCTCCACAGTGTAGTAGTCGGAACGCACTGCGGGGCTGAGCTCATCCCAGCGCAGCGGCACCGCCACCGGCGCAGCGGGACGGGCGCGGGGCGAGTAGCAGGCGATGGCAGTTGCGCCGCGTGCGTTGCGCAGATAATCGAGAAAGATGCGGCCGTGCCGCTTGGCCAGCGCCATGTTCGTAGTCAGCAGGCCCGGCTCATCGTGGGCATGTTGCTGCGCCACTGTCTGGGCAAACGACTTGACGGCATGCCACTGGGCAACGGGGCGCAACGGCACCACCAGATGGAGACCCTTGCCGCCGGTGGTGCGGACAAACGCCGTCAATCCCCACCTCTGCAGACGCTCGCGCAACTCACGCGCAGTGCGCAGTACCTCCTGCCACGCCACCTCGGGCGCGGGATCAAGATCGAATACCATCATGTCGGGATGTTCGATATCGTCCACCCGACAGCCCCACGGGTGGAGCTCCAGCGCGCCGTGCTGCGCCAGCGCCACCAGGTCGGCCAGTGAACGAACATAAACATAGTCACGCACTGCCCCGCTCTCCTCGATGGCGATACGCGGCACCGCACGTGCCTGGCTTCTGCCCAAATGCTTCTGATAAAAGCAGGCCTGCCTGCCTTCGGGACAACGCAGCAGCACCAAAGGACGTCGTGCGAGATAGGGCAATATCCACGCCTCGATCGACTCGTAATAGCGGGCGAGGGCCAACTTGGTCACCCCCTGCTCCGGATAGAGCACGCGCTCCGGATGGGTGAGTTCGATACCCGCCACCTCCACCGCACCGGCTGATGCATGGCGCCGCAAGGAACGGTTGGCGCTTATGGGTGTGGCCTCCTCCAGCATCTCTGACGAAATGATCTGCTCGGGCTCCAGGTCTTCGCGAAGGCCGAGGAAGCTGGGATGACGCAACAGCCCGTCGCGAGTACGTTCGGTGTATTCGACCTCGACCACTAACCTTGGTTTCACCCAGTGCACACCGCGTGAAGGCAGCGACGCCGACGGCGCAAACGGCGCACGGGCGAGCTCCTCGCGTTGCAACTGCGCGTGCAACTGCTCCAACTGGTGGCTGCTGAAACCGGTGCCCACCCGCCCGGCGTACTGCAATTGCCCGTCGCGAAAGGTGCCGAGCAGCAGCGCGCCAAAACCGCTACGCGCGCCGGCTGGCGGTGTATAGCCTCCGACCACAAACTTGGCGTGCTGGGTACATTTCACCTTCAGCCACAGTTTGCCGCGGCCACTGCGATAGGGTGCGTTGACGCGCTTGGAAATGATCCCCTCCAGACCGAGGGCACAGGCCTGCTCGAAAATTTCGGGCCCCTCCCCTTGCACATGCTCCGTATAGCGCACCACCCCGCCGCTCTCGTAACCCGCCGCCGCCAGCAATTGCTGCAATGCCCGCTTGCGCTCGAGCAGCGGCGCGGCGCAGAGGTCGTACCCCTCCAGATAGGCAAGATCAAACACCTGATAGATCAGTGAAGCGGTCTGTTTGCGGCTCAATGCTTCCTGCAATTCGCGAAAGCTGCTGGCACCGCCGGTGGTGAGCGCCACCAGCTCGCCATCGAGGATCGCCTGTGTGATCGGCAGCAGCGCCAGCTGCCGCGCCTGGGTACGCAACCGCGCGGTCCAGTCGTGGCCGTTACGCGTCAGCAGGCGCACCTTGCCGTGGTCGAGGTGTGCCACGAGGCGATAACCGTCGAATTTGATCTCATGCAGCCACGCCGTGCCCGTCGGCGCACGCTCGCTGAGGGTACCCAGTTGCGGTGCGAGGATGGCGGGCGGCGGTGCCCGGCGCGCACCATGCAGCTCTTTGGCTTGCGGCGGCGCGGACGGTGTATAAGCGTGGTGCTCCTGGTGCGCGGCGATCTCCTTCATGGTGCGGCCGCTAGCCACGCTCAGGTCATCGGGGTGGAGCGCGTGTGGCGGGTGGTCACTGCGTTTGATGAGCAACCACTGCTTCCCCTTGTGGCGCCCGCCCCGGTCGCGCAGACGCACCAGTGTCCACGCACCCTGGAGCTTGCGGCCGGTGAGGATGAAATCGATCTGCTCGTCGTCGTTGCGGCCATTGGCTTGCCAGTGGCCCACATCCCACAGCATCACCGTCCCGGCGCCGTACTCGCCCGGCGGGATGGTCCCCTCGAAACTACCGTATTCGAGCGGGTGGTCCTCCACCTCGACCGCCAGCCTCCGCTCCCCCACCTCTAACGCCGGCCCTCTGGGCAGCGCCCAACTGCGCAGCACCCCCTCCTGCTCGATACGCAGATCGAAATGTTCATGGCGCGCGGCATGCTTGTGCATTACATAGAGATGGCCGGCCAGCTCTGTCGGGGGCGTCCCCACCGGTTCACGACTGCGGCGGAAATCGCGCTTGCGCTGATATTCATGGAGGGAGGGTGTCGGCATGGAGAAGTGCCTTGCGTGAAACGTTCACACCGGGATTTATCAAGCATAGCCAACCTGGCGGCAGAAAATAGACCATGAGTGGCAGCGGGGCGTAACGCCAAGGATAGTCAGCGCGCTGCTAAAGTGCAGTGGCTTGGCTATCTTATTAGAGTCATCTCGCAAACCCATGGTGCCCGCTCTACGCTGTTATTCGGGAGAACAAATGAAGAATAACCTGCGCTTCGCCATTGTCCCAAAAGTTGTCCACCCCTGGTTCGAGGAGGTGCATAAGGGGGCCTTGGCTCAAGCTGAATTTTTGGAGCAGCAGCTGGGCGTCGGGATCAGCGTGGAATATCTTCCCCCTGCCGTGGCGGAGGTGCGTGAACAAACGTCGATTCTCGAAAAGCTTGCCGCAGCAGGTCCGGACGGGATCGCCATCGACCCTGTCGCTGCAGTGGGCAACATGTCGATAATTTACGACATCAGGCGTCGCGGCATTTCGCTCATTCTGTTCGACTCACCTTCACCTGAGCCTGACATCTCCAGTGTCGGCAATGACTTTGTACAGCAGGGGGTTATCGCTGCCGAGCGGCTGGTCAAGTTGCTCGGTGAAAGTGGCAAAGTCGCCGTTATGCAAGGCGTACCCACCGCACCGAACCATAAGGAGCGTTATGAGGCGCAACTCGCCGTATTGAAAAAGTATCCACAAATAACCACGGTTGACGGCGGTATCGACAACGATGATATCCCGACAGCCCGGCAACAAGCCGCGGCTGTTCTGGCGCGCAATCCGGATTTGCGTGGTTACTTGTGCTGCGATGCCGCGGGTCCTCTGGGGATTGCCGCGGCAATCAAGGAGGCTGGCAAGGTCGGCAAGGTGAAGGTGGTCGGTATGGATGGGATCAGGCCGATACTGCAGGCCATCAAGGAAGGAATACTTGAGTCGTCTTCAGCAACCAAACCGAGAATGCAAGGGGCAATGTCCATAGTGATGTTGTGGCTGAGTTCGCAGGGGGTTCCGATCCCCCAAACAATTGATACCGGCATCGATGTGATCACTCAGGAAAACGTCGCTCACTTCCTGGCGCTCTCCTGAGCGCCACCTGCCGGGCAATGCACAGTGATGGCGCATTGGTTCGCGCCTCGGTGGACTCTTACGTTGCTCCGGTCAGAATGCGAAGCCGAGCGTCACTCCCGCAAAAATATAGTTGTTGACCTCAGATTTCTGATCGCATGGCGCACCGACCCGGGACGCGGGGGCGGTATAATTGCACGAACTGGACGAGAAAAATTTGCCTAAATTGACTTTGGGCATGAGCGCAACATTCGTGTCACCGAGCGGGAGCCGGTAGCCAAGATCGAAATTCAGTCTGAGCGAATGAGAGTCTGCCTCCCCCTCCCCTTGCTCTGGTGTGCTTCGGTTCTGGATGAAGGTCCAGTCATTTACCCAGTAGCCGAGGCTCGCGCCACTATAGAACCCCTGCATGCGACCGGCGCGATAATAGCGAGCACCGACATCCAGCCCCCGCAGCTTTCCCTCCTCCAGATAATCACTCGCGTCGTCCGTGTAATCGACGCCGCTGCCCCGCCCCAGAATGGCCACGGTCGGAGTAAGGTGATGCTCGTATTCGAGGGTGTAGACCCTGGCATCGCAATGCGGCATGGGATTAAGTCCGCCGATGCCTAAATTGAGGGAGTTCGCGGGCTCAGCCCGTGAAGTACCCTGTGCCAACGTGCTGGCAATAACCAGGAGAAGCGCTTGCGCAAAAGAGTTTTTCATGTCCATCTCCACCATGAAAACGCGCCAAGGCGATACTTTGAATGTAGTAGAAAGCAGGCCGAAAAATTGGCAAGGGGTAGAAAATGGGAGAGAAATGGGGTGACAGGAGGTGTTGACTCTATTGCTAGTGGATAAGAGTTGGCAGGTCTGTGCGCTGTTCGATCTCCATGCGGGCATCCCAACCCTGCCTGAAACCGTGGAGCGTTCGCGCCACGATGTCAATCTGCACACCAGCAACGTGCCGCCTACAGGCACCGAACTTTTCTCCACCACTTCCGATAGCGGCCAAGGGGCAGGCCAGGTGGTCATGGCAGTCAGCTCTTGGAACGGCCGATCGCTGGACCTTTTCATTTCTGCGGCAACATGCATGCCCGCTTTTGACCGCATTAATTTCCGGCAGCTTCACACCTCTCGAATACTCAGCCTATGTTCAACAAGCCGGCACCCTAAACAACCTTAATGCCTGATGATTGTGCGTGATTAGACCAACAATTTTCCTTGGACTTAATAAAAATAAAATTTGAAAACGAATCGATTAACAAAATATACGCGCTGAAAATTCAAATTAAGTTTATCGTTGTTGCTCTGAACCAGACCTGCTATGAGCAACGCAAGATTTTCGTTCCTGCGCTCGGCTGACCATCCACTGAATTTTTAGCGTTGTTTGCGCGAATAGTATGAGCGATTTCAAAAATAGCATCTCAAGCTTGTTGTTAAGCAAGAAATATTGGTTCGCGCACTTCTGGGCGGTATCGATCGTTTCGATCGCCGGCTTGCTCTATATGGGCGGCGAAACCTATACGGGCGCACCGCCTGTTCCCAACTTCAAATCAATCAACGGCGAAACCGTTATCTCGGCCGAAGAGATCAAGGCTGGACAGACACTCTTTCATACACGCGGCTTGATGAATTACGGCTCCTTCTGGGGGGATGGCGCCGAGCGTGGTCCGGATTTTTCTGCCGAGTCCTTGCATGCCATGACGGTGGCGATGAAAGCCTATTATGCCGAACAGGTTAAGCCAGGCTCAGTCACAACAAACGACCATCTGAACCAGTGGCGCTTTGATATCGCGGCTTACGACCAGAACGCCATCGAGACGCAAATACAAAAGGAGTTGCATCTCAACACCTATGATGCCAACACCAATGTGGCTGTCATCAACGATGCCCAGGTGTACGGCACCCGCTATCTGAATGAATATTACAAACGGATGTTTACCGACAGCGACTTCCCTGAAGCGTTCCATCCTGCCAACTACATCTCCGATCCGCAGCAACTCAAGGAATTGGCGGCCTTTTTCTATTGGGGCAGCTGGGTAGCGAGCACCGATCGGCCTGGTAACAACTATAGCTATACCTCCAACTGGCCTTATGACCCCGCGGCGGGCAATACCCCGCCGACTTCACTGATGATGTGGAGCTTCATCTCCATCTTCATCCTCTTTCTCGGTATCATGCTGGTGTTGTATGTCTATGGCCAGATGAAGGCAATGCCGGGTTCACCGTTCCAAAACGCGGTGACCAGCCCCCAGTTACTGACCACCCCCGATCTAGAAAAGGGCTTTGTGCAGCCCACGCAGCGGGCGACCTACAAATTTTTCGCCCTGGCGGTGGCCATGTTCGGCGTGCAGGTTGCGGCGGGTATCCTCGGCGCGATGGATTTCGCCAACCCGTTTGCACACAAAATCGCCAATGTTCTGCCGTTCAACATATTGAGAAGCTACCACACCCTGCTGCAGATCTTCTGGTTCTTCATGTGCTGGGTGGGTTACACCATCTTCTTCCTGCCCCGTTTGGCGGAGGTACCACGGAATCAGGAACTCCTGATCAATCTGTTATTCATCATCTGCGTCATCGTCGGTGTCGGTGGTGTTTTCGGCATCTATCTCGGGCAGTCCGGCTCGTTGACCGGCACTACCGCTATCTGGTTCGGCAGTCAGGGGTGGGAGTTCATGGAGCTGGGGCGTTTCTTCCAGATCTTGCTGCTGGCCGGGTTCGCCTTGTGGATCTTCATCATCTATCGCGGCGTCAAACCCTGGGTGACGAAGAAAACCTTCTGGTCGATCCCCGCCTGGCTGTTGTGGGGGAGCGGCATCATGGTGTTCTTCCTCTTCTTTGGCCTGTTCGCCACTGTTGATTCCAACTGGGCCGTGGCCGACTACTGGCGCTGGATGGTGGTGCATATGTGGGTGGAGGTCACCTTTGAGGTCTTCACCACGGTCATCGTTGGTTACATCCTGGTGCAGATGGGGCTGGTCACCCGCGCCATGGCGGAAAAAACCATCTACCTGGCCGTGATGCTGTTTTTGATTACCGCCACCATCGGCGTGGCCCACAACTTCTACTGGATCGCCAAACCCACCAGCGTGATTGCCCTGGGCAGCGTCTTTTCCACCTTGCAGGTATTACCTTTACTGCTGCTGACGCTGGACGCCTGGCAGATGCGCAAGGAGGGCAACGGCGCCTATGCCAATCAAAAAAATGGCCAGCAGAAGTTCGTCATGGATGGGGTATGGCTCTTCATCCTGGCGGTCAACTTCTGGAACATCTTCGGTGCCGGAGTATTCGGCTCGCTGATCAACCTGCCGATCGTCAACTACTTCGAACACGCCACCTACATGACGGGCAACCATGCCCACGCCGCCATGTTCGGCGTGAAAGGAAATATCGCTCTGGCCGGCGTGCTGTTTTGCTGTCAACACCTATTCCGTGCAAAAAGCTGGAATCCCAGAATCGTCCGCCTCTCCTTCTGGAGCTTGAACATCGGCGTCGCCCTGATGATGTTCCTCGACCTCTTCCCGGCTGGGCTGTATCAGCTCTCCGTTGTGCTGGATGACGGCTTCTGGCACGCACGCTCACAACAAATCATCACCGGTTCGGTCTTCCAGACCCTCACCTACTTCCGCTCGCTGGGCGGGATTGTCTTCGTGGTAGGCGTCGTATCACTGATATGGTTCGTCCTCTCCCGGGCGACCAGACTCAAGCCGGAACTGGGCTCGCAGCACGAGGTGCTCGAAGCTAACAGCAAGTGGGCAGAAGAGTCGGCCTAAGGTTATCGAGGTATTACCTGGTGAGAATTGTTGCAGATCAATTGATGGCAGCCCGACTCTTGTTAGGGTTGCATTAAACCACGCAACACTTAGTTCTTAAGGATAAATTGAGCATGAAGGGTCCCCACTCCCTCAGGGAGAGGGACAGGGAGAGGGGATGTAAGCGCTGTTAATTTACTGCTTATGCTCCCCTCACCCCAACCCTCTC
Organism: Gammaproteobacteria bacterium; assembly: GCA_036401755.1. Classification (GTDB taxonomy): domain Bacteria; phylum Pseudomonadota; class Gammaproteobacteria; order Thiohalomonadales; family Thiohalomonadaceae; genus DASWUD01. The sequence continues at coordinate 10,667 of DASWUD010000114.1, forward strand.
CCTGTGGGA
>DASWUD010000115.1:0-4096 GCA_036401755.1 Gammaproteobacteria bacterium
TCCAGCGCATGGGCATCACCGAACCTTTTCAACAGGCGCGGCCACAGCTCGCGGATCCCTGCCGGTCGTCCGGTGCTGAGCTGCTCGCGCAACGCCAGGTGCATCCCCATGTGCAGGAACGGGTTGCCCTCGCCCCCTTCCGGCGCATAGTCGTGCTCCAGTTCCGCGTCGGGCGCCTGCAACAGCGGCTGGTACTCGGGGTGTTCGGTGACCACCGCGGCGATCTGCTGCTCCAGCGCCTCCAGCGGCTCGTTGTTGCACGCCTTGCGCCAGCTCTCGGCATAGAAGCGGCGCAGCGCGGTGCGGTCGGTGCCAAATATCACTGTTTTGCTCTCCCGATGCCGGTGGTGGTGGAAGGGTTGCTCTTCAACAGGAAAAGGTGGCCCATCATGATTTCCCGCCCCTTCGCTGTTTCATCACGCCTTCCGCGTCATCGACCGTCTTGTGCTTGTATTCGCACAGGTCTTCGATGATGCAGGCGCCGCAACGCGGCTTGCGCGCGATGCAGACATAGCGGCCATGCAGGATCAGCCAGTGGTGGGCATCGAGCAGGAACTCCTGCGGCACCAGCCGCTCCAGCCGTTTTTCCACTTCGAGCACGTTTTTGCCCGGCGCGATGCCGGTGCGGTTACTGACGCGAAAGATGTGGGTGTCGACGGCGATGGTGGGCTGGCCGAAGGCGGTATTGAGCACCACGTTGGCGGTCTTGCGCCCCACGCCGGGCAGTGCTTCCAGCGCCTCGCGCTGCGGTGGTACCTCGCCACCGTGCTTCTCCAGCAGGATGGCGCAGGCTTTGATGAGATTCTCCGCCTTGCTGTTGTAGAGACCGATGGTCTTGATGTATTGCTTCAGCCCCTCCACACCCAGGGCAAGGAGTGCCTCCGGGGTATTGGCAACGGGAAAGAGTTTCGCCGTCGCCTTGTTCACCCCTTTGTCGGTCGCCTGTGCCGACAGCACCACCGCCACCAGCAACTCGAAGGGTGTGGAGTAGTGGAGTTCAGTAGTGGGGTGGGGATTTTCCGCCCGCAACCGGCGGAAGATCTCGTAACGTTTCTCTCGATTCATGACGTCGTGTGGCGGACGGTGGGGTTGCCATTATGCCCGACCGGCGAGGGTGATGCGATGAGTGCGCCTCGCCGGTGCGTGCGCCGAAAGCAGTATGGTTTGATCTGCTGCACTGATTTGTAGGAGTATAAGGGGCGACTTGGCAGAGGTTTGCCCGGTCTCAAAAACAAGGGGCGATACAGCCCCATAAATAACAACAAGGGTGTACGGCCATGCTCCCCCGACGGGCGAGTGAGCCGCATCCCAACAATAACAACACCACGTGAGGCAACGTCGTTCGACGGTCTGCTCTCATTCGTGTGGGGGGAGAAGAGTGAGGAGCTTGTGGTTCGGGCTTTGGGTCTGGCTGTGCATTGTCGTGGCCATGCCAGCGTTGGCTGATGAAGAGCCTACCCCCACTGAACAGCTGCTGCACGATGTGGTGCGCCTCGGCGCGCTGGCGCAATCCCCCCCGATCACCGCCCATCTGCAACTGCTCCAGGCCCTCATCGAAATCGATCTCGGCATGACCGCGGCCGCGCAGGCTCGCCTCGACACCATTCACGGCAGCATCACCGTGGCCGAGACGGTCGAGCAGCTGCGCCTGCTACTGGCGCTGCGCCGCCGCCAGATGGAGGGGCGGGCAATTCCCTCCGCTGCCCCCTCCACCCCGCTGCCTGTCCTGCTGGAGCAGGAGCGGTTGCTTACTCTGGCGCTGCAGCAGCAGGCCGCGGGCGACAGTATCGGAGCCATCGCCCTGGCGGGCCGGCTGCGCCGTGAGACCCTCTTCCTCTCTCCTGCCACCCTCGATCGGGCGCTGCTGCTGGTGCAGGCGGGGCAGGTCGACTACGCCATCGATTTGCTGCAGGTGCTGGGCAACAGCGCGGCGGAGGACGAGAGTATGGAACGGTTGCGCGATCGTGCCAATCTGGTGCTGGCACGCCTGCTGTTGGCGCGAGGCCTGGACGATGTGGCACTCGGGGTGGTGGAGCGTATCCGTCTCGATGGTCCCGACGGCAGCGCAGCGCTGCTGCTGCTCGGCTGGGTGAAACTGGAGTCGGCCGGTCCCGACGCGGCGCTGGCGCCCTGGATGGAGTTGTCGCTGCGCGATGGCAACGACCCGGCCGTTCTCGAAGGGCGCCTGGCACTGCCGCTGGCCCTGAGCCGGCAGGCACCCAGCCAGCAGGCGCTCGACCATCTGCAGGCGGCCATCGACGAGTATCGGCAGCGGCTGGTCCTCCTCGACACCGCGCTCGCCGAGCTGACGACCTCCACAGATGATGCGCGCTGGCTGACGCTGGGTGAGGCACTGCGCCATGGTGGCAGTGCCCGCGCCAGTACCCTGGCGGAGGAGCACGCCACCCTGCGGGCACTGGCGCAGCGCTGGCCAGTGTTCGATCCGGCACAACAGTATGATGCCGAACCACTGCGCGCGGCGTTGCTGTTGCGCCTGCGTGAGCTCGAATGGGCGTTGGCGCGAGACTCGAGCAAGGCCATGTGGCGCGAGCTGTACGCTCTTCTCCACCGCTATCTCGACGATGCCTTCGCCGCCGAGCGGGTCACCGAGGGCAAGCGCCCGCTCGATGCCGCCCCCTTCGCGGCGGAACGTCTCCGGCTGGATGAGGCGGCGCTGCAAATGCGCCACCACTACCGGGACGAACTGCTGATCGCACTGCAACTACAGCGCCGGCGGGTGAGCCGCTATCTGGAGCAGGCGCGCTTCTCGGTGCCGAAGCTCTATGAGCAGGCACTGCTGCAGCAGTTGGAGGGGTCGTGAAGGTGCGCCCGCTGCTCACCCTGACCATCGTACTGGCTCTGCACGGTTGCGCCATGCTGCCGCAGAGTACCCCCGCGCCGGCACGCCTCGATCTCTACCGCGAGCGCCACTTCGAGCCACGCGGCGTCACCCCTCTCACGGTGCAGGGGGAGACGGTGCGCGCCGCCTACGAGGCCTACCTCACCGCGGGGGGCAGCGAACCCCATCGCCAGGAGGCGCTCAAGCGTCTTACCGATCTCGAGGTGGAGGGGGTACTCACCGCGCCGAACGAAGGGGCGGATTATCGTGGCGCCATTGGCCGCTATGACACGCTGTTGGCACAGAACCCGGCCGGGGCGATACGCGAGACGCTCCTCTACGGACTGGCGCGTGCCTGCGCCCAGCAAGGGGAGACGGAGCGCCAGCTGGCAGTGATGACTCAGCTACTGCACGAGTTTCCCCACTCGCCCTACCGCACCGAGCTGGAGTTTCGCAGTGGCGAATATCTCTTTGCGGCGCGCCGCTACGGCGAGGCCGCGACCTTCTACGAGGCGGTGCTGTCCAACCAGGCATTGAATGATTATCAGGAGCGGGCGCGCTACAAGTTGGCGTGGAGCCACTACCGCCGCCACCGCTACGACGATGCGGTGACCCGTTTTCTGGAGATGTTCCGCTATCGCATCACCCCCCAGCTGGTGGCTCATGGTGAAGCGATCGAGGCGCTGCCGCTCAGCGAGGGGGATCGTGCCCTGTTGAGTGATGTAGTGCGCGGCGTGGCACTCGCCGCTTCCGCCGGCGACGGTGGTGATCTCGCCGAGCGCTTCACCACAGAGGAAGACGAGGCGTATGCCTATCTGGTCTACGGTACCCTGGTGGAGCGCTATGTGGATCAGGATCGCTACCACGACGCGGCGGAGACGGCGCGCGGCTTTGTGCAACGCTGGCCGCGTCATGCCGCGGCACCGCGCCTGCAGCTGCGTCTGCTCGAGGTGATCGCCATGGGCGGCTTCACCGCGCGCCTCGAGCAGGAGCGCGCCGATTTCGTCAAGCGCTATCACCCACAGGGCGAACACTGGCCGCTGTTGTCGCCCGCGGTGCGCGCGCAACTGGTCGAGCCGTTGCAGACCACCCTCATCGGCCTGGCGCAGCGCCAGCACGCCAAGGCGCAGCAGAGTCGTGCGAGTGATGACTATCGCAAGGCGATCCACTGGTACCACCAGTTTCTCGATGGCTTTCCCGCGCACCCCGAGGCGTGGCGCATGAGCTTCCTGCTGGGCAATGCCCTCTACGAAAACC
>DASWUD010000116.1:0-13811 GCA_036401755.1 Gammaproteobacteria bacterium
GCCCTGATGGCCATCAAGGATCTCAAGGGTGCCAACCACGACCAGGACATCGGCGTCAACATCGCCCGCCGTGCCATGGAAGAGCCGCTGCGCCAGATCGTCGCCAACGCCGGTGACGAGCCCTCCGTTGTCCTCGCCAAGGTGAAGGAAGGCAAGGGCAACTTCGGCTACAACGCCGCCACCGGCGAATACGGCGACATGATCGAGATGGGTATCCTCGACCCCACCAAGGTGACCCGTTCCGCCCTGCAGAACGCCGCCTCCGTGGCCGGTCTGATGATCACCACCGAAGCGATGGTCGCTGAGCTGCCGAAGGCCGAAGCACCTGCTGCCGGCGGCGGCATGGGTGGCATGGGCGACATGGGCATGATGTAAGCCCGCCCCGCCTGCTCGCAGGGACAAAAAGCCCCACCGGAAACGGCGGGGCTTTTTTATGTGGAATTTCGACGGGATTGATAAGCGGATGGTACGGGGGGGCAGGCAGCGTTTCCGTGCGGTGTCAGTTTTTTCCCGGCCCTACTTGCACCGGCGTGCCGGGCATGTCAGTTTATCTCGGCAAATGTCAAAGGAGGACTATATCAATGAAAGCCAATACTGTTCGTAACACCCTCTTGTATCTCACAACACTAGGGCTGCTGCTGCCGGGCATGAGTGCCTTGGCCGAAGAGGGAGAACTCTGGCAGACGGAGGTCAAGGTGGAGATGCCGGGCATGCCGATGGCAATACCGCCACAGACGGCCTCGACCTGTCAGCCCAAGGGGCGCAGCAGTGAGGAGATGTCGATCCCGAAAGACGCCTCTTGCAAGACCACCGATTTCAAAAAGAGCGGCAACAAGACCAGCTTCAAGGTTGCCTGTAACGGCAAGGACAACTCCATGACCGGTAGCGGTGAAGTGGAGACCCTGGGAAGCGACAGCTACCGTGGCAAGATGCACATGGTGATGGATGCGGGCGGACAGCGGATGGAGATGACCCAGAACTTCACCAGCAAGCGTCTGGGAAAGTGTGATTACCAGGCCCGCAACTGATGCCGGTGATCAGAAGCTATCTCAAAGTCCGCTCCCTGCAGTGGGCGCGTCTTGTCTCGAAGCCCGATCCCTATTTTTGAGGTAGCTTCCAGCGGATCATACCCTGACGTAGAGCCAACCTTCCTGGAGCCGATCAACCACGCGTTCCAGGGCGGATTCGGTGGTACCGACGTTGGGCAACAGCTCAACATCGCCCCCCTGCTCCTTGATCGCCTGCAGCGTTCGGGCACAAGCCATGATGGCCAGATTGTTGTAGTTGTGGAGCAACTCTTCGGTGCGTTCCGCGTCGGTGGAATAGCGGGCGCGCACCACATTGAGCCCCTCATCGTTGGCGACGATCTCCAGCCGGAACGGCTCGCCTTGCGCCCGGTGGCGCGAGAGCATCAACTCTGCCTTGTCGAGGGCGTCGGAGAGTTTGATCGGATCGTCGGTGCTGATGTGCAAAATGACATTCTGCGGCCGGCTCTGGGCGGCACCAAGATAGATCCCCTCCATGACTACGTCACGCTCCCCATTGGCAAGCCAGCCACCGATGGCACCTACCGCGAGCAGCAGCAGCGCGGCCATGCCCTGGAGATGGCGCGGCCAGCGATGGAGAGTCGAACCTTTGCTGGCAGGAACAATCCCCTCACGATAGGCATGGCGCACCAGCTCTTGTACCTGGCGCAACTCGCATACCTGTTGACCGAGTTCCGGGTTTACCCGCACCTCCTTGAGTACCTCGCTGGCCTCCTCGACCTCAAGTTGGTTGTCGAGATAGGCATTGAGGTGTTCGTCGGAAAATCGCTTGTCGTTGCTCATTTGACCCTCACCAGATGTGCGCTTCGTTCCCCGGCGCTGTTGCCGCTCGCGAGCAGCTCCCTGAGCGTCTGGCGCGCGCGGCACAGACGGCTCATCACCGTGCCGATCGGTACCTCCAGAATGGTGGCCACCTCGGCATAACTGAATCCCTCCAGATCGACCAGGGTCACTACCTGGCGCTGCCCTACGGGAAGCCTGGCGATCGCCTGCTGCACGCGGGCCACGGTCTGATCGCGGGCGGTGAGCTGCTCGGGATCAAGATCGCTGCTGTGGAAGTTCTCTTCGTCAAACTCATCACCCACTTTGCGGCTGCGCAGATGGCTCTTCCAGCAGTTGGCCAGAATGGTGAAGAGCCAGCCGTCCAATGCCTCGAAGTCACGCAGCTTTGAGCTATGACGCAGGGCGTTGACGATCGCCTCCTGAACCAGGTCGTCGGCCAGATGGGCGTCGTGACACCAGGCGTAGGCCATGCGATAGAGACGCCGCCGGTTGCTCTCCAGGCGGGCGCGGAATTCGCGTCCGCGGCACAAGATGTTGAATAACTCCACTACTCCTCCTCGGTGCCTCGTATTTTGTCGTTGTCGGGCTACAGTAAAGATACCCGAACACGGGCATTTATTCCCCCCATGTAGCCGAAAAGGTCTCACCGGTCTCCAACCCTGACAAACCGTGCGCAGGTCGCAGATTTGCACACCCATCGTCCCCAGATGGAATAGTTTGCCCAGGCGCAGCCTCTTACTGCGCGGAGTGACGGCGGGCCATTTCCGTAGAGAAAGGAGGTTCGCTGATGCACAAGTTGATGAGAAATCTGGTCTGGGTGCTGCTGGTGTGGGCTGTGCTGTGGCAAGTCGCCCAGGCAACGGAGGAGAAACCGTTCGCCGAGCAGCGGGTGGTGTTGCAACTCTCCGACAGCGATGCCGGCAAGCAGACCTTGGTGTTGAATGTGGCCAACAATCTGCTGAAGGCCTATGGCGTTGACAAGGTGGAGGTGGAGATCGTCGCCTTCGGTCCGGGACTCAACCTGCTGCTGGCCAACAACAGCAATGCCGCGCGAATTGATGGCCTGGCCGGTAGCGGAGTGCGTTTTTCTGCCTGCCAGAATACCCTCGCCGCGATGACACGCGAACAGGGCAAGGAGCCGGCCCTCAACCCTCACGCCGTCAAGGTGAGCGCGGGCGTGGTGCGCATCATCGAATTGGAGGGGCAAGGTTATAAACTGATCAGGCCATAGTTTTTTCGGGAGCGCGACAGGCGGTATACCCCCCTCGGAATTCCTGTCCAACTCATCCTCCCGGCTTCGAGCCCCTGCCGCCTCCTCGCAGGGGCTTTTTTTTGGCCATGGATGGCCGAGAGCGGCGTTGGACGATGGATGAGCTTATGTCGCGGAGGCTTTATACCCAAGGGCATAAGTCCCCGCAGGGGGCACGGATGGCCGAGAGCGGCGTTGGAGATAGATGTACTTATGCCGCGGAAGCTTTATACCCAAGGGCACAAGTCCCCGCAGGGGATGAATGTGCGAGCGGCGTTGGCCAATGGATGGCTTTATGCCGTGGAGCACTGGATGTGCGCGTGCGGTGCCAGCCTCATGCGCCGAAATCAATTATTTGCCGCTGCCCGTTTGGCCCACCCTTGCTACAATCGGCCGATTCGTTGCCACCGGATCTCGCGCGTGACCGCCACTGCTGCCGCTCTAATAGAAGCCTCACTGCATAACCTTCCAGAGCCCTTGCGCCAGCGGGTAGGGCGCGACTGGCAACTGCTGGTTGAGAATGATGCCGCTGTGGCTATGGCCATCCCTCTGCAGTGGCGCGACGAGTTGGCGCGGGTCTGGGCCATGAGCGAGTTTGTGGCACTCGGTTGCGCGCGCCAACCCCCACTGCTGGCCGATTTGCTGGTTAGTGGACTGGAGCGTACTCAAGATGAAGGGTATTACGCGCACGAACTGATGCGCCGTCTGGAAGGAGTCGAGAACGAGGCGCAGCTGAGCGAGCGTTTACGCATGTTCCGCCGCCGCGAGATGGTGCGTATCGCCTGGCGGGATCTGGCGGGGCGCGCCGACATGGTGGAGACTACCGCCGACCTCTCCCATCTGGCCGACGCCTGCATCGAGCAGGCGCTCACTCACCTCTACCGCTGGCACTGCGCCCAGTGGGGCACGCCCATCGGTGCCGCATCACGCACCCCGCAACAGCTGGTGGTGATCGGCATGGGCAAGCTCGGTGCTCACGAGCTCAACTTCTCCTCCGATGTCGACCTCATCTTTGCCTATCCCGAGGAGGGCGAAACCGAGGGTGGGCCGCGTCAGCTGGCCAATCAGGAGTTTTTCATCCGCCTCGGCCGGCGTCTCAACGCCATGCTGGAGGCGACCACCGCCCACGGTTTCGTGTTCCGCGTCGATATGCGCCTGCGCCCGTTCGGCGAAAGCAGTGCACTAGCCATCAGTTTCGATGCGATGGAGGATTACTACCAGGTCCATGGCCGCGAGTGGGAACGCTACGCCATGATCAAGGCGCGCGTGGTGGCCGGCGACAAGGTGCGCGGTGGCGAATTGATGAAGATGCTGCGCCCGTTCGTGTTCCGCCGCTATGTCGACTTCGGCGCCTTTGAGTCTTTACGCGAGATGAAGGCGATGATCGCGCGCGAGGTACAGCGCAAGGGGATGGAGGACAACGTCAAGCTGGGTGCTGGCGGCATCCGCGAGGTGGAGTTCATCGGCCAGGCATTCCAGCTGATCCATGGTGGCCGCGAGAAGACGCTGCAGGCGCGCCGCATTCTCACCATCCTGGAGGCGCTGCGCGGCTTTGAGTTTCTGCCCGACTTCGTCGTCGACGAACTGGTGGTCGCCTACTTCTTTTTGCGCAACACCGAGCACCGTCTGCAGGAGTATGCCGAGGAGCAAACCCACATGTTGCCCAAGGACGAAGCGGGTCGTCTGCGCCTCGCCTTTTCCATGGGGTTCGAGAGCTGGGCCGAGTTCGAGCAGGTGTTGCGCAGCCACATGCGCCGTGTGCACCAGTACTTCGAGCAGGTCTTTGCCGCGCCACAGACCGAGCACGCCACCACCGATGGGCTCGATCTCACCGGGGTCTGGCAGGGCAATCTCGACGCGGAGCAGGCGTGCGCTGCACTGGCCGAGGCAGGTTTTGAAGAGACCGCTGAGGTCTATCGCCGTGTGCAGCAGCTGCGTAAAGGGCGCAGCTTCTTGAGTCTCGGCACCAACGGCCGCAACCGCATGAACCATCTGGTGCCGCTGCTGCTCGGGGCCGCCGGGCAGCATGAGCACGCCGACGCGGCACTCTACCGCCTGCTGGTGCTGGTGGAGAGTATCGCCAAGCGCAGCGCCTATCTGGCGCTGCTGGTTGAAAATCCCATCGCACTGTCGCAGCTGGTGCGGCTGTGCGGCGCCAGCCCCTGGATAGTCGAACTCCTCACCCGCTCGCCCCACCTGCTCGATGAGCTGCTCGATCCACGCACTCTCTACCATCCGCCGCCGCGCGCCGAGTTCGAAAACGAGCTGCGCCAGCGGCTGATGGTGATCGACCATGAGGACCTGGAGGGACAGATGGAGGCGCTGCGCCAGGCACGCCAGGCGGCGGTGCTGCGCGTCGCCGCCGCCGACGTGATGGAAGCGGTGCCGCTGATGGTGGTGAGCGATCACCTCACCGACATCGCCGAGGTGATTTTGGATGCCGCCATGACCATCGCCTGGCACCACCTGGTGGCGCGCCATGGCCGTCCCATGTGCGGCAGCGAGCAGGTGTGCGACAGCGGCTTTGCCATCATCGCCTACGGCAAGCTGGGGGGGATCGAGCTCGGCTACGGCTCCGATCTCGATGTGGTCTTCCTCCACAGAACCGAGAGCGAGGGGCGCGCCACCAATGGCGAAAAGCCGCTGGAAAACGCCGTTTTCTACGCGCGTCTCGCCCAGCGCATCATCCATATCCTCACTGCGCGCACCCCCTCGGGTACTCTTTACGAGGTGGATACCCGCTTGCGGCCCAGCGGCGCCTCAGGGCTGCTGGTCAGCGGTGTCGAGGCGTTCCGGCGCTACCAGGAGCAGGAGGCGTGGACCTGGGAGCACCAGGCGCTGGTGCGGGCACGGGTGGTGGCGGGCGACCCGGCCATCGCCGCGGCATTCGATACCATACGCCGCACCATTCTCGGGCGCCAGCGCGACCCTGTCACGTTGCGCCGCGAAGTGCGCGAGATGCGCGAGAAGATGCGCGCCCATCTGGTAGCGGGCAGTACCGGGCAGTTTGATCTCAAACAGGATAGTGGCGGTATCGCCGACATCGAATTTATGGTGCAATATGGGGTACTGGCGTGGTCGCACGACCACCCGGCGCTGCTCGACTGGACCGACAATATCCGCCTGTTGGAGGGATTTGCCGCCGTCGGGCTGATGCGCCGCGAGGATGTACAGCTGCTGAGTGACGCCTACCGCGCCTTCCGTGCCCGAGTCCACCGTCTGACCCTGCAGGATCTCCCCGCTGTGGTGGAGGAGTCGCTGTTTTCTGCTTACCGGCAGGGGGTGCAGCGTCTCTGGCACGAATTGATGGAAGGATAGGTGCACAGACCTGATTTAAACGATTTCGTCTTATTGTTGAGGAGAGAGTTGAATGGCGACGATGGCTGACCGCGACGGTGTCATCTGGTACGACGGCAAAATGGTTCCCTGGCGCGAGGCCACCACCCACGTACTCACCCACACCCTGCACTACAGCATGGGGGTGTTCGAAGGGGTGCGTGCCTACGAAACTCCCGCCGGCACGGCGATTTTCCGTCTGGAAGAGCACACCAAGCGCCTCTTCAACTCCGCCCATATCCTTGGCATGAAGATGCCCTTCGACCAGGCCACCATCAACGAAGCGACCAGGGCGGTGGTACGCGAGAACGGCCTTGCCTCCGGCTACATCCGCCCGATGGCCTTCTACGGCTCCGAGGCGATGGGCATCTCCGCCAAAAATCTCTCGGTGCACGTCATCGTTGCCGCCTGGCCATGGGGCGCTTACCTCGGCAAGGAGGCACTGGAGAACGGCATCCGCGTCAAGACCTCCTCGTTCTCGCGCCACCACTCCAACGTCACCATGTGCCGCGCCAAGGCCAACGGCAACTACATGAACTCCATCATGGCGCACCGCGAGGCGGAACACGACGGCTACGACGAGGCGCTGCTGCTCGACGTGGACGGCTTCGTCGCCGAAGGCTCCGGCGAGAACATCTTCATCGTGCGCGATGGCAAGCTCTACACGCCCGATCCCAGCTCGGCGCTGATCGGCCTGACTCGCGACACCATCATGCAGCTGGCAAATGAGATCGGCATCGAGGTGGCGGAGAAACGCATTACCCGTGACGAGGTCTACATCGCCGACGAGGCCTTCTTCACCGGCACCGCCGCCGAGGTGACACCGATCCGCGAGCTCGACAACCGCACCATCGGCAGCGGCACGCGCGGCCCGATCACCGCCAAGTTGCAGGCGATGTATTTCGATCTGGTGCATGGCCGTACCGCCAGCCACCCCGAATGGCGTACCTTCATCAAATAACCGTATCACTAACAGCGAGAGGGGGAGGTCGATGGAAGTCAGTTCACAGATGGTCAAACAGGCCACCATTGAAACGTGCCGTGAAGTGAGTCCTGCTGATCTGCCTCTCCACTGTCCGATGCCGGGTGAGGCATTGTGGAGCTCCCATCCACGTGTCTACCTGCCCATCGGGGCGACGGGACGGGCCCGCTGCCCCTACTGCGGCATGGAGTATGTGCTGAAGGGCGCCCGACACGCCCACTGAACCCATGTCGAAATCTCCCTGGTCCGACCGGCTCCTCCGGGGGCTGGCCATCGCGTTTCCCTTTATCTCGGTCTCGGTGCCGGGTGGGGGCAGTGCCATCTACACCCTGTTCGCCCTGGCCGGTCTTCTCTTCGGCTGGGCCATGGTGGTGCGCAGCTCAGCTAGCGAGCGGCGCTGGTGGCTGGCGCTGCTGCTGTTCTTTCTGCTGGCCAGCGTGAGCCTTGCCTACAGCGCCGATGTTGTAAATGGCATGCAGCGCTTGGAGCGCTTTTTCCGCCTCGCCACTCTCGGTCTGCTGTTCGCGGTAATGGTGCGCTGGCGCGTCGTTGCCGATCGGCTCTTCATCCTCGGCCTGATGGCGGCGGCTCTCTCGCTGTTCGTGCAAACCCTTTATGAAATCCACTGGCTGCAGCGTGAATACGCCGAGGGGCTCTATCACAAGATCATCTTTGGCGACATGGCGATGCTCATCGCACTGTTGCTGTTCACGGCAGTGCTCACCCTATTGCGCGGATGGCTGCGCCTGCTGGCGCTCCTCTGCATCCCGCTCGCGCTCTACGCCAGTGTCATGTCGGCTACGCGCGGTGCCTGGCTGGTGTTGCCCTTCATCGGCCTAACCCTGGCATGGCTCTACCGGCGGCGGATCGATCGGCGCCTCTGGTGGCTGATGGGCGGCGCCCTGGCGGTGCTGCTGGCAATGGCGATGGTGTTACGTCCCGCCCCTCTGGTCGGACCACTCGAACGGGGCGTGCACGAGTTGCGCACCTTCATTGCTGATCCATCCGCGCACACCTCCTGGGGCGATCGCCTCAACATGTGGCGCAATGCCACCATTATCTGGTGGGAGAATCCGCTGCTCGGTACCGGTATCGGCGACTTCAACCACGATACCCGCGAACTGGTGGCACAGGGGCGTTCGCTGAGCAGCGATGTGGTCAAATATGGCCACGCTCACAGCATCTACTTCGATACCCTGGCGACGCTCGGCCTGGTCGGACTGATAGTGCTGGCATTCGCCCTGTTCCTGCTCCCCGGGCGCTATTTTTACCGCGCCTGGCAGCAGGGCGGCGATGGGCAGGTTCGTTTCGCCGCGCTGGCCGGGCTGCTGACGGTGGTCGCCTTTGCCGTATTCGGCTTCAGCGAGGGGTGGTTGTCACGCAACCCCTTCGTCAACCCCTACATCGTCTATCTGGCACTATTTGCCGCCACCATCGCCGCCGCGCGCAACCGCACCGCAGCGTGAGGCCACCCACAACTCGCTGACAGTGTCGCGCCGAATCCGCCCATTCGCGGCTGGAAAACGGTAGAATGGCGCCACGATTTCCCGCCTTTCCGACGACGATGAAAGCCAACTACATCCCTGATTTTCAAAAAGCCCGCGTGTTGGTGGTCGGTGACCTGATGCTCGACCGCTATTGGCATGGCGATACTTCGCGCATCTCCCCCGAAGCGCCGGTGCCGGTGGTGCTGGTCAATGGCATCGAGGAGCGCGCTGGCGGCGCCGGTAACGTGGCGCTCAATATCTGTGCGCTCGGTGCCCACTCCGGGGTGCTCGGCCTGACCGGCGAAGATGAGGCGGCCGATGCACTGGCGCGCCGTCTCCTCAATGGCGGAGTGGAGTGCCACTTCGAGCGCCTCAAAGGCTATCCGACTATCACCAAGCTGCGCGTGCTGAGTCGCCATCAGCAGTTGATCCGCCTCGACTTCGAGGATGGCTTTCCCGGCCACAACCCGCAGGGGTTGATCAAGCGCTTCCGCGACAATCTCGACAGCTGCGACGTGGTGGTGCTCTCCGACTACAGCAAGGGGACGCTCCATTGTGCCCCCGAATTGATCCAGCTGGCGCGTGCCGCCGGCAAGGCAATCGTCGTCGACCCGAAGGGCAAGGATTTCACCCGCTATCGCGGCGCTACGGTGATCACCCCCAACACCTCTGAATTCGAGGCGGTGGTGGGTAAGTGCGCCAGCGAAGAGGAGCTGGTGCACAAGGGCGAGGCGCTGCGTCGCGAGCTGGAGCTCGACGCGCTGCTCATCACCCGCAGCGAAAAGGGGATGACACTGCTGCGCGGCGACCATGCGCCGCTCCATCTGCCCACCAAGGCGCGCGAGGTCTACGATGTCACCGGTGCCGGCGACACGGTGGTGTCGGTGCTCGCCGCCGGCCTCGGGGCAGGCATGGAGATGGCCGAGGCGACCGCACTCTCCAACATCGCCGCCGGCATCGTGGTGGGCAAGCTCGGTACCGCCACCGTCAGCGTGCCGGAGCTGATGCGCGCGCTGCGCGAACACGAACAGCCGGAGCTGGGGGTGGTCGATGAGGAGCGTCTCATCGCTCTGGTGCAGGAGGCGAAGGCCCACGGCGAAACGGTGGTGATGACCAACGGCTGCTTCGACATCCTGCACGCGGGCCACGTCACCTATCTGGAGCAGGCGGCCAAGCTCGGTGCGCGTCTCATCGTGGCGGTGAATGACGATGCTTCAGTGAAGCGCCTCAAGGGCGAAGAGCGCCCGGTCAATAGCATGGAGCGGCGCATGCGCATGCTCGCTGCACTCAAGTGCGTCGACTGGGTGGTGCCTTTTTACGAGGATACGCCGACCCGCCTTATCTGCCGCGTGCTGCCCGACAAGCTGGTGAAGGGCGGCGACAACGATCCCAACAACATCCCCGGCGGCGAGTGCGTGCGTGCCGCTGGCGGCGAGGTGCTGGTGATGGAGTATGTGAAGGATCTCTCCACCACCGGCATCATCCGCACCATCCGCGCCACTGAAAAGAAATAGTTGATGAGTGAGCAATCGGTACGCGTCGATGTGGCGATCTTCGGCGGTGGTATCGCCGGCCTGTGGCTGCTGGCGCGCCTGCGCCGGCTCGGTTACCAGGCGGTGCTGTTCGAGTCACAGGCGCTCGGCGCCGGCCAGACACGTCACGCCCAGGGGATCATTCACGGCGGTACCAAATACGCGCTCACCGGTAAACTGACCGGTTCTTCCGAATCGATCGCCGAAATGCCGGGGATCTGGCGCGCGGCATTGGGCGGCGAAGGCGAGCTCGACCTTCGTAATGCCAAACTGCTTTCGACGCATCAATTCATGTGGTCCACCGAGAGCCTCACCTCGCGCATGGCCGGTTTCTTCGCCAGCAAGTTGATGAAGAGCCGCACCGCCAGCGTCGAAGGCGAGGCGCGCCCGCAGGTGCTGCGCGATAGCCAGTTCAAGGGGCATGTTTATCGGCTCGATGAACCGGTGCTCGATGTGGCCGCGTTGATCCATGCCCTGGCCGAACCGCATCGTGGAGCAATCTTCCAATTGCCTGATGAGGAGCACTATCACATCGAGCAACAGCATGGCTTGTGGCATGTGAAACTCGGTGGTGATGCGCCGATCGATTTCATCGCGCACCGCATCGTCTTCAGCGCAGGCAAGGGCAATGCAACGCTGCTGAAAAAAATTGGCCGCGAGACCCCGGTGATGCAGTTGCGCCCGCTGCAGATGGTGATGGTGCGCGGCAGCAAGCAGGCGCCGCTGCCGGGCGAACTCTACGCCCACTGCCTGGGCGCCAGTGCCAATCCGCGCATCACCATCACTACCCACTATGATCGTGACGGCAACACCGTCTGGTATCTGGGCGGTCAGATCGCTGAAGAAGGCGTGGGACGAAGCCGCGATGCGCAGATCGCCGCGGCGCGCAAAGAGCTCCATGAATTGTTCCCCTGGCTCGACCTGAGTCAGGCGCAGTGGGGCGTGCTGCCCATCGATCGCGCCGAGGTGAAGATGGCCGATGGCAGCCGCCCTGACAATGTTTTCTTCGCGCAGGAGGGCGGCGTGATCACCGCCTGGCCCACCAAACTGGCGCTGGCGCCGCGTCTCGCGTCGCAGATCATCGCGGCGCTGCAGAAAGAGGGTATCGCGCCGGGTGAGACTGTAGAACTGCCGCAGTGGCCCCATCCTGGTTATGCGCTGTTGCCGTGGCAGGAGGAGGAGCGATGGAGTTGAGAGCGCTGGGCAGCACCGGCATCAAGGTCAGCCCGCTCGGGCTCGGCACGGTGAAGATCGGCCGCGATCAGCAGGTGAAGTATCCCAGCGGTTTCACCATCCCCGATGACGCTACGGTGCGTGCGCTGTTCGAGCTCGCCTGGGAGCTGGGCATCAACGTGCTCGACACCGCACCAGCTTACGGCAACAGCGAGGAGCGTCTCGGCAAACTGCTGCCGCGCAAGAACGACTGGATCATCGTCGGCAAGGTGGGCGAGATCTTCGAGAACGGCGCATCGTCGTTCGACTTCTCGGCCGCCTATACCCGCATGAGCGTCGAGCGCAGCCTCAAGCGCCTCGGCCGCGACTATATCGACATGGTGCTGGTCCACTCCGACGGCAACGACATGCGCATCATCCGCGACGAGGCGGTGTGCGATACGCTGCAGCAGCTGAAGCGTGAGGGTTTGATTCGCGCCGTCGGCATGTCCACCAAAACCGTCGAGGGCGGCCTGTGGTGCGTGGAGCACATGGATGTGGTGATGGCCAGCTACAACACCGCCTATATCGATGAGCTACCGGTGCTGCAGCGTGCCCTTGAGCTGAACAAGGGGGTGCTGATCAAGAAGGGGCTGCAGAGCGGTCACGCGCAGAGCGTCGAAGAGGCGTTGCGCTTTGTCTTCGCGCAACCGGCGGTGCACAGCGTCATCGTAGGCACCATCAATCCCCACCACCTGCGCGACAACGTCGCGGTCACCGAACGGGTGCTGGCGGAGCTCTGATGGCGGCCGAGCAACGCATATTGATCGCCGGCCCCGCCTGGGTGGGCGACATGGTGATGGCGCAGAGTCTCTTCATCACCCTCAAGCAAACCGATCCGCAATGCGCTATCGATGTGCTCGCCCCCGGCTGGTCGCTGCCGTTACTGTCGCGCATGAACGAAGTGCGCCGCGCCATCGAGGTGCCCATCGGCCACGGCGAGTTTGGTCTGCTGAAGCGCTGGCACCTGGGCAGAACACTACGTGGCGAACGTTATGATCGCGCCATCGTGCTGCCGCGCTCCCTGAAGGCGGCGCTCATTCCCTTTTTTGCCGGCGCCAAAATCCGCACCGGCTATCGCGGCGAGCTGCGCTACGCTCTCATCAACGACATGCGTGAGCTCGACAAGTCGGTATTGACGCAGACCGTGCAGCGTTTTGTCACCCTCGGCCTGCCCGCTGATGCACCACTGCCACCTGCGACGCCGCAACCGCAACTGCGTAGTGATCCCTTACAACAACAGCGGCTCATCGATTCGTTGCAGCTCGATCTGTCACAGCCTGTGATCGCCTTCATGCCGGGCGCCGAATATGGTCCCGCCAAGCAGTGGCCCATCGATTACTACGGTGAGCTGGCCAAGCGCCTGACGGCGAGTGGCTACCAGGTCTGGGCACTGGGCTCGCGCAAGGAGCAGGCCATCGGTGAAACGATCGTGCAGATGGGAGGGAGTGGGGTGCGCAATTTATGCGGGCAAACCGAACTGGTGGATACCATCGATCTGCTGCCGCTCTGTGCAGCGGCCGTCAGCAATGACTCGGGACTGATGCACATTGCCGCCGCCGTGGGCACGCCGCTGGTGGCGATCTACGGCTCATCGACACCGGCCTACACGCCACCCCTCACCGCGCGCGCGGAGCTCCTCTATCGTGGTCTCGATTGCAGCCCCTGTTTCAAACGCAACTGCCCCTTGGGTCATACCCGTTGCCTGCAAGAGATCACCCCCGATGAAACCTGGCGCGCGCTCAATGCGCTGCGCGAATCCCTGGCAGAAAAAGGGGCAGAGTGATGGCGACCCTGTCGGTGGTGATGATCGTCAAGAATGAGGCAAGCAATCTGGCGGCCTGTCTCGACAGCGTACAGTGGGCCGATGAGATCGTTATCGTCGATTCCGGCAGCAGCGATAACACCGTGGAGATCGCACAACGCTACACCAGCAAGGTGTTCGTCGAGAGTGACTGGCAAGGCTATGGCATCCAACGCCAGCGCGCGCAGCGCTATGCCACGGGTGACTGGGTATTGATGCTCGACGCTGACGAGCGTGTTACACCAGAGCTGCGTGCCAGCATCGAGCAGGTGCTGAAACGGGATGATCGTAACGCCGTCTACGCCGTGCCCCGCCTCTCCTGGTGCTTCGGCCGTTTCATCCGCCACGGCGGCTGGTACCCGGATCGTGTCGTTCGTCTC
>DASWUD010000117.1:0-5803 GCA_036401755.1 Gammaproteobacteria bacterium
CACAACAAGCTGCTCTCCCAGAGCAGCAGCGACACGCTCACCGGCCTGCTCGACCGACGCGCCTTTGGACTGGAACTGGAGAAGGTGCTGGAACGTACTCGCATCGACAGGACCAAGAGCATCCTCTGCACCTTCGATCTCGACTACTTCTCCCTGGTCAACTCCATGTGTGGCCATGACGATGGTGATCGCCTGCTGAAAGAGATCGCACAGCTGCTACGCCGCCACGCCCCCGAAAACGCCCGTATCGGCCGGCTCGGTGGTAATCAGTTTGCCCTGCTGTTGCCCGACTTGAGCCGCACCGAAGGGCTGCTGGCGGCACGGGAGCTGCACCAGGCCCTGCGTGCCGCGCCCTTCCGCTGCACCAACCACTCATACAAAATCGCGGCTAGTTTCGGCATCGTGGAGATCAATGAGCACAGTGAAAATGGGACACGTCTGCTGGGTAACGCCGAAAGCGCCTGCCGGCTCGCCAAGGAAAAGGGGCGTGACCGCATCGAAATCCACCACGATGCCAATGAGCTTGCCGAACAACAGAAAATGCTGCTCGATCGGGTGGCACAGGTACGCGGGGCCATGGAGCAGGGACGCATGCAGCTGGTCTGCCAGCGCATCCTGCCGGTTACCCACCGCAACCTGGAGCAGGCTCCTTACTATGAAATTCTGCTACGCGTTCATGATGGCGAGGGGCGTCCCATCTCCCATGAACAGTTCATCCTGGCCGCGGAAATGAGCAACCTCACCGTCGAAGTGGACAAATGGGTGGTCCAGAGCGTGATCGAATGGCTGGAACAGCGCCAGGCGACGGGCAAGGCGCTCCCCATTGTCTCGATGAATCTCTCCGGCCGCTCGGTCAATAGCAAGGAGTTCATGGATGCCATCGCAGCACGCATCATCCGCTGCACGCTGCCGCGCAACCACCTCTGCTTCGAGATTACCGAAACCGCCGCCATCGGCGACATGGGACAAGCTACCCATTTTATCAACCGCATCAAGCGGCTCGGCTGCAGTTTCTCCCTCGACAATTTCGGCACGGGGATCTCCTCCTACTCCTATCTCAAGGCGCTGCCGGTCGATTACATCAAAATCGACGGCACCTTCGTGCGCAATTGCCACAGGGAGTCACACGATCTGGCCGTCATCAAGTCGATTAACGAAATCGGTCACGCCATGGGCAAGAAAACCATCGCTGAATTCGTTGAGAATGAGGATATACTGGCACGCCTGCACGATATAGGCGTCGATTACGCCCAGGGGTACGGGATCGAAAAACCGGTTCCCCTTACCCAGCTGAACTGAACCACCGCACTCGGGCGGCGCACTCCCGCGGGTGCGCCGCTTTTTTATTCAATGACCATCCGGAAACACGCCATGAAATACGTTGGAGCACACGTCAGCGCCAGCGGCGGTGTCGAAAACGCACCGCTCAATGCACAACAGATCGGCGCAAACGCCTTCGCCCTGTTCACCAAGAATCAGCGTCAGTGGCACGCCAAACCCCTCAGCAGCGCGAGCATCGACGCCTTTCGCGCCAATCTGGACAGGGTGGGGATCGCTGCCCACCAGATCCTTCCCCACGACAGTTATCTCATCAACCTCGGTCATCCCGACAGCGATGGGCTGGCCAAATCACGCGAGGCCTTCCTCGACGAGATGCAGCGCTGCGAGCAGCTAGGGCTGACGCTGTTGAACTTCCACCCGGGTGCCCACCTGGATCGCATCGATATGGATCTCTGCCTCAAGCGCATCGCCGACTCGCTCAACTGGGTACTGGAACGCACCACCGGTGTCACCGCCGTCATCGAAAATACCGCCGGGCAGGGCACTACGCTCGGCCACCGTTTTGAACACCTGGCAGCGATCATTGACGGTGTCGATGACAAGTCGCGCGTCGGGGTCTGCCTCGATACCTGCCATACCTTTACCGCCGGTTACGATCTGCGAACCGCCGCAGCGTGCGAGGAAACCTTCGCGGAATTCGATCGCGTGGTCGGGTTTGGTTATCTACGCGGCATGCACCTCAATGACTCCAAGCCCGAGCTCGGTTCGCGTGTCGACCGCCACGAGAGCCTCGGCAAGGGCAAGCTCGGTCTGGCCACCTTCGACTATTTGATGAACGACGGCCGTTTCGACGGGATACCGCTCATCCTGGAAACCATCGATGAGACACTCTGGCCAGAGGAGATCCGCCTGTTGCGTGCTATGCAACGGTAACTCCACAAGGCGGCTTGCTGCCCGCAGCCACCACGCGGCGCCTGATGTGCAGGCGCTACCCTGCGGAGGGGTGCGGGGCGGGGTGGCGCAACGGTACGAAGGCGACAGGCAGGATGCGCCGCTGCTCGATCCTGTCAGCGTGTTTGGTCACTACCAGCAGCTGCTGTGGTCCAAACTGCTCACCGACCGGGATCACCAGACGAGCGCCGTTGCGCAGCTGGTCGATCAAGTCCTTGGGCACATGGGGAGCGGCGGCGGTAACGATGATGCCATCATAGGGGGCATGCTCGGGCCAGCCGTGGTAGCCATCCCCCTGGCGCACCTCGACGTTGTGGTAGCCGAGCTGCTGCAGGCGTTGTGCCGCTTCATCGGCCAAGGCCCCAACCAGTTCCAGCGAATAGACCTTGCGCACCAGCTCCGCCAGCACTGCGGCCTGGTAACCCGAACCGGTACCCACCTCCAGCACCACCGACTCCCTGCCTACCTGCAACAGCTCGCTCATCAAGGCCACAATGTAGGGCTGCGAAATGGTCTGGCCGTGGCCGATTGGCAACGGGCCGTTGTCGAAGGCGGCTGACTCCAGCCCCTGCGGCACGAAACGCAGTCGCGGCACCGCCGCCATCGCCGCCATCACCGCCGCGTGAAATGCCGGCAAACCGGTTTCGTCAGCGGTGTAGTACGCCTCACGGCGGATATCCTCCAGCATGCGCGCCATGCCCGCCTGTTCGTCTATGGCCATCATGTCCCCTCTTGCCACGAGGTAAGATAGCGTTGCTGCTGCGGTGTCAGGGTATCGATGGAGACACGGAGTGCCTCCAGTTTGAGTTGCGCCACTTGGGCATCAATGGCCGGCGGTACCGGGTGAACCGCTGCGGGTAGCGACTTGCCCGTGCGCGCCAGCCACTCCACTACCAGTGCCTGATTGGCGAAGCTCATGTCCATCACCGCTGCCGGGTGCCCCTCGGCGGCGGCCAGGTTGACCAGTCGCCCCTCGGCGAGCAGGCGCAGCGTACGGCCGTCGGCCAGACGGTACTCCTCCACGTGGGGGCGTGGCCGGTGGCGGGCCACGGCCAGCGCCGCCAGGGCGTCGATGTTGATCTCCACATTGAAATGGCCGGCGTTGGCGAGCACACAACCATCCTTCAGCCGTTCCAGATGGTGGCGATCGACTACGTGGCGGTCGCCGGTGGCGGTGATGACAAAGTCAGCAATGGCCACCGCCTCATGAAGCGGCATCACCCGGTAGCCATCCATTACCGCCTCCAGGGCGCGCAGCGGGTCGACCTCGGTCACTACCACCTGTGCGCCGTGACCGCGCGCGCGCATGGCAATGCCGCGGCCGCACCAGCCATAACCCGCCACCACGAAGGTGCGCCCCGCCAGCAGAATGTTGGTGGCGCGGATGATGCCATCGAGGGCGCTCTGACCGGTGCCGTAGCGATTATCGAACAGGTGCTTGGTCATGGCATCGTTGACCGCGACGATGGGATAGCGCAACGCGCCATCCACCGCCATGGCACGCAGGCGGATCACGCCGGTGGTGGTCTCCTCGGTTCCGCCCACGACCTCGCCCAAATGCTCGGGAAACTCACGGTGCAGGGTGCTAACCAGATCGGCGCCGTCATCCAGGGTCAGTTGCGGGCGGGTGGCGATGACGGCGCGGATATGTTCGTAATAGGTGGCAGGGTCCTCGCCGCGGATGGCATGCACCTCGACCCCATAGTGGACCACCAGTGCGGCGGCCACATCGTCCTGGGTGGAGAGGGGATTGCTGGCGCAGAGTGTGACTTGCCCCCCTCCAGCTACCAGTAGTCGTGCGAGATTGGCGGTCTCGGTAGTGATGTGCAGGCAACCGCCGATCCGCCATCCCTGCAGAGGTCGCTCCTGTTTGAATCGTTCCAAAAGTCCACGCACCACGGGCATCTCGCTCCATGCCCATTCAATACGTGCGCGCCCCTCCTCGGCACGGGAGGGATCGGCAATTTGAGGTGAGACCACTACTTCTCCCAGTCCAGCGAGTCGAGGGGATTGCTCCACTCGTCGAGATGGCGTGCCTGGTCCGTATCACCGAAATCGTCCTTCACCAGATCGTCGAATGGCCCCGACCAATCCTCCGGCACCTCGCGCGGCTTGATCTCCATCGCATACCAGCTCTCCATATCCAGTTCCTCGATGGCGCCATCGAAATATTGAATCTCGACGGAGCCCTCGTCCGGGTCGACGGCAATCACCTCAAACGAGCCCCCCTCCTGGGTCAGATACCAGTCGCCGATCTGCGGTTCATAAGGCGTAGCCATGACTCCCCTCCTCCATCACGCTCTCACACTCCTACAATAGCAACCTTGAACCGATTGTCATCCCCCCCCACCACCACCTTTGACACTGCTTCCGCTTCGCCCTTATGCTCTACCCCTAGGGGCTCGAAAACCGTGAAGACCATAACAGATAAGAAGAGGCTCGCAGCAAGGCGACCCGATAACAAATAACAAATCGTCCGAGTAAAGCGAGCACTCTCATGCACGTAGCCAACAGCGAGCCCCGCCACAGCCGTCTCTGGAGCGCCTATAGCCTGCGTGCACGTTATCTGGCCGTTACCACACTGGTCGCGCTGATCATCATCACCGGGGCAATGCTGGCCAGCACTTATACGGAACGGGTCAGTACTGAGCGCCGCCACACACTTGAGCTGCGCAACGAAGCCCTGCACCACATCCGCCTGCTGCGTCTTGCCATCCTTGATGTGGAGCGCAATCTCAATGGCTATCTCTGGCAACCCGGCGCGACGCGACGCGAGCAGCTACGCGATTCATATCGTCGCGTGATGAACCATCAGAAAGCCCTCTATGGGCTCGCCTGGTTCAAGTCATCGGCCATGGCTTCGGAACTGGACAATTTGGGTAGCGAATTGGAGGGGCTCGGCATCGCCCTGGACAATTTCATCGCGAGCCGTCCCGACTCCGCCATGACCGGCACCACCGCCCAACCAACCAATATCAGCCATGCGTTGGCCGTGAGCGCCGAACCACAGTTCGCTCATCTCTGGGAATCCCTGCAACGGCTCGATGAACATCTGGAAGTGCTGGTGGTCGACGATGTCGTGCAGCTCTCCGAAAGCGCCAGTACCACCGTGCGCATCCTGTGGGGACTGGCACTGCTTGGGCTAGTGGTACTCGCCACCGGGGTCTTCTACTTCGAGCGCAGCATCCTGGCGCCCATCACCCAGGTGGCCCATGCTCTGCGTACCGTAGCGCGAGGCCAGGCCGCCGCCACGCTGCCAAAGGCCCAGAGTCGCGAAACGCACCAGCTCATCGACGCCTTCAGCGAAATGGTGCAGCAGGTGCAACAACGGCAGCAGAGTCTGGAGCATCTGGCTTTGCACGATACCCTGACCGGTCTTGCCAACCGCGAACAGCTGGCACGTGCCATTACCCAGGCGCTCGGCAATGTCACGCAACCGCACCAGGGGCTGGCACTCCTGCTCATAGGCTTGAACCGGTTCCGGGAGATCAACAATTCACTGGGGCATAGTGTCGGTGACCATTTACTGATCGCCGTGGCCGAGCGCTTGACTGCCTCCTTTGCCGGCTCG
>DASWUD010000118.1:0-13930 GCA_036401755.1 Gammaproteobacteria bacterium
CCCCTCTTCGGTCGTTTCACATTGAGCGGTGACATCCTGCGCGTTGACGAACAACAACAGGGTTTCGCCATCGACGCCGATCCCGGTATCGCTATAGCTGATTTCGATGAGGGGATGGTTGTTGGGGGTGATGCTGTTGTCGACGGGATTGAGGATGGAGATCAGCGGCGCAATAAGATCGCGGAATAGCGCCAATGCATTGATACCGGCACTCCCCTTGCCCTCCTGAATTTCGTTGAGCGTTTGTCCGGCCAGCCCAAGGTGGACAATCGTCTTTCTGTTGGCCAGCCAGGCGGTTCCGTCAGCTTTGTCAGCGACCAGGGCGACGATATCGCCACCCTCGCGCGGCAGGAATAGATTGAGCTCGGCCTCGATCAGACCGGAGGCATCCATTCGGTAGACCTTTTGTCCGGCTACCGCCCAGACGGCGCCCTTGTGATCAGGCGCGATATGCTTCAACTGCTGAAAGGGTGTTTCGCTCTGCACCTTACCGGCGTTATCGAGACGGACAAGGCTTGTTGATGTCACAACCCAGAGCTGTTGAAGGTAGTCGACGTAGTGCATCTCCAGGAGGGGTGAGCTGGACTTGTATAGCTCCCGCAAAGTGATTTGATTATTTGCTTCGTTAACAAGGCTGATGGATTGTGCATCAGCCACCCAAACTGCTGACGACTTCTGAGCCGCTGTAATAGCGGTGATGATTCCGGAGTTTTTTGAGGTACCCAGAATTGTGGCGTCGGAGGAGTAGTGAACAACCCGGTTGCCGCTCCCGAGCCAGACGCTTCCATCGGTGGGCGAGACCGTTAACGTTGCGAGTGAGGATTGACCTTGTGATGATAGGTCGCGGTGACTGGTGATTAATTTTCCATCGAATGCATAGGCGCTGAGAAGACCATTCCCATAGAGCCAAAGGCGCCCTCTTCTTTCGTCGATGGCCATGGCCTGTGCATCGGAAGCATCACTGATCTCAAACAACACGTGACCGTTGGCGGTGGCCAGCTTGAGGATGCCGTCCGATTTGGCCACCCAAAGCGCGCCGGCATAATCATTATCGATTTCGGTGGTGGCATGGGCGGTGAGCGAAAGAAAGAGGGTGAGAAATAAAATTCTGACAATGAAAGACGACAGCGTTCCCTGCATGATGCTTCTTCCCTGATATTTATTTTTAGTTGGACAGACTATACCCCTGTTTATTGCATGGCTCAATAATCGACTGCTCATGGGACGCTTAACGCTTTAGCCCCTTCCCACAGGGAGAGGGTTGAGGCGAGGGGGATCATAAGCAGTTAAATTTACAGGACGTTACTCCCCTCACCCTGCCCTCTCCCTGGGGGAGAGGGGACCCTTCGGTCATGAATAATGCTCTATAAAAACCAACCCAGAGCAATTGCCAGGAACACTTTGAATAATTCCCTGAACAAGAAGTCCAGCATCTCTCCCTGCGTTTTGAATTTATCAGAGAATCATTGAGTTATGGGGTGAAGCTATATTCGCGTGAATGTGCACAGTAGCTTTACCAATAATCAATGTTCCTCTGTATCGCCTTTCTCGATAGCCTCGATCATCGCCTGTTCGGCCGCTTTGCCCTGCACACGCGCCAGATCGGCATCGGAGATGTTGAGCAATTGCTTTTCCGTCAGGGAAGTGAGTGCGTCTGTGGTGATGACCAGAACAATGGCGGTCTGGTCTTCGGTGGGCAGCGTGACGAAACGATCGGCAATGCTATTTTCATTTGCCATCTGATTCAACAATGCCAATACCGCATCGAGGTCGTACCAGTCACCGTAGTTCTCCGCGCTCATCTCATATTTCTTGTCGCCGATGATGCCGATCAGGGTGTAGGGTTCATCTTCAGCGTCGTAATCGGACGGTGGGATTTCCTGGAATTTGGCTGCGCGCAGCTCACTATTTGATAGTTGTGCCAGCGAGGCCAACAACTCAT
This sequence comes from Gammaproteobacteria bacterium, assembly GCA_036401755.1. Lineage (GTDB taxonomy): Bacteria > Pseudomonadota > Gammaproteobacteria > Thiohalomonadales > Thiohalomonadaceae > DASWUD01. Next base: position 1,943 of record DASWUD010000118.1, read on the forward strand.
CGTGGCGATTGGGGAAAAGGCCGGTCTCCACATCGAAGCCATAGACACGGCCCTGTTGCAGCAGGTAATCGCGCGGTGTCAGTGGCGGCTCGTCTGCCGCTGTTGAACTGTCGTCGGCCCTGCTCGGGGTCAATACGCCGAGCTGGTCGAGATAGGCCTTTAACTGCCCCTCTTCGGGAAACGCCACCAGCGTATTGACCAGTTCTCTCAGCTCGAATTGCGGATCGTCTTTGAGTTGCCAGCCCGATAGTTGGCGGGCCTGTTCGACCGCTTTGCTGCGTTGGCTGGTGGCCAGTGCCCGCAGGCACTTTTGAACCTGCAAGGTATTCTCTTCATTGCCTTTGGCCAGCCCTCTTCGCCAGCCTATACAAGAGCCGTTTTGCGGTGGTTCGTTCGGCAGCGCGCGGGCAACCACCACACCAAGGGGCTTTTCTCCCTGACTTTGCGTCACCGGGATGGTCTGATGTGGTTTGTTGTCGTCTTGCGAACAGGCGGTAAGTGTCAGCAGTGCCAGCGATGCGATGACTACCGATGCCTTGTACATGCGCATTCATCCTGAGTAAGCGGTGATATTGGGGCATGGGCAAGCCTGATCACTCGAAGCCCCAAACAAAAAATCCTGGTGCAACCTCGTTGGCGCTTATGTCAGTCGGGCGCCTTTTTCTGTACCACCTGATCTCTTAGGTAGACCGGCAGTGCGGCATCGGCACTGACGGCCTGACCGGCTTGCCATAGGGTGGCGCCGAGCAGCGCGATGTCGTAGGCGTGGGGGAAGCGTTCGGCTTGGTAGCCGCTCAGGCTCGCGCCCAGCTGGGCTTGCAGTGTGACTCCGTAAGGCCCCCAGCCACTGCCCGCGCCGAACCACCCTGCCCCCGGCGGCAGCGTGACACGCTGTGGTGTGCACACCAGTTCCTCTCCCCTTAAAATTGCCAGACCTGAACCTTCGATTTGGTAACAGCCCCAGTAGAGCTCCTCCATGCGGGCGTCGATGGCGCTGGCGATGAGATTGTCTCCACGCTCACGCCAGGCACCGTGCGCCAGAGCAGCGAGGGTGGAGACCGGGGCTACGGGAATGTCGAGGGCGAAGGCGATCCCTTGCGCCACTCCGGTGGCGATGCGCACGCCGGTGAAGGCGCCAGGACCGCGGCCAAAGGCGACAGCGTCGAGCTGGCTGCGCGCTAGTTCGGCCTGGGCGAGCAGCTCGTCGAGCATGGGCAGGATCAGTTCAGTGTGTTGTCGCGGGGCGAGGCGATAGCTCTCGACCACTTCGTTGTCGATGAGCAGTGCGGCAGAGCAGGCTTCGGTGGAGGTTTCGATGGCGATGAGTTTCATGGCGCCATTATGCCATCGATGGTGGGTCGTGCAGAGCACCGGGGCGTGATTCACGCCCCGGTGATGGGGATCAGATCTTGCCGATCAGGTTAACGAAGATGCCGTGACTGTCGTAGGTCAGATCGGTCAGGTCATCCGAGAACGAGGTGAAGTTATAACCGGCCCCCAGCTTGACGTTGTCGCCGAGGTGGCGGTAGATACCCAGCAGCGCACCGCTACGCCGGTCCTGCGCATCGGGCAGGTCGAGCATGCGCCCTTCGATTAAGGCATCCCAGTGGCGCACCACATGCCAGTCGGCACGCAAGATGTAGAGACTGGCGCGGCTGTCGAAGAACTGCGGGTTGACGCGATCCATGCTCACCTGGCCGAGACGATAGGCGTACTTGCCGCCGACGCTCCAGCGCGGAGTCAGATCGTAGAGGCTATCGACCGAGACGATGTGGCTCTTCTGGATGTACTCGGCCGCGGTATTGGCGATGGTCACCTGGCCGGCCGAGGGCAGGTTGTAGAAGTAGGTGTACTTCATCAACATGTTGAGCCGATCGTTCTCCACCGGACGATAGCCATAACCGGCGACCGCTTCGGTGTACTTGCCGTTGTAGAAATCACCCATCGAGCTCTTGCTGTTGGAGTAGTTGACCTTGCCAATGAAACGCCAGTCGGGGCTGAACTGGTATTTCAGGCTGTTCTTGGTCAGCCAGGTGGTGCGCTCCGAGCTGCTCAGGTCGGGACTCTGGATGTCGTCGATGCGATATTCGAGGGCACTGGCGACCTTCACCGTTTCGAACGCGTAACCCACCTTCACCCCGGCGCCCTTGCGCTCCATCTTCGCACCGGTCTGGTTATCGTGCAGCGTACCGATATCGAGGTTGGCGCCGAAATTCCAGTGGTCGTTGGGGGCGAGATCGACACCGGTGGCGTGGGTCAGACCGGTCGGCACATTACCGTGGGTATACTTCTCTTCCATATAGACGCTGGTGGTATCGGAGTAACGACTCTTGAAGCCCGAGCTCATGTTGCCGCGCTGGGCACGAAGTCCGTTGTCGGTGCGCTCGTTTTCCAGGGCGTAATTCAGGTAGAGATTGGTGCGATCCGAATAGAGATATTCGGTACCGAGCTTGGCGCCGGCCCCCATGTCTCCGCCGGAGAGCTCGCCGCTGGTCTTGAAGCGATCGGTGACGCGATAGGCACCGCCAGCACCGACGCGACCGTTTGTCTCCTGGTTGCCGGTAGTATCGACGGTATCTTGCACATAGCCGTAACTGGACCACTTGGCCTTGGAGTCGTAGGCGGCACGCAGTACCAGGTCGGTGCGCTCACCCTCGATCTGGGTGAGCGGCACGACCGGCGAATTGTCCTCGCGGCTATCTTTTCGCACGCCGGAACTGATCTGCCAGTTGTCGTTCAGCTGGTAATCGGCATCCAGTTCGCTGGCGGAGGTCTGCAGGCCCGCCGACTGCTCCTTCTTGTCGGTCTTGGCCCGCACACCGACCTTGTCGCTCAGCGGGAACTTCACGGTGCCGCCCTGCTGCTCGGTATCCTTGAGGGGGTTGATACCCGGTGCCGAATAGCCCGCTTCCACCGACTGACGGTAGAAGGTGAGGTTGCCGTCGGCGCTCTCGTAGATCTCATTGAAACCGATGCTGGTATCGACACGCGAAGCGCCGGCCTTGACGCTCTCATCACCCACTAGCGTGGTCGTGGTGGTCGAGCCGAAATTAAAGCCGCCGTCGTTGGAGAGATACGAGGTGGAGTTGATCCCTTCACTGTTCGACTTCTCTACCTTCAACCAGGTCTGCGCGCTCTTGCGCAGGGTGAGATCGCCGCCCGTGAGGCTGCTCTCGTTGCCCGGTTCATCGCTGCGGTTGGTGGTTACCCCCAGCTTCAGGTAATCGGTCATCCAGAGGTGGCTACGGCCGCCGCGTGACAGATTGTTTACATCTTCGAAACCGGTGGAGTACTCATAACGCGTGACCAGATAAACCTCGTTACCACCGTTCGCATCGCTCGACACCAGCAGGCCGTCGGCACTGCTGGGCGAGAGTGGCTCGGAGAGCATCACCCGTCCCTGCAGGTAGTCGATGTCGTAATCGAGGGCGGGGGTGAGATTCTTCACTGCCAACACCATGCCCGACACCTTGTCACGCACTTCGATGCGGACCCGTTCCGAGCCGGTCAGGATGTCCTGGTGGCGCAGGTAGTAGAGCGAACCGCCGGTACCGCGGAATTCGTCGCGCCCGGCCACGGTACCCGGCTGCGCGGCGAAGCCGTCGATCATGAAGCGCTTTTCGCCGAAGCTGGTGACGCCATCATTCTGATAGTGCAGATTGGCGCCGTAGAGGTTGCGATCCACATGGGCAAGGTCGTTATCGGTGTAGGCAACCTTGAAGTTACCCCACATCCCGTAATTGTCCTTCTGGCGCAATTTCACATAGAACTTGCCGAGGGTGGGTGCCCCCTCCTCCACGGTGCTGTCGTCTCCGTAGGTGGGATAGTAGTAATCGGGGTCGATGCGGCGGAACATGGCATCGGGCGACTTCTCCATGAAGTTGCTGAAGAGGTCCTCCACTGGCCCTTCCAGCGTGTCGGCACTGGCCGTCAGCTGCCAGTTGTTGCCGAACTTGCCCTGGGTGTAGAAGGCCATCTGGCCATCGACCGCCAGATTATCGTCGTAGTGGCCGCTCTCGTTGGTCACCAGCTCGGCCGGACCGTTGGTGTGTGACTTGGAGGCGGTCACGTCGGCCATCGCCACGTAGAACCAGTCACTCTTCTTCAGCTCAAGATCGCGCAGGAACAGCTCGCCGTTGCCTTCGTTGTCGAGCACCGAGACCTCGACGGTGTGCAGCCCGGCGGGGAGGATCTCCTCAACGGCAAACTCACCATTGTCGGCCACCGGCACGGGGCGTCCGGCGACCCAGACGTGACGACCGGCCGGGATGCGCGCACCGTAGACCTTGATAGCACCGCCGCTGAGTGGAATGTTTTCCTGAACCAGGCGGTTTTCACCATAACCGACCAGCAGCTCCTTCTCGACGTCGTGCTCGGCCACCTTCTCATCGATCTTGTCCAGGATCCAGAGCGACTGAGCGGCGGTTTCGTCATAATTGCCGCTCTTGTCATAGACACGCAGCACATACTTGAGCTCGCGACCGGGCGCGTTGTACTCGCGGAACTGCGCCAGCCACTCGGCGCGGCCATTGCTGGCCACGGGTATTACTTCAAGCGGCTTGTCGCGCAGCGAGGTCTCGCTGGCGAAGATGCGGATCTCGGCCCGGTCAATAAAGGCCGGGAAGTTGCTGTAGATGCGGAAATTGACCTGATTGTCCTGATAGGAGGTCGCCTCGTCATCCTGATAACGAACCGAGTTGGGCCAGGCGGTGACATTGAGCCGCGGCTTCAGATCCAGGTTGTCGTACTTGAACTGCACATCGGCCTTTTCCAGGGCCACGTCGGTGCAGCGCTGCACATCGGGAATACTCTTGTTCGGATCATCGACGGGTCGGCCATCGACGGTGATGCGCATCAGGTTCAGCGCATAGGGGTTGGTGGTGGTCACCTCACGCGTCATGCGGGTGATGTCCATGGCATCGAGATCGTCCATGATGGCGAGTTCGTCATAGACTACCTGCACCTCGACACGGGACTTGTCGGCCTCAATGAAGCCGCTGTTGACCACATCGTCGGTCTGCACAAAGCCGCGCCCCTCGAACTCGACCTGCTTGTCACTCAGTTCGAGACGCGGTTTGACGATCTCCATGACACGGCGCGCGCGCGCCGCAGAGAGACCGACATCGTCGCCGTAGACCATGGCGGTACGACGGTCGAGACGCTCGTTGTTGGTATAACCGATGAAGCGCAGGCGTACATTGCTCTTCGACTGGATGTCGGAGAGGATCATGTGCAGACGCTCCACATAACCATCTTCGATGACCGGCGTGCCCTTCTCGTAGTAAACAGGCTTGATCGCGCCGCTCGGCGGGGTGTAGACGCGCGTCACCGTTTCGGCGGCGGCCGCCTCGGGGCAGAGCTGCGGCTCATCGGGCAGATCGGCCATGATGTCGTCGTACCAGAACTCCACCTCGAGACGACGATTGAGGGCGCGCCCCGCTTCAGTCTCATTGGAGGCGATGGGGTTGGTGCTGCCGCGACCATCGCTGTCGAGCATCGAACTGGGCAGCTTCAGTGCATCCTGCAGTGCCAGCGTCGCACGGCGTGCGCGCGCCTTGGACAGCCCCTGCTGGTTACCGTAGATACGCTCGTCGCGACCAATCAGCGGTGAATCGTCGGTATAGCCGATCAATTTGACCACGACATGCTGCTTGTCGCCGAGATTGGTGAGCGCTTGCAGGACGTGGTTGCGAAACTCCTGGGGGATCTCCGCCGACTCTTCGTTGAAGTGGAGTGGCGGCACCAGATTCTTGATGCGCGCACGCTTGGCGTGGCCTTCCTTGTAGCTCAGCTTACACACCATTTCGACACGGCACACCTTGACGCGGTTGATCTTCTCTTCGATGACAACCTGTTTATCTACCAGCTTGTCCTCGACTTCGTCGTACCAGACCTCCACCTCGACGCGGCGGTTCTGCGCCTTGCCTGCTGCGGTGGCGTTGCTGGCGACCGGCTGGGTTTCGCCCAGCCCTTCGTAGGAGATCGACTCCGGCGGCAGATCGAGCGCGCGCTGGAAAAATTCGGCAGCGGTACCGGCGCGCTCGCGCGACAGACCGACGTTGTCACCGAAGCGCTCCTTGAGGGGACCGCGCAGTTGCACATTGTCGGAGTGGCCCACGAAGTGCAACCGCACGTTGCGGCGATCTTTCATGCCGCCCAGGATATCGCGCAGCATGCCGATGTAACTCTCGGGGATCTCCGAATCACCTGAGCTGTAACGAATCGGCGGCACCACATTGTGCAGCTTGATCGTCTTGACCTGCTGCTCGACTACCTTCTGTGTCTCGATGCGATCGCCCTTACTGGCCGAATAGGCACTCTCGTCCTGGCCCCAGCTGCTCAAGGGAATATCGGGCGGCAGCTGCATCTCCACTGCCTCGCCCAGCGGTTCACTCTCCCGGACCGGCGCCCCCTCCTCGCTCGTTGTCGCAGCGAGCGCCGGGAAGGTGCCGAGGGTCAGAGTAAGAAGTAGCGGTTTCAGCATTCCGGTAAAGGGCCGTTCAATCTTTGGGGTGGTTGTGCACGGTGCGCTTGCCGCAGCACGGCAAGCGGTGGCAAACAGCCTGTTGAGGAGGTTGCTCATTTGAGGGCGCTCCTGCTGGGAGGAGCACCGGTTCTCCAGAACACTTCGGTCTCGATGGTAAGCTCATAGCCACCATTCTGCTGCGACCATTGCCGCATAATCTCCTGCTTCATCGTTTCGAGACGTGCCTCGACCAGACTCTCCTCCTCCACCTCGGCCATGTAGGCCAGACGCAGGATCGAACGCCCCTTCTTCAATTCGCCCATCAGCAACTCGGTGCGCGGTTTCCACTGGATGCGCATTTCGGTCGAGTTCGGCATGAAGACACCATTGGCGATGTCGAGACGCACCACCTTGTGGATCGTCGCGCCGAAGTTGAACTTCAGCATCTTGCCGCGGGTTGCGCGTTGCACGCGCGGATTTTCCGTGGTGATGCGGTACCCGGTGGGCAGGCTGCGATCGTCCACCTTCATGATGAAGTTGCTGCCACGTCGCTCATCAGGTGCGATGGCGCAGGAGACATGGAAGCGTCCCTTGTCATCCGTCGTCACGATCAGGCCGCGCGCGGTGACGACGCGCACCCCCGGCAGCCCCTTCTCACCCTTATCCTGATAGCCATTCACGTTGGCATCATCGAACACCTTGCCAATGATGTCGGAGCAGTCGAAGGTAGGGTCGGGCACCACGCGCACCGTGGCCATCGCCACGCCGGAGGCCGCCCCGTTGAGAACGGTCTGGATCACCTGGGCGCGGTTGACGTATTCACCCTCGGCCACGCCCGAACCGACGATCAGCAGCAGCTTGATCGTGTACTGCTGATTGGTGGCGAGCGTCAGATTGTTCCAGCTCACGGTGCGATTGGTCTTGACCGGCTCCAGCGGTTTGCCATTGACGCGCGCCGAGCCCGCCACGTACTTGAAGCCGGGCGGGAAGGTGTCGACGATGCTCAAATCCGTCAGGGTGACCGGCAGGGTATTGTTCACAGTGATGGTGTAGGGCACCAGCGCGCCACGATTGACGTTCACCAGCGCCGAGGTCTTGGTGATGGTCAAGGCGTTATCGAGATGCGGGTCGATGGCAATGTGGTTGTTGAACAGCTGACTATCGCCCGGCACCGGGGTGCTCAGGGTCAGATAGAGGTGGTGCACAACCGCGTTTGCCGGTACAGCTAGGGGCGGCGCGAACTCGGAGCCCATCGCTTCGCAGTAGTCGGCTGTCGCCGTGATCGCGTCAGGCGAACAGGCGGGCACCGCGAAGGGCGTAGCGGTCGCATCGAACGCCGGATCGTTGCTCACCGGCGGAATGAGGTGCGACGGACCGGCAAAATAACCTCTGGCTGGCGGTGTCACCTGAATCACATAATCGGCACCGGCCGGGCAGGAGGGGTCGCTGAAGTTCAGATCGAACTTGTAGTAACCCGAGGCCAGCGTCACCTGTCCCTGCTGGGCGGGGTCAGCAAAGCAGTTGCTGGCTACCGTTGCGCCGTTATGCAACAGGGTCAGCGTGGCACCCGGTACCGGTGCACGGGTGATCGAATTAAACACCACGCCGTTGGGGTCGATGGGCAGGTTCAGGTTCGGCACGATGCCGCCGGATGTGGCGATGATGCCGCTGATGCGCTGCGGACCATCAATGAATTGCGTGGTCGAGTAGGTTGAGTTGGCCTCGCCCAGGCTCGCCGTATTGGCGCCAGCGCCCGGCGCCTGGAAACGGATTTCGTACAGGTCGCTACCTACAGTCGCGGCCAGCCCACTGATGCTGTAGCTGCCGTCGGCCTGAGCCGTGACGCTGCCGAGCCGTACATTATTGCGCCATACCTCCACGCGCCAGCCAGCGAGATCCAGCTCGGTGTTGTCGTGGAGATTGTCGAAGTTGGCGTCGTGCCAGGCCCGACCGGAAAGCGTGGCCGTTCCCGGAACACCACCTACGTCAACCGAGACGCTGGCGGTTGCGGTAACTTGCGGGCTATTCCAGCCAACCAGGCCGGTATTGGTGATATGGGTGCCAATGGGCACACTGTTTTGATCCTTGAGCTGCACGCGGAAGCGCAGGGTCGCCGTGGCCCCCACCGCCAGATTACCAACGTTGGCCGTCACGATCCCACCCGCCAGGCTGGCACTCGTTACCGTACCGTTGGCCGTGAGGGTGGCGGAATCGACCACGTAGTTAGCCCAGGTCGCCAGGGAGCTCAGGTCGTCGCTGATGACCACCTGGGTCGCGGCAATCTTGCCATCATTGGTGACGATCACCGCATACTCGAGGGTATCGCCCGCCTCAACCACGCCACCGTTAAGGTCTGTCACCTGTTTGATGATGGAGAGCTGCTGAGCACTCCCCACCACGAAGGTGGTCGGCTGATCACCGTTGAAGTCGTTGCCATCGGCATCGGTCGGCTCGGTCGCCAGCTCATTGCTCGCCACATAGCCCTGATTGCTGATCACGTCACCGGCGACGGCAGTCGCTGCCACCTGCACATCGAAGGTGACGACGGCATTGGCGCCATTCGGAATAGTGCCGTTGGCACTACCTGTCGCATTGATCGGCACGCCGCTCACCAAGGCAGAACTCCCGGCGTTATCAGCCACCAGTTGACCATTGAGTCGCGTAGTGTTGGACAGATAGGTGGTGTTGGCGGGCATCGCGTCGCTCAGCACCACGCCGGTGGCCTCTTTAGTGCCCAGATTGTTGACCGTGATGGTGTAGCGCACCACGTCACCCACGTCGACCGCGCCATTCGCATTGTTGTCGGTCTGGAGTGCTACAACCTTGGTGGCATCGAGGCGTGGCAGATTGCCAACGAAATCGAGGGTTGGATCGTTGATGGCCGCTGTGTCGGGGTCATCGGAGGGGGTATCGGTGAACGGACCACTGCCCGAGCCCGAGCCAGTGACGAAGCCCTGGTTGGAGATAAAGATCCCCTCCAGCACGTCGGCATTGAGCACCACATCGAAGGTGACAGTTGCCACGTTGGCCGCAGCCGTTGACGCATCGGCGAGCATTGTGCCGGGTGTACCGCCCGGCGCGTTGACCAGCATGCCGCTCTGTAGCGCAGAGACACCTGCACTCGGATCGGCAACCTTCACACCGTTCAGCGTAGTGGTGTTGGCCACGTAGGTGGTGTAGGCCGGGAGCATGTCGCGCAGCATGACGCCCGTCGCATTCTCGTTGCCGATATTCTTCACGGTGATGGTGTAGTGCAGCCTGTCACCTGCCACCAGCACATTCGCATCACCGGTCATGTCCTGCGAGGTCTTGTAAATCTGCAGGACCGGTGCGGAACTGATCAGCGTCGAGGTTTGATTGCTGGTCGAGGGCGAGATACTGCCCGCTGACAGTTGGGCCTGATTCAGCACCACCGTGCCACTATCGATCACCGCGGCGAGCGTCGCCTCAAAAACGATGGTGACCGTATCGTTGGGATCCCCCTTGGCCGCCAGACTCAGATTTCCGATCTGCACCACCCCGGTGCCATTGACGCCGCCCGTGGGGTTGCTTGTATCGGTGGCGCCCGCCGCCGAGATGTTGATCACGTGCAAGGTGCCCGGGGCAAACTGTGCAGCCAGGTCGTCCTTCACGGTGGCCCCCGCCACGGGCACCACACTGTCATTGGTGAGCACCAGGGTATAGCGAAGCGTATTGCCGGGAATGGCGTTGGCACCCGGATTCGCGCCTGTGGTGGCATTGACGACAGATTTCACCATCGTCACCGTCAACGGGGTGGTCATCGTGACCGTGGCCGGCGCAGTGAAGTAGTCGTTGACCACCGGCGTATTACTGCCGTTGCGCTCTACGGCACTGACGCCATCGAGGCTGGTCCAGCGACCGATGACACTATTGGTCAGGTTCGAGCCCGGGGCTACAGAGTTGAGGACACGCACCTGATAGGTCACGGTGGCCGAAGTCCCCTCCGGGAGGTCGATATTATGTCCGTTCGTCAGACTCCAGGTGAGCTTCTGCGCGGTTGTCGTGCCATCGCCACTGGTGGCGGGATCGGCCAGTGCCGCACCGTTCAAGGTCGCACTCCCCGCTTCATAGAGCAGGCCCAGACCAAGGCTGTCCTCGACGCTGAGGTCGTAGGCGTTTGAGCGATCATCCCCTGCTGCACCGCCAGTAGCAGTAAAGGTGAGGGTGTAGGTGATGAGATCGCCAGGTAGGGGGGTCGTCGCCGATGCTACCTTGGTGACGCTCACCAGCGGCTCAATGATTTTCACCGGGGCGCTGGTGGAGGATGTGACGGGGCTGGCCGGTTTGCCGGTGTAGGTGTAGTCGGCGGTGTTGGTAAAGCTCGTCCCGGCATTGGCCTGGTCGTTGTTGGCCACGCGCGTGGTCAGGGTGATCACTGCCTGCTGGCCGGCGGGGATGGTGCCGAGGCCGAAATTCAAGGTTTGCCCGGACTGGACCAGATTGATTGTATGGGCTGTGCCATTAAGGGTGGCGGTGGCACTGACATACTCCAGAGCACCGTGCAGCGTGTCGGTCACCACCACATTGTCGAGCGCCACGTTCATCGCCACGGCAGGCACCCTGATGCTATAGACCACCTGGTCGCCGATACGCGCCTCACCATTGGTCGGCGACACCAGGGTCTTCAATAGCGCCCCCTCACCCGCCAGGTTGACCATCCACACCTGTGCCGGGGCAGTGGCGGGGTAAACGCGCCCCGACTGCGCCAGCGGCAGCGATCGATACTCGGCGACCTGGGCCTCATTGCTCCATGGCACATTCTGCGTGGTCAGGTCGGTATGGAAGCCGACGGAATAATCGACAGTAACGCACTGGCCAGGATTAACAGGCGCGCTGTCGGTCAGCGCGATGGTCATCGTGCCGCCACGCGGCGGTGCGGTATAGGTGAAACCGGTTCCAGCATTCAGGGTGGTGGTGCCGATCTTAACCAGCGGCGGGTTCGCCAGGTCACTTTCATCGAGCTCGGGTGCCAGCAGATCGGTAATCTTTACACCATAGGCCGGGGCCAGACCGGTGTTACACGACGACAGATGGAAACTCATCACGTCGCTAGTAATGTTGACCTGGTAAGGATCGCCAGAGGTACCGCTGCCTACGCGGCCGCTGCCCGTATCCACCTTGGTAATCGGCTGCATCTGCGGCTGACGCACCTCCAGCCGCTCCGTCGCCGTCAGGGCAGGATTGAGTGCCGGGTCACCGCCGGTATAGGTGAGCGTTGCCTGATTGTCGAGCAAATTGGTGGTGTCGTAGTCGACACCCGCCGCCGGCGCATCGGTGATCACCTTGGCGACATAGCGGATCACCAGTGTGTCGATGGGGGTACCATTGTTGCTTGGCGGGTTGGCGATGTCGCCGAAAGACCAGGTCAGTGTACCGGTGGCGCCTGGTGCAGGTTGCGCAATCAGAGGTGTGGCGTAGCCGATGTTGCTGCTCTTGGTAAGGGTGAAGCTTTCCAGCGCCATCCCCGCCGGCAAGGCATCCGCGACCACCACATTGCGCGT
>DASWUD010000119.1:0-11188 GCA_036401755.1 Gammaproteobacteria bacterium
GCAGCACACCTGGGGGTGATGCTGGAAGAGCACCTCGCGATGCTCTTCGGCGCATCGCATCTTTGATCCTCTGCTTGGCCCCTGCCATGGTGGGTCAACACCCCAGTCATCCCGAGTTCCTGCGCGCTGAATCTCAGGGCGTCCTTCTCTTGCCACCGAAAGTATCTATATTTTTCTGACGAGAAGCGGCTTGTCAGTCACTTCGTCCCATCAAGCCACGGAAGTTCTCCGCTGCAAGTAGTTGCACCAGCACCCTGGCTCAGCCCACCGGAAATCAGCCACTTCATCATCCAGCTGACTTGTTGATGCACGTGGCTTATCCACTGCGGCGTGCTCGCGTTATCGCTGGCCCAGGTTTCCTACCTGCGCGGAAGGGCCCACCGCCCTCAACAACCGTAGCGAGGTAATGGAGTTCGCGGATATGGGTCAATCCGGGCTTACGTGCGGGTCACCGGCAAATGGGACCTTGGTAGCGGCGATCGCCGCACTCCTGCGTCGTGCGATTAAGGTGTCGCGACTCTCATCTGCCCTGGCGCTCGCCTGGCTAGTTTGTGTAGCTGTACCCCGCGCCGTCGAAGCCGCCAACAGCGCTGCCGGCACCTTGAGTCTGGTGCACGAGAACGATCTGTTTAACCACACGGATCGGAACTACACCAATGGCGTACAGCTCTCCTGGGTCCCCGGTGATTCGGCACCTCCCGCGTGGGCCTTGCACATCGCCCGTCAGCTCCCCTGGTTTCCGCGCGCGGGTCAGCTCAGCCACGGTTACCTCTTCGGCCAGAGCATGTTTACCCCGCACGACATCACCCTGCCCGATCCGCCACAGGATGATCGCCCTTATGCCGGCTGGTTATACGGCACGATTGCACTGAGTAGTGAAACGGGTCGGCAACTGGATCAGTTTGCGCTGACCCTCGGCGTTGTCGGTCCGGCCTCGATGGCCGAGCAAAGCCAGAAGTTCATCCACAAGGTCACCGGCTCGGTCGAACCGCGCGGCTGGGATACACAACTCGAAAATGAGCTGGGCATCATGGCCACCTACCAGCGCAGTTGGCGCGGTCTTAGCACCCATCCGCTGAACGGGCTCACCGTGGATCTGACTCCGCACCTCGGTGGCGCGCTGGGCAACGTCTTTACCTATGCCAACTCCGGATTGACCATGCGCATCGGCAAACACCTGCCGCTCGATTTCGGACCGCCGCGCATCCAGCCCAGCATACCCGGCTCGGGGGTGTATATGCCGCAGGGTGGCGAGTTCAGCTGGTATCTGTTCGGTGGTGTGGAAGGCCGCGCCGTCGCCCGCAATATCTTCCTCGACGGCAACACCTTTCGTGATAGCCGCAGCGTGGAGAAGAAACCGCTGGTCGGCGATCTCCAGCTCGGCATCGTTCTCGACTGGAGCGATGCGCGCCTGAGTTATACCCATGTGCTGCGTTCGCGCGAATTCGAAAACCAGAGAAAGAATGACGGCTTTGGCGTCATTACACTGACTTTATTGTTTTCAAGTTGACGGGCCTAGGTCGACTCCCGCCAAGAAGTTCGGCTATTTCTTCTGCGAAGGCAGTGTGAGTGTCTCACCGGCCACCATAAATAGGCCGTTGCCACGGTGATGGAGTGTGCGCGGCTCCTTGTGGGTGCGGTCGAGCCAGGCCTTGAGTACCTCGAGCACAAAGAAGTTGTAGTGGTTCACCAGCCGGGTATCGACAACCCGGCACTCCAGGTTGGCATAACACTCGGTGATGAGCGGCGCGACCACCTGTTCGGCCGGTGCCGGGGTGAGGCTGCAGGTCTCGAACTTGTCCACGCTGCGCCCGGAGCTATTGCCAACCGCTACTACCTGTTCCGCCAATTCTACTGTCGGGATGTTGATGACACATTGCCGCGTCGCCTTGAGGGCGGTGAAACTGAAATTGTGACCGCTGACGATGCAGCCCACCAATGGCGGTTCAAACTCCATCATCGTGTGCCACGACATGGTCATGATGTTGGCCTTGCCTTTGTGTGCCGTGGTGAGCAGTACCACCGGCCCCGGTTCGAGCAAGGTATAGACTTCAGCCAAAGGGAACGAACGCCTCGCCATGGGTATACCATCCCTTATGTTGGATTAGTGCCAGTGGGCATGAGTGTTTCGCTGAGGGGTTGGGCATCGTCATGCGTGCATTTTTTCGTGCCGAACCCCCTGAAATTACTGTAGTCATCAGCGCCAACATTGCGAATGCGCGGTGTGCCGTGAGGTTGAACGGGCGAGGTTTAGCGTCTATAGAATAGGCTGTACTGAAAAGGCTCCACTGAACACCCAACGGGCGCGACATTGTCTCGCTCTCCTTTTCTGTCCTGTCCTGAAGCACACCTGCCTGCTCGCCTTTGAGTGTTCGATAACGATAACACCCGTGGTGAATGGGTCGCCCAGCGAGCGAGAGGAGTCCGACTATGAACGACGAGGAAGAGTCTCTGCAATCCCCCCAACCATCCAACTCGCTTCGCCGCAAATTTCTCAAGGCTGGCGCGGCACTGGGCGGGTTTGCCTTGCTGGGGCGGGGAGGCGTCAGCGCTGCGGCGCAAAAATCGATCGAGCTGCCGATGGCCAATGGCAAGCGGGTGCTCGCCACCTATCCACAGAAACGTGAACTCATCGTGATGACGGCGCGTCCCGTCCAGCTCGAAACACCCTTCCATATCTACAACAGCGGGGTGTATACCCCCAACGATGCGTTTTTTGTGCGCTGGCATCTCGCCGGCATGCCGGCGACCGTCGACGGGGACGCCTTCCGCATCAGCGTCCACGGTCTGGTCAAGCAACCGCTCACCTTGAGTGTGGCCGATCTGAAGAACAACTTCGAAGCGGTGGAGATCAGTGCCGTCTGCCAGTGTTCGGGCAACAGCCGCGGCTTGTTCAATCCGCGCGTTATCGGAGGCGAATGGGGCAATGGCGCCATGGGCAACGCCCTGTGGAAAGGGGTGCGACTGCGCGACATCCTGAACAAGGCGGGTATTGCTGCCGAAGCAGTGCAGGTCAAATTTAATGGCGCGGATGGCCCCATTCTTCCCGCTACTCCCGACTTCATCAAGGCGCTCGACATGGACATCGCCCTGCGCGAGGAGGTGATCGTCGCCTATAGCATGAACAATGAACCGTTGCCGCTGCTCAACGGTTTCCCGGTGCGGCTGGTGGTGCCCGGCTGGTATGCCACTTACTGGGTCAAGATGCTGGATGACATTGAGGTGATCGGCAAGGTAGACCAAAATTTCTGGATGAATCCGGCCTACCGCATCCCCGATAACGATTGCGCCTGCATGACGCCCGGTGAGCAAGGGGTCAAGACGGTTCCCATCAACCGGATGGACGTGCGCTCCTTCATCACCAGTCTCGCCGACGGCAGCACCATCAAGGGAGGCCATAGCTATGAGGTGAAGGGGATCGCCTTTGACGGTGGTTACGGAATCGCCCGGGTGCTCTTCTCCAGCGATGGCGGTACCAGCTGGACACAGGCGCAGCTCGGCAAGGATTACGGCAAATACAGTTTTCGCGAGTGGCGGGCCCCTTTCACGCCGAAGACGGGCCACACCTACACGCTGGCCTGTCTGGCGATCAACACCATCGGCGAGTCGCAACGCTTTGAGCCACGCTGGAATCCTGCGGGTTACATGCGCAATGTCGTCGAGACTCTCCGCATCAGCGCCACCTGAGGAGGTGCGCCATGAAACAGCACGTCATTGCATTACTCATGCCCGCTGTCCTTTTTGGTCTGGCCATCGCGGTGCCCGGCTTCGCGGCTGAGCGGGTGGGCAAGGTCAGCATTGAACTGCCCAGGGAGACGGTTCAGTTCATGCCTGGCCCGGGGCTGGAGACGGCGACCAAAAACTGCACGGCTTGCCACTCCGCCGATTACATCTATATGCAGCCCCCGCTCTCCAAAGAGCAATGGCGTGGCTCGATCACCAAAATGAAAAAGGTGTTCGGCGCCCCGATCGATGAGGGTGATATCGACACCCTGGTGAATTATCTGATGTCGCAAAACGGCAAACCCGAATAGCCAGGGCGTTAGTTGGGAGCACACGCTGTTTCTGTGACGAGTTGCATCTCGCCATAACGCTCACTCAAGGAATGAATAGCTGTGAACACCCAACCGCTGAAACGCTGGTCAAGATGGATTGTCGTGGCTCTGCTGCTGGCCGGCGCTGCCGTGTTCGCCTGGCAGCGCCTCACTCTCAACACCCGCGAGGAGGGACTGGTCAGCGGCAACGGCCGTATCGAGGCGGTGGAGATCGATGTGGCAACCAAGGCGGCGGGGCGCCTGCAGGAGATTCGGGTTCACGAAGGCGAATTCGTTACAGCGGGCCAGGTGGTTGCACTGATGGATACGCAGGCGCTGGAGGCCCAGCGCCAGCAAGCCGAGGCGCAGTTACGCCAGGCCGAGGATGCGGTTATTACCGTGCGCAGCCAATTGGCGCAACGGGAGAGCGAAAAGGCGGCCGCCGAGGCCCTGGTGGCGCAGCGTCGTGCCGAGCTGGAGGCCGCTCGCAAGCGCGAGGTACGCATCAGAGAGCTGGCCACTACCGGGGTCGCCTCCCAACAGACGGCCGACGATGCACGCGCCGCGGTAGACACCGCCGCCGCCGCACTCAGCGCCGCTCGTGCGCAGGTGGCCGCCACCGAGGCCGCAATGGCTACAGCGCGCTCGCAGATCAACAGCGCGCAATCGGCGGTGGCCGCTGCCCGTGCCGCCGTGGCGCACATACAGGTAGAGATCGAAGAGTCCACCCTGAAAGCTCCACGCGATGGACGGGTGCAATATCTGGTGGCCCACCCAGGTGAAGTGCTCGGCACCGGTGGACGCGTACTGAATATGGTAGACCTCAGCGATGTCTATATGACGTTCTTCCTGCCGACCAATGAGGCAGGGCGCGTGGCCATCGGTACCGAGGTGCACATCGTGCTCGATGCGGCCCCCCAATATGTGCTCCCCGCACAGGTCTCCTTTGTCTCTGACGTGGCACAGTTCACCCCCAAAACGGTGGAAACCGCCAGTGAGCGCGAAAAACTGATGTTCCGTGTGCGCGCACAATTCCCGCCCGAGCTGCTCAAAAAACATATTCTCCAAGTGAAGACCGGCCTGCCCGGCGTCGCCTACGTGCGGCGCGATGCCAATGCGGCCTGGCCAGATCGTCTGCAACTCAAGCTGCCGCAATGAGCGACGGCATGATCGCGTCGCAGAACGATTCACCCGTGGTGCGCTTGACTGGAGTCAGTTTGCGCTACAAAAAGGTGTGTGCGCTGGATGCGATTTCACTCGATCTCCCTGCGGGGCGCATCATCGGTTTCATCGGCCCGGATGGCGTGGGTAAGTCGAGTCTCTTTTCACTCATCGCCGGCGCTCGGAAGATCCAGAGCGGCACGATTGAAGTGCTGGGCGGCAATATGGCCAGTACCAGACATCGCAGCCAAGTCTGCCCGCGCATCGCTTACATGCCACAGGGACTTGGCAAGAATCTTTTTCCGACACTGTCGGTGTTCGAGAACATCGATTTCTTCGGCCGTCTGTTTGGACATGCTCGCATCGAACGCGAGCGGCGCATCGCCGAGCTGGTGCATGCCACCGGATTAGCGCCGTTCACGGATCGTCCCGCCGGCAACCTCTCTGGCGGCATGAAGCAGAAGCTTGGCCTCTGCTGCGCACTGATCCACGACCCCGATCTGTTGATTCTCGATGAGCCGACCACCGGTGTCGATCCGTTGTCGCGCCGGCAGTTCTGGGAGCTCATCGATCGCATCCGCGCTGATCGACCCGGCATGAGCGTGCTGGTGGCCACCGCCTACATGGAAGAGGCGGCGCGCTTCGATTGGCTGGTGGCCATGAACAACGGACGGGTCATCGCCACCGTGACTCCCAGCGAACTGCTGGCGCGAACCGGGGTCAAGGAGCTGGAAGAGGCCTTCATCTCCCTGCTGCCGGAGGAACAACGCGCCGATTACCGGCCGGTGGTTATTGCACCGCGTGTGGCGCAGGATGAGGCGGAGGTCGCCATCGAAGCGCGCGAGCTCACCATGCGCTTTGGCAGCTTCACCGCCGTCGATCACGTCAACTTCCATATTCACCGCGGCGAGATCTTCGGCTTCCTCGGCTCCAACGGCTGCGGTAAAACCACCACCATGAAAATGCTCACCGGTCTGCTGCCCGCAAGTGAAGGGCAGGCGTGGCTGTTCGGCAATCTGGTCCACCCGCGTGATATCGAGACACGCCGCCGCGTAGGGTACATGTCCCAGTCTTTCTCCCTCTACAGCGAACTCACCGTGCGGCAAAACCTGGTGCTGCATGCGCAGCTCTTCGAGATCCCTAAGGAGCAGATCCAGGCACGAGTGAAAGAGATGGCACAGCGTTTTGATCTGACCGAGATCATGGACGTGCTGCCCAACGCACTGCCGTTAGGAAAGCGCCAGCGTTTGTCGCTCGCCGTCGCGATGGTCCACCAACCCGAGATGCTGATCCTCGACGAGCCCACCTCGGGGGTCGATCCGGTGGCGCGCGACAACTTCTGGATCACGCTCATCGAGCTGGCACGCAAGGAGAACGTCACCATCTTCATCGCCACCCATTTCATGAACGAGGCCGAACGTTGTGATCGCGTCTCGCTAATGCATGCTGGCAAGGTGTTGGTGAGCGACGCCCCTGCCGCCATCATCAAGGAACAGGGTGTGCAAACGCTTGAAGAGGCCTTCATCAGCCATCTCGAAAAGGCAGTGGCAGAGAGCGAGCCCGGTGCGGCGAAGGAGGCCGCCAAGGAAGAGTCGGAACTCACCGAGGCATTGGCGGCCAATAATCAGTCCGTTACACTTGGTCCGCTTTCTCTCAAGCTGCATCGTTTGTTGAGTTACACCCGGCGCGAGGCGCTGGAACTCTATCGCGATCCGCTGCGCCTGTTGCTCGCCGCACTGGGCAGCATTATTCTCATGCTGGTGCTGGGTTACGGCATCAACATGGATGTGGAAGACCTGACCTTTGCGGTGCTCGATCACGATCAAACCACCGAGAGCCGTGGCTATGTGCAGAGTCTGGCCGGCTCCCGCTATTTCATCGAAAAACCACCGCTGCAGGACTACGCCGATCTGGATCGGCGCATGCGCGCCGGCGAGCTCGCTCTGGCCCTGGAGATCCCGCCCGATTTTTCCCGCGATTTGGCGCGCGGCACCCCTGTGCAAATCGGTGCCTGGATCGATGGCTCCATGCCCGCCCGCGCCGAGACAGTGCGTGCCTATGTACAAGGCATACACCAGCACTGGCTCAACACCCGGGCCCGCGAGCTACATGGCGCGGCCGCCACCGGGATGTTCAGCATCGAAACGCGTTTTCGCTACAACCCCGATGTAAAAAGTCTGCCCGCCATGGTGCCGACGGTGATCCCGCTGCTGTTGCTGCTGTTTCCCTCGATTCTTACCGCCATGTCGGTGGTGCGCGAAAAAGAGTTCGGCTCCATCGTCAATCTCTATGTCACGCCGGTGACGCGCCTGGAGTTTCTGGTCGGCAAACAGATCCCCTATATCGTGCTGGCCTTGACCAATTTCCTGCTGTTGACGGGGTTGGCCATTTATCTCTTCCATGTGCCGCTGAAGGGCAGCTTTCTAACCCTGGCCAGCGCGTCCTTGCTCTACGTGATGGCGGCTACCGCCTTCGGCCTGGTGATCTCCACCCTGGTGAATAGCCAGGTGGCCGCGCTGCTGGCGACCGGTGTGCTAAGCATCTTGCCTGCTGTGCAGTTTTCAGGACTGATCGAGCCGGTCTCCTCGCTGGAGGGGGCCGGTGCCGTGATCGGTCAGCTCTTTCCGACCTCCTATTTCCTGACCATCACACGCGGCACCTTCTCGAAAGGGCTCACCTTTACCGATCTGCATACCGCGTTCATCCCTCTGGCGCTCTCGGTGCCCGTGCTCATCGGACTCGGTACGCTGTTGCTGAAAAAACAGGCGCGCTGACCATGCAGGCGGCACATAACATCTTCCATCTGGGCATCAAGGAGATACGCAGCCTGCTGCGTGATCCCTTCCTCCTGGTGCTGATCATCTACGCCTTCACGCTCAACATTTACAACTCTGCCTCCGCCATGCCGGAGACATTGCACATGGCACCCATCGCCGTTATCGACGATGATCACTCGGTGCTCTCCAGGCGCATCACCGATGCCTTTTATCCACCCTATTTCAAACGACCGACACTGATCAGCCCGACCGAAATGGACGCGCGCATGGATGCAGGCATTGACACCTTTGCGCTGCATATTCCTTCCCAGTTTGAACGTGATCTCGTCGCCGGACACACACCGGCACTACAGCTCAATGTCGATGCCACGCGCATGTCGCAGGCCTTTACCGGTAGTGGCTATACCCAGGCCATCGTAACGGGCGAGGTGAACAGCTTCGTGCAGGAGCAACATACACAAGCGGCGCCGCCGGTTGAGTTGGCGCTGCGGGCCCGCTTCAATCCGGAGCTGAACAAGATCTCGTTTGGTGCCGTGATGGAAATTATCAGCGCCATCACCATGCTGGCCGTGGTACTCACGGGCGCCGCACTGATACGCGAGCGTGAGCATGGCACGGTAGAGCATCTGCTGGTGATGCCCGTCACCCCTTTCCAAATCATGAGCGCCAAGATCTGGGCGATGATCGTGATCGTGCTGGCAGTATCGATCGTGTCGTTGTATGTCATCGTACGTGGAGTGCTTGCAGTACCCATCGAGGGATCACTTCTGCTGTTTTTTGCCGGAGCGATACTGCACCTGTTCGCCACCACCTCCCTGGGGATCTTTCTCGGCACCATCGCCCGCTCGATGCCCCAATTCGGCTTGCTGCTGTTCATCGCCCTGCTGCCGATGCAGATACTTTCAGGGGCAGGCGGACTGATCCGTGCCCAGGCACTCTCGGGAGGTGGAGTGCATAGCGAAAGCATGCCCGACACGATCCAGATCGCGATGCAGGCAGCGCCAACCACTCACTTCGTCAATTTTGCCCAAGCGATCCTGTTTCGGGGGGCGGGACTCGACGTGGTCTGGCCGCAACTCGTCAGCCTTGCTCTCATCGGCGCCGTATTGTTTGCGCTGTCGCTAGTGCGTTTTCGCAAGACGTTGGCCACCATGGCATGAAGTGACATGAACGACAACGACAAGCTGCTGCGTTCACGCCAATCTTCAGTAACCATGGGCCTTCAGAAACGTCTGGATCTGCTCGGCCGCATCATCCGCAAACAGATCCCGAACGAAATGCCCGGCGCCATCGACCGTGGTCACCTGTACCTGCTTGTCGTCGGCGAGGGGGACAAATTTTTGGTTATTGACGACAACTTCATCATCGCCGGCAAGCACGATCAGCGTCGGCTTGCGGATCTTGGGGATCAGGTACGCGGTATCGAGGCGAGGGTCTGGCCCGTAATAGGAAACGAACGTCGCTGCAGTCACCGATGTATCGGGGCAATAAAGAAAATCGGTATGCTCTAACACCATCTCACCCTTGCCGGCGGTGACCAGCTGCTGGGCCTTCTCCAACAGTGGAGCGAGAGCCTTGTTATGACGTTGCTGATAAGCGGCGGCATCGTTGGTTTCGCGTGTGTCAGGGGCGAGTAGTACCACCGCCTGCACCAGCGGATTTGCGTGTTCTGCCGCGTAGAGTGCCGTCTCCGCACCACCGCGTGAATGGCCGAATAGCACCACGCGCTTCACTCCCTGCGATTTCAGCCAGTCAAGCCAGGCGCCTATCTCATCGGCAGCATCCGCGAAATGGTGCCGGTGCGTCATCGTGCAGTCGTACATACCGTGGCGATTGTTGATCCCGAGACTGAGGGTGATGGCGAGCGTGTTATAGCCCTGCTCCTTGAACAGGCCTTGCAGGGTGCTGATGGTCTCCATGCCGTTGTGCGCCAGTCCCGCATGGGTCATCACGATCACCCCGTCAGCGGGCGTCTTGTCGTGCGCGAGTTCCAGGTTGGCGTTAAGCGTTAACCCTTTATACGGCAGCGTGACCTCCTTGGCATGTGCGAATCCGACAACCAAGGCGAGACCGGTGATGAGGCAGGTAACAGCGACTTTAAGCGGCATGACTACTCCAAAGATCGGTTTTTAATGAACATGTCCGTATCAGCATGCTAGACGATTGGCCTGCGACGAATAATAGCAGTGGACTACCCGGCAGATACAACCCTCAGCCGTATGAGCGCAGTGCGCAAGTGTTGACGCAGAAGCGCAGGTGCATAAAAATCAGCGCAGACCCGGGGACTCTACTGCACGGCAGATGCCTTCAACTGCCGCCCCTTGCCTTGAATCGGCCAAAATAGTGTTTCATGGAGGAACGTGATGGTGAGCCCCCAGATTCAACGCTTTACTGCGCTGCTGTTTGCTGCCCTACTAGGGATAGCCACGGCTTCGGCCGCTCTCCCTCCGCCCGACATCAACGGTACGGTCGCCGGAAATAACCGATTCGCACTCGATCTATATTCAAAGTTAAGAGACACGAAGGGAAATCTGTTCTTTTCGCCTTACTCCATTTCGACTGCAATGGCCATGTGCTATGGAGGGGCGCGGGGCGATACGGCAGAGGAGATGGCCAAGGTTCTGCATTTTACCCGAAGCGCGCAACCACACCCGGCCTTCACCGAGCTCACTGCGCGCCTTGAAGCGCTACAGCGCAACGGTCAGGTGCAGCTTCACATGGCCAACTCTTTATGGCCGCGGCAGGGATACCCTCTGCTAGTGGAATATTTGACCCTGTCGAAACACCATTACGCTGCCTCGATCACGCCCCTCGATTTTGCAAACACGGCTGAGGCGAGCCAAACCATCAACCGTTGGGTTGAAAATAACACCGAGCAAAAAATCAGGGATATGGTCCGCCCAGGAGACCTGGACCCGAAGGCCGCGCTGGTCTTGGTCAATGCCATCTATTTCAAGGGTAACTGGGCAAGCCGCTTCGACCCCCGGCGCACCCAGAGGGCAAAATTTTCACTGCCCGGCAACACAACAACACTCGCACCCATGCTGTATCAGAAGGGCCGTTTCAGATACGCACAGCTTGAGGGCGTGCAACTGCTGGAGCTGCCATACGCGGGAAACGGGTTGTCGATGGTTGTCATCTTGCCAACGACGCGGGGTAAGCTCGCAAGGATTGAAGATAGCCTGACGCCGAGTACTCTTGATGGCTGGTTATCCC
>DASWUD010000120.1:0-4923 GCA_036401755.1 Gammaproteobacteria bacterium
CGCTCTTTGCCAGATCCAGCCCTACCGTTGTAATCTTCATCTCGGTCTCCTCCTTTTTCCTTTCGATGGTTTTTTAACATCTCCATCGTGGCGCATATGACGCCGATTTAGAAAGGGGAGGAGACCATCACATCATCCTACGCTTGCTTGGTCAATTACCTCAGCCGCGCCGCCTCAGCCGCAATATGGCCAGCAAATCCGGTAACAAATGTCTTGAGATCGGTCATCGGCGACAGGCCGGAATATTTTCCAGAGCTGACTGCTGCACGGGTCGAGGTGATTACTGATGCGGTGGTGTAGAGCTGCTCCTGTACCAACTATTGACAGAGCAGATCGTATCATTTGAGGTAGGATGCCCCCTGGAATTCAGGGCGCAGTGGAAAATGTGGCGTTCTATCCACAACTGAACGGCGTGATTCCGGGGCATCTTCCACATGCATCAACCAGCCAATGAAGGGGCGCGGTTGTTGGCCAAAGGCACCTTCACGGTAGGCGGTCCAGAGATCGTGCGCGGTTCCGATGGCTTCTTCAGTTCTGTTGTTGAAGTTGTTGCCGAAGGAGGGGCCGACCTGGCTCTTCAATTCGATGGCGGCGATGAGCTGGCCTTGGTGGATGACCAGGAGATCCCATAGTTTTGTCGGGCGGAAGTAACCGGGAAGCGTGAGCAGGGCACGTTGCCGGTGGATGTTGGCATGAGCGAGGCCATTGGCTTTGACAAGGTCGCACACCAGTTCGATAAAGCCGTCCATGTTCTTGCCGGCAGTAACACCTGCACGCTCACCTTGATCGGCTTTGCCGGATTCGGCCTGTTTGGTTCGCGCCTGCTCCCGATTCTCCCAGAAGGCCTTTACAGCTGCACGGGCCTTGCGTTCGTAATTTACCAGATTAAGCGCCATTTACTCTCCGTTTCCTCCTAGAGCAGCCTGCTCTTCTTTGCTTAGTCCGTAGAGCTCGAATGTGGCGCGGTTGCACGCGGACAGATCGCTGCTCCGCGCGGCTTCTGCAAGCTCAGTCCGCAATGATTCGGGAACATCACGCCAATGAGGGATGCGCAAGCGGCGCAGGTATTGTGCCTGGAAGCGAAGATAGCCACCGCGCATTTTGGTGGAGTAGCTGGAAATGAACAGGCGGGTGACTTCGGAGCGGAGAACCGCCTGCAAGGCGCGCAGATCCCAGCTGTCGGAGGTGATGTAATAGAGATTGTGGTGCGGGTAGAGTTCGCCTGGCTCGTAGACAATGTGCGCCGCGCCTTTGATATCGGGGATTAGCAGCTTTGGTTTCTTCGCGAGGGCGGGAAAGATGCGATCGATGGTGCGGTACCAACTGGCCGGAGCCTTCTGCGCGCAATGGCGCGCAGCGATCACCTCTCTGTGTGCTTCGAGATATCGACGCAGTCGCGGATAGGCATCGAGATCGACCAGCCCTCCTTCGTCCACGAAGGGGTTGATGACGCCTTGACCGGGCCAATGAACTTCGCCGCTCACTATATCGCGGGTGGTGACCAGCGGAAGCTTGCGATCCGGCTCCACGTCAAGGGCGTTGAAGTTACCGATAAACGCCTTGTCCGCGCCGGTGGCGACACCAATGCCAACTTTGCAGCCAGCCTCTTCGAGGGTGGGCCAGGTTTGCTCCAGATGGCGGATGAGTGCCATCTGATCCGATGACTCAAGCAGCCATGGTTCATCACCCGCAGTGGCACAGGTGAGTTCACGTACCTGGCTGTGTTGTGGCAATTTCCCGGCAGTGAGCTCAGCGGCGAGGGATTGAAGAACAGCACTGTCGATGAGCGGGCGATGCGCGATGCGGGTGACGGAGTCCCGTTCTCTGCTGATGACTGTAATGGCCGGGTAGGCAATGACGTCGCTGTGGAAGGCCTGGGTATCCACCATGTCCACGTAGATCTTTAGATGGAACTGGCTTGCTATCAATTTGCGCAGAGGACCGCCGTAGCGGTTTTTCATCCATCGGTCGGCGCAGATAAACCCCAAGCTGCCGTTGTCGGCCAGCAGCGAGAGTGAGCGCTCGATAAAGGGGATATAGAGATCGGCTCGGTCGTACATGGTTTGGTAGCGGCTGCGGTACTCCGCCAGTAGCGGTGCGGGGATCAACTCCTGACGCACATAAGGAGGGTTGCCGACAATGACGTCAAACCGGTCATCGATGGGTGCGAGAAGGAAGTCGCCCTGCAGTAGCCAGCTATCGGTAAGTGCCTTGGCCGATTCGGCTGCGATACCCTCCTGCAGGAGCGAGTCGATGATCAACTGGCGCGTTGCAGCGAAGGTGTCGCGGTGCAGTTCAACCGCGCGGATAGCATCCCGAAGGGTGGTTACGTCATCGCCACGGTTTTTTTCCCTGCGCCATGCCGACAAAAGTCTGCGAATTGCTGCGAGCAGAAATTCGCCGCCGCCAAATGACGGTTCGAGCAGGCGCAGGCGGTGGAGTGTCCGCTCAGAAGTGTAACCAGCGAGGTCAAGGATGAATTCCACTACTTCGGGACGGGTGAATATGGCGCCACGTGCAGAGATGCCGCTTTCGTTCGCCAAGGCCTCCACTGCGGCAACGATCCTCGGAGAGGAGGGGGCCGAGTTTACAGGGAGATCCAGGTTGAACTGTGTGGATGACACCGTGACTGAGTCCTCGCTGACTTGAAGGAAATGTAGTGTAACTATACCTCAGCGATAGAAAGCGCGGTCACCAGAAATCTTGTTTGCCCCCATGGAGCCTGCCCCCCCTCAGACGAAAGGAAAAACTAGCCAGGCTACTTCTATGGAGCACAGGCTCCCGCACGTAAGGCTCCGTCTCTGGTTGATAGTGAATACTTGCTTATGGCCAGAAAAAACAGTGCACTTTCCCTCCAATTAGTGGTCCAATACGCGCCCCAAATCAATCTATCGGGACATGTGACCATGAAACAGCCCAAAAAGCCGGTGCCAAGCCACCGCAACCTGCTCCACGACCACCCACTGCTGCGCAAGTGTGCTGCCCACGGCAAGAGCCGCAAGGCGGAGCGCCGTGACGCCAAAGTCCGCATGAAACGCGAGTGGGATGGGCAGAGCCGGCTCGCTGCCTGAGCCGGTTGTGCCGATTCCACTGCGTTTTTTCTGGTAGTGAACTCCCCGGTCGCGGTAGAATCCGCGCGCTCTTTTACCCTTCTGGTGAACCATTGTGATTGAAAACCTGCGTAATATCGCCATCATCGCCCACGTCGACCATGGCAAGACCACCCTTGTCGATCAGCTTCTGAAGCAGTCCGATACCCTTGACGAGCGCACCCAGCTCGAAGAACGTGCGATGGACTCCAACGCTCTGGAAAAGGAGCGCGGCATTACCATCCTCGCCAAGAACACCGCCATCAAGTGGGGCAAATACCGCATCAACATCGTCGATACCCCGGGACATGCCGACTTCGGCGGTGAGGTGGAGCGCGTGCTGTCGATGGTCGATTCGGTGCTGCTGCTGGTGGATGCGGTCGACGGCCCGATGCCGCAGACCCGCTTTGTTACGCAGAAGGCCCTGGCACGCGGCCTCAAGCCGATCGTCGTCATCAACAAGGTCGATCGCCCCAGCGCGCGTCCCGACTGGGTGTTGGATCAGACCTTCGACCTGTTCGATCGCCTCGGCGCCACCGACGAACAGCTCGACTTCCCGGTGGTCTACGCCTCCGGCCTCAACGGCTTCGCCGGCCTCGACGCCTCGGTGCGCGACGGTGACATGACCCCGCTGTTCCAGACCATCGTCGACAAGGTGCATGTGCCCGATGTCGATGCCAATGGCCCGTTCCAGATGCAGGTCAGCCAGATCGACTACAACAGCTACGTGGGTGTCATCGGCATCGGCCGCATCGTGCGCGGCAAGGTCAAGACCAATACCCAGGTGGTGGTGGTCGATGCCGACGGCAAGCGCCGCAATGCGCGCATCCTGCAGGTGCTCGGCTTCATGGGGCTACAGCGCATCGAGGTGCCGGAGGCAGAAGCGGGCGACATCATCGCCTTCACCGGCGTCGATCAGCTGCGCATCTCCGATACCCTCTGTGATCCCAACGCCGTCGAGGCATTGGCGCCGCTCTCCGTGGACGAGCCGACCGTCAGCATGACCTTCCAGGTCAACACCTCGCCCTTCGCCGGCAAGGACGGCAAGTACGTCACCAGCCGCCAGATCCGCGACCGCCTGCAGCGCGAGCTGATCCACAACGTGGCGCTGCGCGTCGAAGATACCGGCGACCAGGACAAGTTCCGCGTCTCCGGCCGTGGCGAACTGCACCTGTCCATCCTCATCGAAAACATGCGCCGTGAAGGGTACGAACTGGGCGTGTCGCGCCCGGAAGTGATCATCCGCGAAGTGGACGGCGAGAAGCAGGAGCCGTTCGAGCAGCTCACCGTCGATGTGGAAGAGCAGCACCAGGGCACCGTGATGGAGAAGCTCGGCCTGCGCGGTGGCGACCTGAAGAACATGGTGCCGGACGGCAAGGGGCGCACCCGTCTCGACTTCATCATTCCGTCGCGCGGCCTGATCGGCTTCCGCACCGAGTTCCTCACCTCCACCCAAGGCACCGGCCTGATCTACAGCGTGTTCGACCACTACGGCCCGCTGAAGCGCGGCGAGTATGGCCAGCGCATCAACGGCGTGCTGATCTCCAACGGCGCCGGCAAGGCGCTCGCTTATGCGCTGTTCACCCTGCAGGAGCGCGGCCGCCTCTTCGTCGGTCACGGTGACGAGGTCTATGAAGGGATGGTGATCGGCATCCACTCGCGCGACAACGATCTGGTGGTCAATCCGCTCAAGGCGAAGCAGCTCACCAATATCCGTGCCGCGGGCAGTGATGAAAATATCCTGCTCACCCCGCCGATCCGCATGACCCTGGAACAGGCGCTGGAGTTCATCGATGACGACGAACTGGTCGAGGTGACCCCCAACCACATCCGC
>DASWUD010000121.1:0-7726 GCA_036401755.1 Gammaproteobacteria bacterium
ACTGCCGGCCACATGGCCAGGCGTTATCTCCAGATGGCGCGTCTGCTCCCGCCGCTACCACTGCTGCTTCTGCTCGCCCCCCTCCTCGGAGCAGCACTCCTCTCCAGCACCGGCTCCCCTGCCATCGTACCCACCCTTGCACTCATGGTGGCAACCCTGGCCCTCTGGGGGCTGGCAGGGTGTCTCAACGATCTGGCGAATGCACGAAGTGGCGCCGATGACTACTCGCTGATGGCCCGAGGTGTGCTGACGCAGCGCGAGGTGTTCTGGTTTGCACTACTGCTGGGGGTGTTGGCGCTGCTGATCTTTGCCCTGCTGGGGATGCGCGTCCTGGCACTTGCCTCGCTCCCCCTGTTGGTGGCGCTGAGCTATCCGTGGTTGCGCCGGCGTACCTTTCTTATCGATGCCTGGCTGGGGGTGGCTATCGCCTGGACAGTGCCGCTTGCCTATGGCGCGGCGCACCGCTGGCCCGACAAGCACGGGGCGCTGCTCGGCATTGTCACGCTGCTTTGGGCCACCGGCTGGTGGGTGCTGCGCGCCTGGCCCCAGCAGAATGAGATGATGGCGCGCGGCATACGCACCCTCGGCCTGATGTTCGGCCCCGCCACCGGTTACCTGGTGATCGCCCTGCAGAGCGCCGCACTGCTCGGTGCCTGGATGGTCGGCAGCCAGGTGCACTTCGGCACGCCATTTTCAGTGTCGCTGGCAATAAGTGCCGCCTTGCTCATCGGCGAGTCGCTGCTGCTCCGTAAACAGGCAAGCCGCGCGGTGCCGCCGGCGCTGCACCTCCATCTGCTCGGCGGTGTGGCCATTTGGCTTGGCGTGGTGTTGCACTTTGCGCACTGAGCGGCAATCTCTCGCCAAACCGTTTCAACGATTCAACCCTTTAGGGCACCTCTAAAAATTCGATGCGCACCTTCAGCGAATTTTTAGAGGTGCCCTTTAACAGACTCAGGCCAGATCTCCCGCCAGTGAGTCACGCACGTTGTCGGGAATAGTCACCTCCACGCGGTAGGCGGGATGATCGATACCGACGCGGACCGCCGCGCCTTTTTTCACCACTGCCGCCATCTCCGGCGTCAGTTCAAAGCGCACGAAGTGGACCGCCGATGTTTTTTGCTCGGTCTCGCGTGCCATATCCTCGTTGGCGATGGGACGCACCTGTGTAAACCCCACCACCTGCACATAGAGATGGCGCTCGATGCCAATGAGCTGTTGCAGCGCACGCTTGCGGTGCTTCACGTCGGAATATTCGAGCATGAAGGTGGCCTTCCAGTTACCGCCGTCGGGGATCAGCGCATTGTATACATCCAGCTCATCCTGAATGGAATCTTGCTCGAAGATACGCTCAATGCGCAGCATCTCCTGTATTTGATATTGCATGGTCATCGCATCCTCGAAATGGAGGCTCGCATGCTCACCGAGCGCGACGTGACGCTCCTTTTTGTGGGCGATCACCCGGGCACGGTATTCGGGGCGAATCCGCGCATACTCTTCGAGGCTGAAGAGGTCTTTGTGGGACAACTGACGCATGACTCCTCTCCGTCGGACTATTCGTGGGCGATCGGTTTGTCGCTGAAGAGGTAGTCACGCAGCTGCTTGTCGAACCCCTTGTCGCGCCGGCGGATCCATTCCAACAGCATCGCCGCATGCTCCTTCTCTTCGTTGGCATTGTGAACAAGAATCGCACGCAACGCCGGGTCGCAGCCCACCTCTGCACGCTGGTTGTACCAGTCGACCGCCTCCAGCTCCTCCATCAACGAGACAATGGCGCGGTGCATATCGCGCGTTTCATCGCTGAGCTGTTCTGCCGGTTCGTGATAACCTTCGTTCGCCATGTCACTTCTCCTCCAGATGTAAGCTGGGTTAACGCAGCGTCACCATGCTGAAGCGGCGTCGCTTCAAGCGCCTTGTTGGGCACCGCTGCTTTCCTATTTGCCACCTGCACCAGAGGAATCCGGCTTGCTATGCTTCTTGACGATGCGCGCAATCTCGGCATTGAGCTTGGCTTGCTCAGCAGTGGCTTTTGCCTCAGCCGCTCGCAACGCTTCAGCGCCCTTCGGATCAAAGCGATTGCCCACATAGTTCGCCGGATTTTCCTCTGGAAAATCTTCAAAGTAATCAGACCACTCACCCATGTCTTTCTCCTTTTTGTAATGCCCACTACTTGTTACGCCTCGTTTATCCCCGACAGGGGACACCCAACCTATCTATTGATTTAAATCCCGTACGCCCTGCGCAGCAGGCTCATGGGGTGTTCGGTGCGGCTGCCATCGGCCATGCCGTGTTCGATGTGGTGCCCCGCCAAGGGACAGTCGCTACCATAATGGTTCGCTTCACTCTTT
This sequence comes from Gammaproteobacteria bacterium, assembly GCA_036401755.1. Classification (GTDB taxonomy): domain Bacteria; phylum Pseudomonadota; class Gammaproteobacteria; order Thiohalomonadales; family Thiohalomonadaceae; genus DASWUD01. The sequence continues at coordinate 2,346 of DASWUD010000121.1, forward strand.
TTCACCTGATTGACCACCGGCTTGACGAGCTTCATTGCTGCATCAAAAAACTCCTGCTTCACTGCATAGGTGCCATCGTGCCCCGAACAGCGCTCGATGGTGGTGATCTCGGTACCGGGGATCAGTGACAACACCTCGCGCGTCTTGGCACCGACGTTCTGCACCCGCTGGTGACAGGCGGCGTGATAGGCCACCTTGCCGAGCGGGTGCCTGAACTCGGTGTTGAACTTGCCGGCCTTGTGGCGATGCAGCAGATACTCAAACGGATCAAAGATCGCCTGGCTCACCTTTAGCACCTGCGCATCGCCGGGGAAGAGTAGCGGCAGCTCCTTCCTGAACATCAACGCACAGGAGGGGATCGGCGCGACAATATCCCACCCGTCATCCACCAGTTTGGCCAGCTGCGGGATGTTGGCCTGCCTGGCGCGCGCCACCCCCTCAAGATCGCCCAATTCCAGTTTGGGCATACCGCAACACTGCTCCTTCTCGGCCAGAGCAACCGGGATGTTGTTGTGCTCGAACACCGCTACCAGGTCCTCGCCAATCAACGGTTCATTGCGATTGCCGTAGCAGGTAGCAAACAACACCACTTTGCCGTGCGTCGGCCCGGCCGCCTCGCCCACCGCCTTGGCCCCTACCTTCTTGCGCAGCCGCTTGCGCAGAGGTTTCGGCTGATACTGTGGCAGTTGCGCCTGCGCATGAACGCCGAGCAGCGTCTGCAACACCTTGCGCGCCGGCTTGAACCGGTTGGCGGCGTTGACCGCCCCGGCCACCACCGGAATGGCGGCGAGCTTGCCCACCGCGTCGGTACTGGTCAGGACCCGGTCGCGCAACCTGACCTCGCCCTTCTGAAATTTGACCGCCTTGGCGCGCAGCATCAGGTGGGGGAAGTCGATGTTCCAGGGGTGGGGCGGAATGTAGGGGCACTTGGTCATGAAGCAGAGATCGCACAGGTAGCAGTGGTCGACCACCTTCCAGTAGTCAGCCCTGCTCACCCCGTCCATCTCCAGCGTCGCGGAGTTGTCGATCAGCTCAAACAGGGTCGGGAAGGAGTGACAGAGACTGATGCAACGGCGACAGCCGTGGCAGAGCTCGAAGACCCGCGCCAGCTCCTTGTACAGCAAACCCTCGTTGTAGAAGCTGGGGGTGTTCCAGTCGAGGGGATGGCGGGTGGGCGCCTGCAGATTGCCTTCCTTCATCACCATGTCTCGCACTCCAATCATTGTTCCTGCGGCGGGCCCGCCATGACTACTTCATTTCGTCCAGGGCGCGCTGGTAGCGGTTGGCGTGGGAGCGCTCCGCCTTGGCCAGGGTTTCAAACCAGTCAGCGATCTCATCAAATCCCTCGCTGCGCGCATCCTTCGCCATGCCCGGATACATATCGGTGTACTCGTGGGTTTCGCCGGCCACGGCACTCTTCAGGTTGTCGAGGGTGGGACCGAACGGCATGCCGGTGGCCGGGTCGCCACACTGTTCCAGATACTCCAGGTGGCCGTGGGCATGGCCGGTCTCACCCTCCGCGGTGGAGCGGAACAGCGCAGCGATATCGGGATGGCCCTCCACGTCGGCCTTGTTGGCAAAGTAGAGGTAGCGGCGGTTGGCCTGCGACTCGCCCGCGAAGGCTTCCTTCAGATGCTGTTCGGTCTTGCTGCCTTTGAGATTCATCGCCTTGCACCTCACTGGATAGCTGATTATGGAAATGGGCCTGGGCCACGGAATAACTGTAGTCGCCTTATTGATTGGTGTAATCGGTTGTATCTCTTGTGGCGATAGGCCATGTCTATCGCTTACAGCGCTTTGGTAATAATGAAAAATGGTAGATGCCAGTGCTAACTGGCCGTCGCCGCTGGGGTTGTTACCTTATCCACACATCCTGTGGATAACTTTGTGGATGAGCATGGGGGATCTCTTTGCAAGGCGCGCCAGCACTGGCTTGTTGTCAAATCGCTCACAAAATAACCTCTTAATATTATCCAACAAATTCAATGCGTTATGTATGAACCGCGATTACGGCCGGGCTCGGCTGGCAGGCCGCCTGCCATAACCCGATGACTGTGCATAAGCAACCGCGAAAATAGTCAACATGGTTGTCAGATGGGTTTTGCTTATGGTAGGTGGATACCTCCCATTTGGCTGAGCGCCGCCCAGCCCACGGCAATATTTCGGCGGGGCCGCGGCGGCGGCTATAATCGCCCCCTTTCCTTCAAGGCACCCCCTTCTGGCATGACACTCTGGGACTCCATCGCACTGCAGATCAGCGACGCCAGCGGCGAAGCCTTCCGGCCGAGCCAGCACAGCGCCGTCGGCGGCGGCTGCATCAACAGCGCCTACCGGGTCGAGGAGGGTGCGCGCCGCTACTTCGTCAAGCTCAACGACGCCGACAAGCTGGCGATGTTCGAGGCGGAGCGCGACGGCCTCAACGAAATCGCCGTCACCCACACGGTGCGCGTACCACAGCCGCTCTGTACTGGCATCGCCGACGGCAAGGCATTCCTGGTGCTGGAGTATCTGGAGTTGGGCGGCAAAGGCGGGGCGGAACAGTTGGGTCAGCAGCTGGCGGCGATGCACCGCGTCACCCGGGAGCGCTACGGCTGGTATCGCGACAACACCATCGGCGCCACCGAACAGCCCAACGAGGAGAGCGACGACTGGTTCGAGTTCATCTGCGAGCGGCGCCTCGGCCATCAGCTCGACCTGGCGCTGAAGAACGGCTACGGCGGACGGTTACGCCGCCTCGGTGAAGAGCTCCTGGATCGCTTTCCCGATATGTTCCGCGACTACCTGCCGCCCGCCTCGCTGCTGCACGGCGATCTGTGGGGCGGCAACTTCGCCACCCTGCTAAGTGGTGAACCGGTGATCTTCGACCCGGCGGTCTACTACGGCGACCGCGAGGCGGATATCGCCATGACCGAACTGTTCGGCGGTTTTCCGCCCACCTTTTACGCCGCCTACAATGAGGCATGGCCGCTCGATGATGGCTATCGGCTACGCAAGATCCTCTACAACACCTACCACGTGCTCAACCACCTCAATCTGTTCGGCGGCGGTTATGGCGCCCAGGCAGAGGCGATGATGGAACGCCTCCTCTCCCATTTACGCTGACACAATTCGTTACGAGACCCCATGACCCAGCGCACCATCGAAAAGCTCGACTCCCCCTATCCACCGCCGCTTGCCAAGGCGCTGCTGAAACCGCGCCACTGGCCCACCTGGATCGGCCTCGGCCTGCTCTGGCTACTCACCAAACTGCCGCGCGGTATTCGTGCCGCACTCGGTGACTGGCTCGGTACACAAACCTACCAACGCAACCGCAAACGGCTCGCCATCGTGCGCACCAACTTGGCGTGGTGTTATCCGGAGAAGAGTGAGGAGGAGCGCGAGGCACTGGCGCGCAGCTACTTCCGCAACATGGCCCATGCCATGCTCGAATACGGTTTTCTCTGGTGGGGCAGTGAACGTGCCTTGAACAAGCGCCTGGTGCTGGAGGGTGAAGAGCATGTTCGCGAGCTGTTCGAGTCCGGCAAACCGATCATCCTGCTCACCTGTCACCATGTCGCGCTCGATGCCGCGGGCATCGCCTACAACCGCAAATATCCGGTGGTGAGCATCTTCAAGGAGGTGCGCGATCCGCTGATCGGCTGGTTCATGGCCAACGGCCGCAACCGCTTCGGCGGCGTCATCTACGAACGCAGCGACAACCTGCGCCCGCTGATCCGCGCCACCAAAAAAGGCTACGCCCTCTACTACCTGCCCGACGAGGATTTCGGCCCGGAGAAATCGGTGTTCGCCCCGTTCTTCAATATCGAAACCGCCACCATCCCGGCCCTGTCACGCCTCACCAAGATGTGCAACGCCGTAGTCGTCCCCTACATGGCCTACTACGACCCCGACAGCGGCCACTACCGCGCACGCCTGTTCGAGCCGCTGCAAAATTTCCCCAGCGGTGACGAAGTGGCCGACGCTGCACGCATGAACGAAGCGCTGGAAATGATGATCCGCATCCAACCCGATCAATACATGTGGTCGATGCGCATCTTCCAAACCCGCCCCAACGGCGCACCGCCCCCCTACGAAATGAAGGGCAAAGCGGGCTCGGGACATCGCGAGCAACCGTAAGGGTCGAACCGACAGATGCTACAAAAGGGTTAGCGCGGGCAGCCCCAAGTCAGTTGACGCATCGCAAATGGTGAACGTACTGTTAATTTTTATTGCCATCGCGTCCCACACCACGCGACAGCCGCCTTGACACTCAATTGGTCCACTTTCCCTTTTCTGCCTAATACACCCAGGCATAGAATCTGCCCAACAGATAGTAGAAGCTGTTCTACATCATCATCAGACCTGGATTTTTGCCCTCCAAAACGCGAGGTCGGGCACACCGCTTACCAACCTCCGCCTGATTGTTATATAGTTTGTCCGTCACAAAAAATAGGCTCATGCAAGGCCATTGGCCCCAGACAAACGGCAAGCAAGGATTGGCATGCAGATGATACGCACCACAAACAACTCGCCCACTCTGACAGACCAGGGCTCACTTCATATCTCAAGTGGTTTCTATGTTTAGTGGATTAGGCAGAATCTGCCTAGTTCTTTTATCACAGAGTCTGTCTAAACAACGTTAGGTTGAATAACATGGAAGCAAGAAACTACATTGGCATAACGCTCGTAGCCATAGGAACAACACTAATTCCAATAGGATGGATGTTTGCGCCAATCCTTACGCTTGTCGGCTTCTTGCTATTTGTTCTTGGTCTAGTCATTTTTATGACAAAAAAATACATGGAAAAGTCAGAAGAAGTAGGGGTTGGTGGCTGCGGTAAAGAGAGGCATGGCCCATGTGTACCAACAGATATACATGATCACTCTGGGTGGGGGCGTGGGGGCAGAAGCGAAGGATGGTCTTCCTCTGATTCAGGTGCTGATGGAGGTGGTGGAGATTGAAACAACCTAACAAGCGCATCAAGCTCGCTCACTCTCGTTCGCTGGGACGCCGCTACCGCGGCGCCCCTTATGCTGGTCGTTAGGTTTTTTCTTATCAACTAGGGGAGGTTTCGTTGTGAGCGAAGTTCAAGATTGCTTGTGTCCATTGTGCAAGTCGGCGGCCAAAGTTCAGCACCACCCCTTTAAGCACTCTAGTCATTACATCTGCCCATCGTGCAGAGAACTCGTAATCAAACAAAGCGCGGAGTCATGGCTTCACGAGACAACCAAAGAGGCTAGACAACGCTTTTCGGAGGCATCAAAGAAGTGTTTAGAGGGCAACGTGTTCTTCATTTCCCGATCTTCCGTCACTGGCGCTGACACCGCTTCGGTTACAGGAGAGTGCCTGCCACTTGTTGAGGCTCTACGTCGGTGAGTTCTGGTGGGTAGTTCACTTATGC
>DASWUD010000122.1:0-4731 GCA_036401755.1 Gammaproteobacteria bacterium
GCTGTTCCAGGTAGATGTTGGGCTTGTCAAACTCCTCCACCAGCCCCGCCAGCACCAGCGTGTCCTGCTTGCCGTTGAGCCACGTCGACACACGGCTACCGACCGGTGGTGAGTCGTACGCTTCCCACGCCTGCAGGTTCATCACCAGCTCCGCGCGGTTGCCACCTCGCAGCCAGTGCCCTTGTACCAGCTTTGGCCGCAGCAACTCGCTATCGAAGGGCAATGCAGTGATACCGATGCCACTGCCGCTCGACAGCAAGCGGTGCTCCATCTCGCCACGGCCGCCATTCCAGGCCTCCATCTTTCTGACGTTGGGCAGCTTGCCAAATAGCGCCGTTGCCTGCTCCGCGGTGATGGGCTGTTTGAGGACCACCCGCACGTCGTGGCGCATGCTCTCTGCATTTTCCTGCAGCAATACGGCAAGCGACTGCCGTACATTGAAGCCGGTACTGAAAATCGCCACGCCCAGCGCCATAGTCAGCACGGTTACCGCCAGTCGCTTTTTTTGTCGTGAGGTATTGCGGATCGCCATCACCAGGGTGCTGGGCAACCGCTGCAACCAGGGAGATACCGTTGACGATCCCGTCGCTTTTACCGCAATACCGTAGTCGCTCAATGCCTCGCGCACTGAAATGCGCGTGCCTCTGAGGATGGCCGGCAGGGAGAAGAGCAGGGGCAACAGCAGGCCGACAGCGAACAGCAGCGCGTAGAGCAAACCGGGCAGCTCGGTGGTGAGGATATTGAAGTTGAGCTGATAGGCGACAAAATAGGAGAAGCCATAGCCGGATAACACCGCGAGCGGTACACCAATGACGGCCGCAACGACACCCAGCGACAACACCATAAGGGCGTAAATAGCCAGCACCCGTGCGCGCGAGGCGCCCATGGCCTTCAGCACGCCGATCTGGCGGATCTGGCGCGACAGGATCGCGGCCATCAGCTGCGACACAAGTACCGCGGCCATGGCAAAGGCCAACAGGCTGATACTGCCCTGCAGCACCATCAAGGTATCGAGCTGCCATTGGTGGGGGTGCTCATCAGGCTCCGGTATCTGGATTTTGCTGATGTGGATGCCCTCTGCGGATAACGCCTGCACGAGCTCCTCGACCGTTTTCTTGAGCTGCGCTTTGTCTGTGACGTTGTTGAACCGCACGATCAGGCGCTGGTTAATCGGCTCGCCGGTGAGCTGCGCGAAACTCTGCTGATCCGTATAGGCATAGATGAAGTGGTCCTGGGTGGCGGGTGCCTGGGCTGGATCAAACGTGATGCCACTGATGGCGATCGACCTGATCCCCTGCGGCAGACGCACGCGCGCTTGTCGCTCCCTCTCGAAATTGGAGATCCGCAGGCCATTGCGCTCCACCAGGAGAGTACCGGGGGCAGGGACCTTCGCCCCCTTTTCCGGATAGATCGTGGCCAGTGTCATGTGGTCAAAGTCGCTGATGCCATATAACCACAACGGTATCCAGCGATCGGGCGCGACCTCGATACGCTGCAGGGAGAAGTCGCGGAACTCGGCCGCAGCGATCTGCGGTCTGGCCCGCAACGCCTTCAGATCGAGTTTGTCGAAATCGCCGGAGGTGAGAATCGCGTGAGCCGGACGGGTGTTGAGATAGTTCTGGCGCAGATCGCCCGAGAGGATGTAGTAGGAGATCAGGATCGACCCTACCCCCCAGATACCAACCACCAGGGCAAAGATCACCAGGGCGAAACGTGCCGGATAGAGGCGGATCTCGGCGAATGCTTTCTTGAGGGTGATATTCATCACGACACCCTTCTCGTTGTGGGTTCCAGCTTTTGGTCGGAGATGATCCTGCCGTCTTTAAGGGTAACAACGCGTTGATAGTGGGTCGGTGAAACCTGTTCGTGAGTAACCACCAGCACGGTCTTTCCGCTGGCCACCAGCTGCGCAAACAGTTGCAGGATCACCGCCGAGGTGTGGCTGTCCAGATTGCCGGTAGGTTCATCGGCCACCAGGATCGGGGGATCATTGGCCAAGGCGCGGGCGATGGCGGCCCGTTGCTGCTCCCCACCAGAGAGGGCCGCCGGCAATTTGTCGGCATGGGCGGCGATGCCGACCTGCTCCAGCAATGCCAGCGCCCGCGGCTGCCGTTCCCTTTTGGGCAACTCACCCACCAACTCCATCGCCAGCACGATGTTTTCCAGAACGCTCAAGGTGGGGATTAGCTGGAAGAACTGGAAGACGATGCCGATGTTCTTGCCGCGCCAGGTAGCCAGGGCGCTTTCGTTCAGCCCGTGCACATCGGTGTTATTAACGCGCACGCTGCCGTTACTCGGGTGGTCGATCCCGGTCAGCATGTTCAACAGGGTGGACTTGCCACTGCCCGACTTGCCAACAATGGCCACGAACTCCCCCGCCGCGATCTGCAGGTCGATCTCCTGCAGGGCGTGAAGTTGCCTGCCCGCCACTGGATATCCCTTGGAGACCTGGTGAAGCACGATCTGCTGTTCCATGTCAGTTTCCTTTGCGTTGAGGTTGTCGCCAAGCCCTCGTGTTTGAGAGCACCACATTCATGATATCTTCGATATCGGTATACTGTATACCAGTATCTCATACAGCATTCAAGTCAGAACCATTTCTGTTTACGCAGGCGCGGGAATCTTTGCTATGGGGTAGGCGTGTTGTCGGCAGCTGAGGATCACCCTATACTCCGTTAGCGCTGTAACGTATATCACTTTAAAAACAGAGAGTTATGTCAATAATCGACCTGCTGGTGCTGGGAATACTGATGCAAGGCGCGAAAAACGCCTACGAGTTGGTACGTTTTATCCGCGACAAAGAGGTGCACCGCATACTGAAGATCAGCGAGCCTGCCGTCTTCAAAAGCTGCCGCCGCCTGGCGGAGAGTGGCTATCTGGATGGCGAAACGGTGCGGGAGCCCGGTGTGCCCGATAAGGTGGTCTATCAGGTCAACAGCAGGGGCAAGGAGCGGTTTCATGAACTGATGGTCCACTTCGCCCAGGAGTTCAGACCCTTCTATCTCGATTTCAACACCGTGCTGTGGAATATCGAAACCATGGAACGCACCGAGGGCAGGCGACTGCTGCTGACCCTGCAGGAGCAGTTACACCAGGCCAGGGCCTGGGTGGTTGAACATGAGGCAGAGGTGCGCGACCACCTCCCCTTCGGCCCGCGGCAGATCGTCAAACAGTACAGCATGACCATCAGCACCCTGGTGGAGTGGATCGACCAGGCGGTGGAAGAGTTCGGTGATACATGACAGGCAGAACTTGACCCCTGATGGCTCTGATCCCCGTGATGCACACTCCTGCACACTCGCTGCATTGCGGTATTCCACCGGGCCTTCAAGCGCTGTACGGTGTTGCGCCGGTTCAGATACGACCTGGACACTGGAGGGCTTTCAGCGCCCGGCCGACAAGTTTTGGTTTTACAGCGCCATCGTGGCCATGACAAAGATCAGACACGCGACACCATCGTCAAGGTACACCGGCTGATAGAGCATTACCCGAAACTTGTCGTTGTGCCTGCGCACGATACAAGGTGCAGGAGCAGATCGGTTTTTTCCCGACGATGGTGCAATAGTTATCCACAATTACCCCCCCATTTGTGGCATCAGCACCAGAACTCGCCACTGAGATCTGCAAGCAAACCAAGTACAATGGAACCCCCTCACGGGAACGGCGATACAAACTTGACGTGGCGTTGTCTTTACGCCATCTTGCTCGCCAGAACAAGGGGGCGATATGCCTAGAATAAACAAGGAATTACCGGCAGGGATAATAGATGGATGGCCGGTAATCACAGGGGGATGATCCATTGTTAATCGGTATTGATGTCGGCTCGACCACGGTCAAGTGTGTGGTCGTTGAGCCCGAAAGCCTTGAGATACGCTGGAGCCGCTACGAGCGCCACGAAACACGCCAGGCAGAGAAACTGCTGGAGCTGATCGACGCTATCCACCAAGCCTTCCCGCAGATCTCGCTCTCTAACTTCCGCGCCTTCATCACCGGCTCAGGCGCCGGCCCACTCTCCGAGCCGCTCGGTGCCCGTTTCGTGCAGGAGGTCAACGCCGTCACCCTGGCGGTGGAGAAACTTCATCCCGATGTCAACTCGGTGATGGAGCTGGGTGGCCAAGACGCCAAGATGATCATCTTCAAGGTGAATTCCGACACCGGCGAGCGTCAGGTAATCACCTCGATGAACGACAAGTGTGCCTCCGGCACCGGCGCCACCATCGACAAGTGTGTGATCAAGGTCGGCCTCAACGCCGAACAGCTCAGTACCCTCGAATTCGATGCAGGGCGGCTGCACCATGTAGCGGCCAAGTGCGGCGTCTTTGCCGAAACCGACATTGTCAATCTGATCAAGTCCGGTGTACCCGCCGGTGAGGTGATGAATTCGCTGGCCGACGCCATCGTGATGCAAAACCTTTCGGTACTGACGCGCGGCAACACACTGATGCCCAAGGTGCTGCTGCTCGGTGGCCCCAACACCTATCTACGCTTCCTGCAGCAGGCGTGGCGCCTGCGCATCCCGCAGACCTGGGCCGAGCGTGGCTACACCATGCCCGCTCTACCCGCCGAGGAGCTGGTACTGGTGCCGGAGAACAGCCAGTACTATGCCGCCTATGGTGCGGTGGTCTTCGGTACTCAGGATGCGGGAGAAGCGGTGGAGTATCGCGGCATCGAAGCGCTGCGCACCTTCATCCAGCGCGGCCGTCAGGCCACCGACGCGGTCGACGCCGGCAA
>DASWUD010000123.1:0-10523 GCA_036401755.1 Gammaproteobacteria bacterium
GATCGCGGCCTTGGTGAGCAGGTCCACGGCAGTACCGTACTCCGGCTTCGCCGTGCCCTGCATGATGCCCGGGATGTCCTTGAACTGCCGGCGCACTTCCAGCACCACCGACCCAGCCGCGCGCCCCACCGCTTCCATCGCCATGGCGCCGAAGAGGTAGGGAACCATGCCGCCGATGAACAGGCCGATGATCACCATGTGGTTGGAGAGATCGAAGCTCAGTGCCGAGCCGTGGCCACTGAGGGCGTGGGTGTAGTCGGCGAACAGCACCAACGCGGCGAGACCAGCGGAGCCGATGGCATAGCCCTTGGTAACGGCCTTGGTGGTGTTGCCCACCGCATCGAGCGGGTCGGTGATGTTGCGGATTTCGCTGGGCAGTTCGGCCATTTCGGCAATACCGCCGGCGTTGTCGGTGACCGGACCGTAGGCGTCGAGGGCGACGATGATGCCGGCCATGGAGAGCATGGCGGTGGCCGCGACGGCGATACCGTACAAGCCACCCAGCGCATAGGCACCACCGATGGCGGCGCAGACGGCGAGCACCGGTGCGGCGGTGGCCTTCATCGAAACGCCAAGACCGGCGATGACGTTGGTGCCGTGGCCGGTGGTGGAGGCATCAGCAATGTGACGCACCGGACCGAACTCGGTGGCGGTGTAATACTCGGTGATCCACACCATGGCCGCCGTCAGTCCCAGACCGATCAGCGAGGCCAGGTAGAGATTCATAGACGACACCAGTTTGCCGTCAATCATCACCCCTTCACCCAGCAGCCAGGTGGTCACCGGATAGAAGGCGATCACCGCCAGCACGCCGGCAACGATCAGACCGCGATAGAGGGCGTTCATGATCTTGCCACCTTCACGCGCCTTGACGAAAAAGGTGCCGATGATGGAGGCGATGATCGAGACACCGCCGAGCACCAGCGGATAGACCACCGCGTTGGCTGAATTAGCGATCAGCAGGCCGCCCAGCACCATGGTGGCGATGATGGTCACCGCGTAGGTCTCAAACAGGTCGGCGGCCATACCGGCGCAGTCACCCACGTTGTCGCCCACGTTGTCGGCGATCACCGCCGGATTGCGCGGGTCATCTTCGGGGATGCCGGCCTCGACCTTGCCCACCAGGTCGGCGCCGACGTCGGCACCCTTGGTGAAGATGCCGCCGCCGAGACGGGCGAAGATGGAGATGAGGGAGCTGCCGAAGGCCAGACCGATCAGTGGTGCGGTGTTGTTGGCGCCCGGGTGCAGCGTTTCCAGCAGCGCGTAGTAACCGGCCACGCCAAGCAGGCCCAGCCCCACCACCAGCAGACCGGTGATGGCGCCGCCACGGAAGGCGACGTTGAGGGCCGCATTCAGCCCCTCACTGGCCGCCTGCGCGGTGCGTACGTTGGCTCGTACCGAGATGTTCATGCCGATGTAGCCGGCCAGCCCGGAGAGTACCGCGCCGATCAGGAAGCCGAGTGCGGTATGGCCGTTGATCAGCGCCCCGATCAATACCAGCAGGATGACCCCGGCGATGGCAATGGTGGTGTACTGACGGTTGAGATAGGCCTGCGCTCCCTCCTGCACGGCGGCGGCGATCGCCTGCATGCGCTCGTTGCCGGTCGGTTTGGCGAGTATCCACTTTACTGACACGATGCCGTAGACGAGGGCCAGCCCCGCGCACAGCAGTGATATCCACAACGCTGTATTCATGTTTATCCCCTTTGGTTGGTGGTGTGGCGGCAAGCCGCCGGTTCCTGAATTCCTGAAAAACAAAGGGGAGCTAATGCTCCCCTTGTCTATTCCCTATTTCTTCTTCAGCTCAAAAGCCGTCTTGAGCTTTTTGGTCACCGCCACATTCTTGAGCTGCACATACTGTGGCAGCCCGTTCTTGTAGGGCGGATAGTCTTCCCCTTTAATCAATGGCGAGAGGTACTCGCGGCACTTCTCGGTGATGCCGAAGCCATCTTTGGTGATGAAGCTGGCGGGCATCATCTTCTCTACGTTGGCGACCTTGGCGAGCGGTGCCATGCCGACCTTCCACTTATACGGAGCAGTGGAGGCGCGCACGATGGTCGGCATCACCGAGTTGTGCCCCTTGAGGGCGTACTCGACCGCCGCCTTGCCCATCGCGTAGGCCTGGTCCACGTCGGTCTTGGAGGCGATGTGGCGCGCGGCGCGCTGCAGATAGTCGGCCACACCCCAGTGATACTTGAGATTGAGGTCTTCGCGGATCATGTTGGCCACCACCGGTGCGACACCGCCCAGCTGGGCGTGGCCGAAGGCATCCTTGAGGCCCTGGTCGGCGAGGAACTTGCCGTCGGCGCTCTTCACGCCTTCGGAGACGACCACCGAGCAGTAGCCATACTTCTTCACCATGCCGTCGACCTTGGCCATGAACTTCTTGCGATCGAAGGTCACTTCGGGGAAGAGGATCACCACCGGCAGGTCGTTGTCCTTGTCGGAGGCGAGGCCGCCGGCGGCGGCGATCCAGCCCGCATGGCGCCCCATCACCTCCAGCACGAACACCTTGGTGGAGGTGGCGGCCATGGAGGCGACGTCGAAGGTCGCTTCGCGGGTGGAGACGGCGATGTACTTGGCCACCGAGCCGAAGCCCGGGCAGTTGTCGGTGATCGGCAGGTCGTTGTCGACCGTCTTTGGCACATGGATCGCCTGGATCGGATAACCCATCTTCTCGGCGAGCTGCGACACCTTCAGGCAGGTGTCGGCGGAGTCGCCACCGCCGTTATAGAAGAAGTAACCGATGTTGTGGGCGGCGAACACCTCGATGAGACGCTCGTACTCGGCCTTGTTCTCTTCCAGGCTCTTCAGCTTGAAGCGGCAGGAGCCAAAGGCCCCCGACGGGGTGTGGCGCAGGGCGGCGATCGCCTTGGCCGACTCCTTGGAGGTGTCGATCAGATCCTCGGTGAGAGCGCCGATGATGCCGTTGCGGCCGGCATAGACCTTGCCGATCTTGTCCTTGTGCTTGCGCGCCGTCTCGATGACGCCGCAGGCGCTGGCGTTGATGACGGCGGTAACACCGCCGGACTGTGCATAGAACGCATTGAGCTTTTTGGCCATCTTGTTGTAATCCCCTTTGCTGATGAACTTCCTGAAAAAACTAGTTGTCGCCTTTGGCGGCCTGTTTCACGGCATGGTCGGCCTGCACCTGGAGCAGGGTCACCACGCACTGTGTTAAATCGGAGTACTCCTCCACACCCGTGCCGAACTGCTGATGAACACGGTAGAAGAATTGCGGGCGATAGCTTTGCTCGCCGGTTTTGGCGATGACGAAGTTGGCGCCGAGTTCTGACCAGAAGACCGCCGGGCATGAGGTGAGCTGGGAAGAGAAGGGGTTGAGCCGCATCTCGATCTCCACCTGTTCGGGCTCCACATCCTTGCCGTAGCGCTCACGCAAGGCGGTTTTGATGATCCATAATTCGTTGTCTGTGTAGTCGGGAATCATGTGTGGTGTGCTCGATCAGTTTTGTTATTGGGACTTCAACACAGTCGTCGTATGACTCTCTGATGAAAAAATTTGAACTTTTATGTACGATTATAATTGACTTGCTAATTAAACTCGGATATTAACACCACCAAGCTTAAACGCATGAATAAAGATACGGTAATGCAATTTCTGTATGCCGGCATGAAAAAGACTTAACAACCAAAAACGTTGTAGCTAGTTGGGAGTGACAGGCTGATGAGAATAGTACTTCTTGGTGCACCGGGTTCCGGGAAGGGAACCCAAGCAAAGCTTCTGGTAGACAAGTTAAAGATTCCTCAAATATCCACCGGTGATCTCCTCCGCGCAGCAGTCAGCGCCAACACCCCCCTCGGCCAACAGGCCAAAGCGGCGATGGATGCCGGTCAGCTGGTTAGCGACGAGATCGTTCTTGGCATCATCAAAGAGCGTCTGGCCGAGCGCGACGCCAAGAGTGGCTTCATCCTCGACGGCTTCCCGCGCAACATCCCCCAGGCCGAAGCCCTGGACACCATGTTGCAGGGGATGGGCATGCCCATCGACGCCGCGCTGCTTATCGATGTCGACTTCGATATCCTGCTGCAGCGCCTCACCGGCCGTCGTACCTGCGAGTCCTGCGGCCAGATGTACAACATCTACACCTCACCCCCCCGCCTGGAAGATCGCTGCGACAAGTGCGGTGGCAACCTCAAGCATCGTGCCGATGACAATGAAGAGACCATCAGCAACCGCCTGCGCGTCTATGAAGCGCAGACCGCGCCGCTGGTCGAATACTTCCGCCGCCAGGGTAAGGTGCACGCCATCAACGGCATCGGCGAGATCGGCGATATCTTCAAGGCGATCAATGAAGTTCTTGACCAAGTAGTATCGAAAAAAGCCAAGGTGGCGGCCAAGCCGGCCCAACCTGCGGCTGAACAGGCTTTACCCGTAGAGAAAACGGTGAAGAAGGAAGCTGCCAAGAAGGTGGCGACCAAAAAGGTAGCTGCGACCGGCGCAGCGATTCAAGCGGAAGGTGCGGAGAAAAAAGAGATGGCAGAGGAAAACCCGACCCAAGAAGCGGCGGCCCCGGTTAAACAGGTGGCTGCCAAGAAGAAGGCGGCCAAGAAAAAGGCTGCTGCTCCCAAGAAAAAGGCAGCCGCCAAGAAGGCAGTAGCCAAGAAGAAGGCTGCTCCCAAGAAGAAGGCAGCCGCCAAGAAAAAGGCTGCTCCCAAGAAGAAGGCCGCTGCCAAGAAGGCGGTAGCCAAGAAGAAGGCTGCTCCCAAGAAGAAGGCAGTAGCCAAGAAGAAGACCGCCGCTAAGAAACGTGCGAAGAAGTAGGTCTTCGGTCTAACTCTTCTGACGGCCTAAACGGCCATCCCTTTACGGGGATGGCCGTTTTTCTTTGTGGCATGATTTTTTGTGCATGTGAGGCCTGACGCCAGGCATCTACTGCAAGTCGGCTCCTCAGCCAGTTGGAGGTGCGCTTAACCCTTGAAGCGATCGCTGAAGTGGCCAAACCGTTCCAGCCACAACTCTATCTTTCCCCAAAACCACTCACGCAGCAGGTGGGGCCAGGTACGCCGCTGCCATTCCTGGGGCAGGATCTCCTTGCTCTGCAGGAAATCAGCAAGAAACAGCTCTTCGATCTGCCGAGAGAAGTTCTCATCATCGATCTCCTGATTCGCTTCCAGGTTCCACCGCAGGTTCCAGCGATCGATGTTGCTGGAGCCGGTGGAGACCCAACCGTCGCAGAGGATGATCTTGGCGTGCAGGAAGCGAGGCTGATATTCGTAGATGCGTATACCGTGGTTGAGCAGATAGTTGTAGTAGCGTCGGCTGGCATGGCGTACAGCTGGGTGATCGGTGTGTTCGCCTGGGAGCAGCAGGCGCACGTCGGCCCCGTTCACCACCGCATGGCGCAGGGCGCGGCGCAATTTGAATGAGGGAATGAAATAGGCGGTGGAGATCCAGATGCGCTGTTCGGCCGTCCGAATGCGCTTGAGCAGTGAACGCTTGATCTCCATACGGCTGGGGGAGTTGAGGGTAACGCGCCCCGGCGTACCACCCGGTTGGGGATGGGGATGGGGTGCCGGCAATGCCACCACCGGACTCGCCCAGTTATTCCAGTTCTGCTCGAATACCTCTTGCCAGTCAGCCACACAGGGACCGCTGATACGCACCATGGTTTCGTGCCAGGGGGGTGATTGCTCGGGTAACGTTGCGAACTGGTCGGTAATCCCAGCACCGCCAATGAAGGCGATCGTGCCGTCGGCGAGCAGCAGTTTGCGGTGATCGCGGAACAGGTTGCGGCGCAGCTGGCCATAATGAAGCGGGTTGTAGAAGCTGAGCTGCACCCCGCTCTCCACTAGACGCTGGCGGTCGTGACGCACCAGCTTCATGGCACCGAAGTCGTCCAGCAGCAGATAAACTTGTACACCGCGCGTCCGCGCCTCCAACAGCGCCGCGATGAAACGCTCGGCAATGACGCCGGACTCGAAGAGATAGAACTCCAGCAGTACATGGCTGCTGGCCTTGCGGATGGCATCGAGCATTGCCGGGAAAAAGTGCTCTCCATCCACCAGCAGCTGGTAGCGGTTACCGTCGCGCCAGGGAAAACGGTGGTGGCTGTTCATTCCGGGAAAACCATCTCATCACACTCATCACAGGCCAAAGGCAGGCTGTGCTAGCCAGCATAGTCCACACGGGGTAGCTCCTCCTCCCGTCCTGCCTGGTGGGGTTAGGGATTATGTGGCTACGCAGGCGATCTGCTGCGTTGCGCGGTATTCTTGGCGCACTTCCTTGCAATCTTTGGTTGAGCAAAACGGCAATCCTGCCGTTTTGTCGCCCCCTCGCCTATCTGCTTGATAGGTCTCGGGTGCTGCGCTCCGTGCGCCTTTATGCCCCTTGCGGGTATTGCATCTCATCCTGCTCGCTCACTATTCAGAGGTTCCTTAGGTGCGCGGGGCGACAGCCAGCTCTCCCTGCGCAACGGTGAGCACCGACTCACCGCGCAGGAAGGCAGCGAGTTGGTGCCCGGCGATGGCGGCTCGCCAGCCATGCAGCAGAGCGACTTCACCATCGCCCAATACCAACCGCTCCAGATCGCGACGGCTGGCGACGGCGCTTGGGGTGACCTGGGCCATCTCGCAACAGTGGCGCAGTAGTGCCATCAGTGCATCGACGACCGGCTCCTGAACACTCTGCAGGCGGGGGCCTTCCCTGAGCGAGGGCCACTGCTCGCGCGGTATCTGTTTTGCCTGGGCAATCAGCTTGAACCACTCTTCGCCGTAGCGCCGCTTGCTCCCCTCTTCGAGACCGCGCAGGCGATCCAGCTGGGCGGGTTCGAGCGGCATCAGCCGTGCCATATCGAGGAGTTGGTCATCGCCGACGATCCAGCGGCGCGGTTTGTCGAGTTGTTGTGCGCGCTCTTCGCGCCAGGCGGCAAGCTGCTGCAAAACGGCAAGCTGAACCCCCTTCAGACGGTTCGCCCCCTTGATGCGCTGCCACGCCAGCTCGGGGGGATTGGTGTAGAGCTGGGGATCGGTGAGCGCAATGAAATCCTCCTCCAGCCACCCCAGCCGACCCAGTGCTTCAAGACGCTGCTGCTGTCGCAGGTAGACTTCGCGCAGGTGGCGCACATCGTCGGCGGCGTAGCCTATCTGGCCGGCATCAAGCGGGCGCTGGCACCAGTCGGTGCGGGTGTGGCCCTTGTCGAGAGAGATCCCCAACTCCTCCTGCACCAGCGCGGCATAGCCGATCTGATCGCCTTGGCCAAGCAAGGTGGCGGCGATTTGCGTATCGAAGATCGGTTGGGGGAGGGCGCCGCGCAGTTCGTGAAAGATCTCCAGATCTTGACGCGCGGCGTGCAACACCTTGGTGATGGTTGGCTCGTAGAGCAGGTCGAGCAGTGGTCCGAGGTTACCGAGGGCGATGGGGTCGATGCAGGCTACCACCTCGGGGTTGGCCACCTGGATGAGGCAGAGACGTGGGCGGTAGGTCTTTTCGCGAATGAATTCGGTGTCGAGGGTGAGCCATGGATGGCGGCGCAGTACTACGCAGAGCTGCTCCAATCCGGCGGCGCTATCTATATAGAGATCTTGGGTCATGGGTCTGTTCCGCAATTTTCCGCAGTATACCTGCCTTGCCGCTTCATTGCTGGCCCGGTGCCAGTGACGGTATGATGCTGCGCTTGTGATGGCACTGCGGAAGATGTGGAATGGGCGCATCTCTTTTCACCGATGGGAGCCGCCGCTCGTGATATTCCTGTTACAGGCCTTTTGGCGGATTCTGCTACTGCGCGAACCGCCGCACACCATTCCCTTTTCGCACCTGTTGCTGGGGGGCGCGCTGCTGCTGCATCTACTGAGCGGCATGGCCTTTTTGGCGTTCGACCTGCCGTTTGATGAGGCGATACTCTCCGCCCTACTGAGCACCGTCCTGCTGGTGGCGGCCAGCTATCTGCTGTTGTCGCTGTTTGGGCTGGGGCGGCGCGTGGTGCAGAGTGTGACCGCCCTGGCGGGTTGTGAAGTGCTGATCAATCTCATCGGCCTGCCGGTTAACTTCTGGCTGGCCGCGGTGGAGAAGGCCAATGCTGCACTGCCGGCGCTGCTGATGCTGTTGCTGCTCGGCTGGGATGTGGCGCTCGTCGCCCACGTCTGGCGCCATGCACTGGGCATCTCGAAACTGCAGGGTTTTCTCTATGCCATTGCTTACGCGATCATTTCATTCACACTGGCCACACTGATTGGAGCCCCGGAGGGCTGATATGCGCGTTCACATTCTCGGGATCTGCGGCACCTTCATGGGCGGTATCGCCCTGCTGGCCCGTTCGCTCGGCCATCAGGTGAGCGGCCAGGATGCCAACGTCTATCCCCCCATGAGCACCCAGCTGGAGGAGCAGGGGATTGCGCTGACCGAGGGGTACGACCCCGCCGGCATTCCCGCCGATGTGGAGATGGTGGTAATCGGCAACGCCCTATCACGCGGCAACCCGGCGGTGGAGTATGTACTCAACCGCGGTATCCCCTACACCTCCGGTCCGCAGTGGCTGAGCCAGTATCTGCTGCAGGGGCGCTGGGTGCTGGCCGTGGCCGGCACCCACGGCAAGACCACCACCTCGTCGATGCTCGCCTGGGTGCTGGATTACGCCGGTCTCAACCCCGGTTTTCTCATCGGCGGGGTGGCCCACGACTTCGGTGTCTCGGCGCGCCTCACCGACACGCCCTTTTTTGTCGTGGAGGCCGATGAGTACGATACTGCCTTCTTCGACAAGCGCTCCAAGTTCGTCCACTATCGGCCACGTACAGTGATCCTCAACAATCTCGAATATGACCACGCCGACATCTTCCCCGACGTGGCGGCCATCCAGCGCCAGTTCCACCATCTGGTGCGCACCGTGCCGGGCCAGGGGCTGATCCTGACGCCGCAGCACGATCGCTATCTCGATGAGGTGCTCGGCATGGGGTGTTGGACGCCGCTGGAAAAGTTCGACTGTAGTGACAACGGCGGCTGGGCCGCGCGCAATGTTGCCCCCGATGGTTCACAATTCGATGTGTGGTGGCGCGATGATTTTCTCGGCACGGTACACTGGGGGCTGTTGGGACACCACAATGTCAGCAATGCGCTGGCGGCGATCGGCGCGGCACGCCACACCGGTGTGCTGCCGCATGAGGCGATCAAGGCACTCAACAGTTTCTCCGGGGTGAAGCGCCGCCTCGAGGTGCGTGGTGAGGTCAATGGCATCACTGTCTATGATGATTTTGCCCACCACCCCACGGCGATCGCCACTACCCTCGAAGGGCTGCGCAAGCGCGTCGGCAGTGCGCGCATCATCGCGATCCTCGAACCGCGCTCCAACACCATGCGCATGGGCGTGCACCGCGAGGCGCTCGCCCCCTCGTTTGCCCTGGCCGATCAAGTACTGCTCTATGGACCCGCCGATCTCGGCTGGGATATCGAGGTCGTGGCGCAGGCCAGTAGTGGCAAGGCGGTTGTTCATGGCGAGATCGCGTCTATAGTTAACGCGGTCGTAGCCATGGCGAAACCGGGCGATCACCTGCTGGTGATGAGCAACGGCGGCTTCGGCGGCATCCACGAAAAGCTGCTACGCGCCCTGCGTGAGCGCACGGCCGCCTGATCCGGGAGAAGCCCCTTGAGTCGTGATGCCATAGCCCTGGCGATGACCGGCGCCTCCGGCGCCCCCTACGCCCTGCGACTGCTCGAGCTGCTGCTGCAATCGGGTCGACAGGTCTATCTAATGGTCTCTGCACCGGCACAGGTGGTACTCACCACCGAAACCGATCTGCACATTCCGGGACGCACTGACGAAATGGCAAGATTCTTTTCAGAACACTACGGTGCAGCACCGGGACAGTTGCAGGTGTTTGGCCGCGATCAATGGATGGCGCCGGTGGCGAGCGGCTCCAACGCCCCGGCGGCGATGGTAGTCTGCCCCTGCTCCACCGGCACCCTGTCGGCCATTGCCACCGGCGCCAGCAACAACCTCATCGAGCGCGCTGCCGATGTGATGATCAAGGAACGGCGTCCGCTGATCCTGGTGCCGCGCGAAACCCCCTTTTCCCCCATCCATCTGGAGAACATGCTGACCCTGTCACGCATCGGTGTCACCATCCTGCCCGCCGCTCCCGGTTTCTATCACAAGCCGCGGCGCATCGAGGATCTGATCGACTTCGTGGTGGCGCGCATTCTCGATCACCTGGCCGTTCCCCACCGGCTGGTGAGCCGTTGGGGCGACGTTCAAGAGTAACGGGTCAGCTCCATATGACCAGGCTGCGTATTCCCCTTTTTCCACTGCACAGCGTTCTGTTTCCCGGCGGGCCGCTGGCACTGCGCATCTTTGAACCACGCTATCTCGACATGGTGAGCCGCTGCATGAGGGAGGAGTGTGCGTTCGGCATCAGTCTGATCCAGGAGGGTGATGAGGTGGGCGATGCGGCGCAGCCCTACGAGATCGGAACGCTGGCGCGCATCAGCTATTTCGAGCGCCGCCCCGATGGGCTGCTCGGGATCACCGTGCGCGGCGAACAGCGTTTTCGCATCATCGATACCGAGGTACAAG
>DASWUD010000124.1:0-3420 GCA_036401755.1 Gammaproteobacteria bacterium
TGACGCGGCGCTTTCGCGAGGTACTGCCAATGGTGCCGATCATCTACGGCGGCGTCTATCCCACCTATCACTATCGCGAAATATTGGTGCAGCAGCCGCAGATCGACGTGGTGGTGCGCGGCGAGGGCGAGCAGACCGCGCGCCGGCTGATGGCGGCGCTTGCCTATGGCATACCCCTGGAGCGCGTCGCTGGCATCGCCTTTCACCGCGATGGCCAGATCATCGAAACTGCACCCGCAGCGATGATCGAAAATCTCGACGATTACCGTATCGGTTGGGAGTTGGTCGATCTGCGGCGCTACAGCTATTACGGCGGGCGACGCGCGGTGGTGATGCAGTTTTCGCGCGGCTGTCCTCACCACTGCAACTACTGTGGCCAGCGCGGCTTCTGGGCGCGCTGGCGTCATCGCGACCCGTGGAAATTCGCGCGGGAGATCGCCTGGCTCCATCGCACCCATGGTGTGGAGGTGTTCAACCTGGCGGATGAAAATCCCACGGTGAACAAGAGTGCCTGGCGGGAGCTGTGCCAGGCGATCATCGCGGAAAACATTCAGGTGACCATCATCGGCTCGACCCGCACCGATGACATCGTCAGGGATGCCGACATCCTCCATCTCTATCGCCAGGCCGGGGTGGAGCGTTTTCTGCTGGGGGTGGAAAACACCGATGAGGCGACACTGCAAAAGGTGCGCAAGGGGGCGACCACCTCCACCGATCGCGAAGCGATCCGCCTGTTGCGCAAGCATGGCATTATCTCGCTGGTGACTTGGGTCACCGATTTCGAGGAGGTCACCGATCGCGACTTTCTCCGTTCCATGCGCCAGCTGCTCGCCTACGACCCGGACCAGATCATGCCGCTCTATGTGACGCCGCACCGCTGGACCGCCTACTACCGCAGCGCCGCGCAACGGCGCGTCATTCAACTGGATCAGCGCCTCTGGGACTATAAGCATCAGGTGCTGGCAACGCGTTACATGGCGCCGTGGCGGATCTTTCTCTGGGTGAAATTGGTGGAGGTGGTGCTGCAGGCGCGGCCCAAGGCACTGTGGCGCTCCTTCTTCCAGCCCGACCCGGCGGCGCGGGCCGGCATGCGCTGGTACACCCGCATGGGGCGGCGGGTCTGGCCCTACGAATGGTTCAATTTTTTGCTGCGTGAGCGCCGTGTCAAGGCGGGACCTACCCTGGAGGAGTTTTATGGCCCACCCCAGGAGCATTTGGAGGTCCCATTGCGCATCCCCAGCCGAACCAAGCGCAGCGATAGTCGTACTCGACTGGTCAGCGCAATCTTTTCGCCAGAGGAGGAAAGGTACGCCGGGCATGTGGCTGCCAAGTCTCGCGTTAATGAAGAATTGCCACATACCTGCGCATGAGATGACAGGCCCTGCCCGTCGGTGGCTGCCTTGACAAAAGCGGGGTGTCATTTAGGTTTATCTAAGACCTTTAGCCTGATCCGGCAGATACCGAACCGTGAGGTGGTGCCATGAAACTAGCGCGTCTGTTCAGAACCATCGGCGTCTATCTCTGTGCCGTGACGCTGGGAACGCTTCAGGTGTTTCCCGCGCAGGCGGCCATGGTAGGTACGGCAAGTGTCATTCACTCCGAGTCATCCCGGCTGGACCGTGAGCAGTTGGTGGGGATGCTGGACCGCGAGGAGATCCGCCAACAGCTGGTGGAGATGGGCGTTGACCCTGCGGTGGCCAGGCAACGTATCGCTCAGATGACCGATACCGAAGTGGCCCAATTGAATCAGCGTCTGGAGGAGTTGCCGGCCGGTTCCGATGTGCTGGGAATTCTGCTGCTCATCTTCATCATCTTTGTCATCACCGACGCTATCGGCGCTACCGACATCTTTCCGTTTGTCCATCCGGTCCGCTAGGCGATCAACCACGTGTACAACTACCACTACGCCCGCACTCTGCTGATTGCGGGCGTATTCGTTACTTTACTGCTTACCGGCTGCGCAACTCCCCGGCAGACGGTTTCGCTCCGGCACGCTCCACCCCCAGTCGCGGCCCAGGTTGAGCTCACCTCGGTGCCCTTTTTTCCGCAGGAACGTTTTCAGTGCGGACCCGCGGCACTGGCCACGGTGCTCGTAGCGCAGGGGGGGGATGTTACCCCCGAGCAGTTGGAGCCGGAGGTCTATCTGCCGGAGCGGCACGGCAGCCTGCAGGTCGAAATTGTTGCCGCGGCGCGACGCCGCGGCTACCCCGTCTATCCGCTCGAATCCCCCGAACTGCGCAATCTGATCGCGGAGGTGGCCGCGGGGCACCCGGTGCTGGTCATGCAGAATCTCGGCTTTGACTGGCTACCGCAGTGGCACTATGCCGTGGTGGTTGGCTACGACCTCACGCGCGAACGGGTGATCCTGCGCTCGGCTACTACGAGGCGCTGGCAGAGTCCCTTTGCCGTGTTTGAACGAACCTGGGCCAGAGCGGGCTACTGGGGGGTGGTGATCCTGCCCCCCGACCAGATCCCGGCAACCGCCACCCCCCTGGGTTATCTTCGCGCCGCGCACGACCTTGAAGAAGTCGGCGCGCTTGCTGATGCGGCGACTGCCTACCACAGTGCCGTGCTGCGCTGGCCAACGGAGTATGCGGCCGGGCTTGCCCTGGGGAATATCGAGTATCGGCGCGGAAACCTGCGCACCGCAGAGAGCGTGTTTCGCGAGGCATTGAAACATCATCCACAACAGCCAGAGCTATGGAACAACCTGGCCTATACCTTGATAGCACGGCATTGCGCTACCGAAGCCGCTGCGGCGCTGCGCTGTGCACTCCAACTGGCGCCGCAAGACCAAAACATTATCAACAGCGAGCAGGAAATATCTCAGTGGGCTGCGGATGGAGCAGGGGCAGCATGTGCTCCCATAGAGTGTCTCCAACGCTAGCCAACAGAGGGAGTCAAGGTGTCGACCGGGAGATAGAGTCACGCACGACGAAATCTCTTTGTTTCCAGAAATGAAAAAGGCGCCGTGCGGCGCCTTTTTCATTTATCCATGCAATCCGCTCAAACCGTCTGGTAGTAGAGGTTCTGCGGGTGGTTGGCCTGGGCGAAGAAGAACCAGCGCTCGAACAGCAGGCCCACATACTGCACCACAAAGGCGGCAAGCAGGGTGTCTTGCGACTGGTCGGCCATGCCACTCCAGATCAACGCTATGGGTACCGGGAAGACCAGCACCAGGAAGATCCACTTCACCGACTTGAGGAAGGCGGCGGTCTTGCCGTGGAAGTATTCGCGGGTGTTGTAGGAGCCGCCCATGAAGCCCATCGACTTCTGCTGCACCTTGCCGTGACGCACGCCGATGGCGCTCTGGATGGTCGATTTGTATTTGATGCGGGCGTTGCGGTAGAGCGAGGCACCGCGGGTGATGAACGCCGCCAGGGTGATGATGATCGCCCAGCCGCCGTAGAAGGCGGTCAG
>DASWUD010000125.1:0-7419 GCA_036401755.1 Gammaproteobacteria bacterium
ACCGCCTCGGCGTTGGCGATCAACACATTCAACCGCAGGCTGTCTTCGCTGCTCAGTTCCACGTAGTTACTACCTATCGATAAAAAAATATAACACTTCAACCGCAAAGGACGCGAAGGAACGCAAAGTAGTGCGCGTTCAGCCCATTCATATACCCGCACGCTCTACGCATCACTAACAGCATGCCCCACGTTTTTAGACTTCGTGGAACTTCGTGTACTTCGCGGTAAACAATTCTTTCCTTTGCGTCCTTAGCGTCCTTTGCGGTTAACAATTCATTTTCAGTTCAGCTGGATGCGCTGCCCCCACGGCACCTGCCCGCGCCCCTTTACCAGCCAGATCACCGGCAGCGCCGGCTCCTGGGCGGGGAACTGCCCCTGCGCGTCGGTGAAGTAGACCAGCAGATCGGGACGGCGCTGTTCGCGTTCCAGCCAGGCGAACACCGGGCGAAAGTCGGTGCCGCCGCCGCCGGGAAATTGGCGTGGCAGGATGAACGCCTCCCACGGCTCGTAGACCCACGGCCCGTCACCGCTGAGGTTGGCGTCACAGGCGAGCAGGGTGATGCGCGCGCTCGCCTGCCCCTTGATGGCGTTCACCTCGGAGAGGAACTCGCGCATCTCGTGGTCGCTCACCGAGCCGCTGGTGTCGAGCGCCACCACCACCTCGATCGCATCACTGCGCAGGCTGGGCATGATGGCATCGCCCTCGCGGCGCGACGGGCGTGCATAGTTGTAGTCGTTGCGCGCGGAGGCGGTCATGTAGCGCGCCAGCAGCATGCGCCACGGCAGCTGCGGTTGCAGCAGATGATCGACCAGGCGCGCCAGCGCCTCACTCATCTTGCCCGCCGCCATCGCCTGCTGCGCGGCACCGGCCAGGCGCTGCGCCCACTTCACCGCCAGCTCCTGCTGCTCCTCTTGCGACAATGGCGGCGGTTTGCCGGCGCCACTCTGCGGCGGCTGCGCGGGACGCTCCCTGGGCTCTTCCTGCGGATTGCCCTTGCCCTGCTCGTCGCGGGTCTGCTGCTCCTGCTTCTGCTGACTGCCCTTGCCTTTGTCGGGATTCTGCTCGCGGTTCTCGCCGCCGCCGCCGCGATTGCCCCCCTGCTGATCCCTGTTCTCCTCGTCGTAGAGGTGGTCATCCTGGGGCTGCAGATTTTCGTGCTCGTCGAGGCAGGGGTAGATCTCCTCGGCGGTCATGTTCTCGAAGGTCTTCAGGTAGAGCGCCTCGGGGGTGGGTGTCAGCCCCTCGTCCATGAGCAGCGGGTTGATGGCGAAATCGCAGGCGAGATCCCAGCGATGCTTCTGGCGGTGGCCGCGCCGCGCGAAGTGGGAGAGCGCGCAGTGCAGCGCCTCGTGGGCCAGCACGAACTGGGTCTGTTCGACGCTCAGTTCGTTGATGTAGTCGGCGTTGTAGTAGAAGGTGCGCGCATCGGTGGCGGTGCTCTTGCACCAGTTGGCATCGGCGGCGACCATCGGCAGGCGCAGCACCAGCGCGCCGAGAAACGGCTTGTCGAGGATGAGGCGCGTGCGCGCCGCCGCCAGCTTGGTTTCGATGTGATCGAGCTCGCTCATCTCATATTTCTCTAAGCACATTTAACAGCGTGATGAAGCAATCTCCGGCGGATGCCAGGCAAGGCGCAAAACGGTGAGAAAGCGGAGTTTACACACGAGTAAATGAGCATTTCGAACCGTTTTGCAACACCGCATGGCGCCGCCCGAGTTGCTTCAGCATGCTGTTAATAGAGCATCACGTCGGCGATCGCCTTGGCCCACTCGGTGAACTCGGGCACCGAGAACAGCTCTTGGCCGATGGCGCGGTGCATGTCAGAGACCAGCATCACCCCCATCTCGCGCTGCGGGAAGGTGTTGGCGTAGGTGAGGATGGGGCCATAGACCTCGCGCCCCTTGCCCTCGCCCTTGGCGCGCAGCGCACGCCCCACCAGCGCCGAAGCGACCGCGTACTGCAGGTCGATCTCGTCGGGGGTCGGTACCTCCTCGCCGCGCAGGATGGCGTCGAGATCGGGCAGCTTGTCGAGGTTGTTGACGAAGGCCCCCAGCTCGATGCCGGCGGCCGGTCCCACGCACGCCTGCAGGGTGTTGACCAACAGCGATGAATTCTCGCCGAACTTCTGCAGCGCGCGGTGGGCGAACTCCCAGGAGCGCGGCGAGGGAAAGGCGACCGGGTTGTGCGAGGGGTCGAAGTTGAAGAGCAGCTCGGGGCGGAAGCGCAGGAAGCCGATGAGGCGTTCGTCGATGCCGTTGGCGTAGGCCCAACTCACCCAATCGTCGAGGTGGCTCTCCACCTCGAAGTGGGAGAAGCGGTTGGCGAGCGGCGCCGGCATGGTATAGGTGACACCGCGATCGCCCTGGCGGTTGCCGGCGGCGAAGATGGCCCACCCCTCGGGCACCTGGTATTCGCCGAGGCGGCGGTCCAGGATCAGTTGATAGGCCGCCGCTGAGACCGACGGCGGCGCCGAGGTGATCTCGTCGAGAAACAGGATCCCTTGCGGGCCGTGGCGCTGTGCATCGGGCAGCATCGCTGGTACCGCCCACTCCACCCGCTCGCCGCTGCGAAAGGGAATGCCGCGCAGATCGGAGGGTTCCATCTGCGACAGGCGGATGTCGATCACCGGGACATGATGGCGCTGCCCCACCTGCGCCACCATCTGCGACTTGCCCACCCCGGGTGGCCCCCACAGCATCACCGGCACATGATGTCCTTCGCGGGTGCTGATAAATTCCCTTTCAAGGATGGTGGTTATGTGGGCAGGACGCATTAAAAATCCTCGGTTATCGATGGAAATCCGGGAGAGAAATAATAGTTTATCCGATTAGTCGGGATTTTGAGAAGGGGGACGGTGAAGGAGACGCTCCGTCCTCTCCCGATTGAGGGGCTGTGCTGTTTGATAATTTCCAGGTATTTCTAATAGTTATCTAGTCATGCGCTGCGCCGGACTGCATCATGACAAGCCGGCCCCTCACAGCGGGTGACCGGGATGGCCTATTCCCACCTCCATGGAAATCATCCGAAAGCTTCTTGTAGGGCGTTGCACCGCTCAGGTGAAGGAGGGGCGACGATGCCGCCACCTTACGCCGCCAGCAGCCGGGTACTCAGCCGGTGCTCCAGCCACGCGGCCGTTTCATGCCGGCGATTTTACAGGCCTGCTTCACGTAGCCGTAGGGAAAGAGCTTGAAGATCAGATCGCGCCCCTGCTTGCCGTAGCCCAGCTCGTTATCGAGGTGCTTGATCACGTGACGCACATCGGCCGCCACCTGGTGCTCATCGTAGTAGCTGCGCATGAAGTGGATGACCTGCCAGTGCTGGTTGGTGAGGGTGATCCCCTCCCCCTGTGCCAGCTGTTCTGCCGCCGCCTCGTCCCACTCTGTCGGATCAATCAGATAACCTTCGGTATCGGTTTCCAGGACATGACTCGTATTATCGGTAATCATCGGATAGCTCCTTTATGACACACAGGTGTTACAGACTCACTTACTCTCCGCCAGCAACTGGCCACAGATACAGTCGGGGTCACCCCGCTGGCAGGTCTTGCCGCTCATGTGGCACGGCACCGGATTGTGGGGGTGGTGCACCGCCAGAGTGTAGATACGGATCAGATCCTCCTCACTCACGTCGATGAATGAGTCGAGTTGGGAGAGGGCATAGACCAGATCCTCGTGGGCGATGAGCGGCTTTTGTGCAACGACATCGTCCTGCCCGGTCTCGGCGGTGCGGGCCAGGCCGGCCGGATAGCGCCGCCAGGCAAACGGCAGGTTCACCAGCACCGCCACCGCCATCAGGATCGCGGCGTTGACCAGCACGGGGGTCACCACGAACCCATACCCCAGTTGCTGCACCGCCTCGCCCCCCATCACTCCCACCAGGGCGGTGGCGCCGCCGGGCGGGTGGAGGCAGCGCAGGTAGTACATCGCCCCAACCGCCAGACCCACCGCCAGTGCCGCCGCGATAA
Organism: Gammaproteobacteria bacterium; assembly: GCA_036401755.1. Lineage (GTDB taxonomy): Bacteria > Pseudomonadota > Gammaproteobacteria > Thiohalomonadales > Thiohalomonadaceae > DASWUD01. The sequence goes on from DASWUD010000125.1 coordinate 3,968, forward strand.
ACGGGTCTCCAATCATGCGGGCGCAGGTCACGCCAATAAGCGCCGCAATGACGTGGCCCCCGACCACTGCCCAGGGCTGGGAGAAGGCACTATGGGGCACCGCGAACAGCAGCACGGCACTCGCCCCCATGGAGGCGATGATCATGGCCGCCCCTTGCTGGTCGAGCATCCGGCTGCTGATCCAGAGCACGGCCAGGATCCCGATAAAGCCCCCCGCCGCCGAGATGAGACGCTCGTTGTGACTGGCATGGTTGGCATCGGACGGCCAGAGGCTTGCCCAGAACTGCCTGGCGATCCTCCAGGGGTAAGCGCGTTTCATTGTTTGCCCTCATCTACCCACAAGGTGTTACCCCTAACGTAGTGATTTGGAATATATTTAACAAACGAATTTTATTGGTTATTAATATCTGCATATTCGATAGATAGGAGAGGTAATGGATATCGAGCTCGCCCGAACCTTCCTGGCCGTGGTCGCCGCCGGCAACTTCGTCGGCGCCGCAGAGCGGCTGCACGTTACCCAGTCGACCGTTAGTGCACGCATCCAGACCCTGGAGCGGCAGCTGGGGGTAGTGTTGCTGCAGCGCCACCGCAACGGCACCGCCCTTAGCGCCGCTGGCCAGCGCTTCCTGCGCCATGCCAAGAGCCTGGTGCGCACCCTGGAGCAGGCACGCCACGACGTCGGCCTGCCCGCCGGCTACTGCGGCAGTCTGACGGTGCGCGGCCGCATCGCCCTGTGGGAGGGCTTTTTGCCCAAGTGGGTGGCGTGGATGCGCGAGCAGATGCCCGATACCTCGCTGCGCATGGAGATCGGTTTCGAGGAGGACATCATGCAGGGGCTGATCCAGGGCACCATCGACATCGGGTTGATGTACACCCCCGAGAACCGCCCCGGTCTCGGCATCGAACGGCTGTTCGACGAAACCCTGTTGCTGGTGAGCACCCAACAGGAGAGCGACTGGGACAACGACAGCTACGTGCACATCGACTGGGGAGCGGAGTTCGAGGCGCAGTTCGCCACCCACTTCCCCGAGGCACAGCCGCCGGCCCTGCTCGCCAGCATCGGCTGGCTTGGCCTGCAACAGCTGCTCCTCTCCGGCGGCGCCGGCTTCTTTCCCAGGCGCATGGTCACTCCCCTCATTGAAGCGGGCCGCCTCTGGCAGATCCCCGGCGCGCCGATCTTTTCGTTACCCGCCTACCTGGTCTATCCGCAGGATCGGCGCGACGAGTCGATGCAGCGCGCCTTGACCGGGCTGCGTACCTTGGCCGTGCAGGAACACTGATAGCAGCGCCAACCCGGCGCTACCTCCCACACGAAATCGCTTGGGCAGCATCAGGGGTGGGGAGTCAATCACCATCCCGCTATTGATTGACAATAGTCTTGGTGTTTCACAAAACCGATTTGTTACCCTGTCGCCTCTCTCGGTTGATGGAGAAGGTGATGCAAGAAGCCCCCGAAACAGCTTTGTCGACAGTACGCGAGCGGCTGCTCGATGCGGCGCGTCGCTGCTTCCTCTCCGACGAATATCACGCGGTGAGTACCCGGCAGATTGCAGAGTTGGCGCAGACCAATGTCTCGATGATCCGCTACTACTTCGGCAACAAGGAGGGGTTGTACGAGGAGATGATCCGCGAAACCTATAGCCCCGTACTTGACCTGCTTGATACTGAAATGATGGCCAGTACCCAGGGTTATGCAGGCTTATTACGCGCCTCATACCAAGCCTTGATCAAGAACCCCGAATTTCCCAAATTGATCCTCAAGGTGCTGGCCCTCAATCAGGGGCCGGGACGGCGCTTTATCCTGCAGCTGCTCGAACGCGGACGCACGCGCACCCGGCAGAGTATCGAGGCGATGAAGAGCACAGGTGAGGTTGAGGATGATGTGGATGCGGATATGGTGCGCATGCTCTTTGTCAGTCTGGCCATGACCCCGATGCTGCTGAAATCCATTTTCGAAGAACAGCTGGAGCGCAAGCTGGACGGCGACTTTCTTGACCAGCTGGCACAGTTGGGAGGGCGACTCTTCGCGGCGGGACTCAGCCCGGCACGGCGGGACACAGAAAACGATAAGGGAAGGAGTTAGAGATGAGCAGGTTCGGCAAACATCGAGTGGCCGTATGGCTGATGGGCAAACTGCTGACCTTCGCCGGCGCGCTACAGAATATTCCCAACAAGACGACGCCACCGCCCTTTCGACTGATGCAGATCAGTAGCAGCTACTGGCAGTCACGTGCCCTATACGTGGCAGCACAACTCAACATCGCCAGCTTATTGGGCGCTAGCCCGATGCAGGTTGAAGCGTTGGCGAAGAAAGTAGCGGCGCATCCTGATGCGCTATACCGTCTGCTGCGCATGCTCGCCGCGATGGGCATCTTCACCGAAGCAGCGCCGCGCACCTTTGCCAACAATCCGCTCTCCGAACCGCTGCGCGATGACAGCGCGCAATCCATCCGGGCGATGATCCTGATGCACAACTCACCCGAGATGAGCCGCCCCTGGTGCGAGCAACTGGAGAATGGGGTGCGCAGTGGCGAGCCACCGTTTGTGCTCACACACGGAGCCGAGCTGTTTGATTACATGGATAACCACGCGGAATTTGACCACCTGTTCTCTCGCGCCATGGACTCCGTGGAGGCCCTGGCGGGCGACAGCTTTGCCACCGATTTCGATTGGGGACGTTTCGAGCGGCTGATTGATGTCGGGGGCTCACGAGGCGCCAAGGCAATCACCATCCTCAAGCACCATCCCAAACTGCAGGCGCTGGTGTTCGACCGGCCGCAGGTGGTGGCAGGGGCGGTAGAATTTCTCAAGGGCCAGGTGGCGCCAGAACTATTGGCGCGGCTCACCTTCGAAGGCGGTAGCATGTTGGAATACATTCCCCCCGCCCGCAGTGCGCGTGATGTCTATCTGCTGAGCGCAGTGTTCCACGGCATCGATGACGCTGCCTGTATCCAGACCCTCAAGCGCCTGGCCGCGGCTATCGGCGGCACCGGTGCCACGGTAGCGCTGCTGGAGATGGTGATGGCGGAGCACAACGCCGATTTCATCACCGCCTCATTCGACATGCAGATGTTCATGGGCACGCGGGGACGCGAACGAACGCTGCGCGAGTGGGAGGGACTCTTCAAGGCAGGCGGCTTCACCCTCAGCGAAGTGGTTGGGCTGCGTACCTTCGGCAAGATCCTGGTGATTCACGCCCAATGACCGCGTCGCTTTGACGGCCTCTCCACGGAGAGCCGATGGACGGGCCGTCGCCGGCGGTGTTGGCGCCGGCCCGTTGGGTACAACACCAACCTAACAACAGCCGGTCTGACGTAACCCCCTGTCTGCTCCTCCACTGTTACGATCATCCGTGCGCCCCCGTCCCAGGCAGCAGCCTGCCACCACCCGTAACACCTCATCTATTCTCGCTGCATGGCATTGTAACTTTTGTTACAGACCCATCTGTGGCG
>DASWUD010000126.1:0-5256 GCA_036401755.1 Gammaproteobacteria bacterium
GTTACGTTGTCGCAGAGCGGAGAACCCACCATTCGCTCGCGGAGTGCGGCTTTTAATGCGTGCAGCCGCGCGGGCTCCGCGGCCAGGGCCACCGCACGGGAGACATACTCCTCTTCGTTGGTGGCGATGAACTCCTCAAGCCCAATACTTCGCATGATGCTGGAACCCATGCGGCTGCAAAAATTGTCGCCCATCAGCGTAAGCACCGGCACACCCATCCAGAGTGCCTGGTAGGTGGTGGTGCCGCCATTAAACGGGATCGGATCGAGCCCGATATCCACATCGTTGTACTCAGCCATCATCTGCCCGAGCTCCGATGGACCCCTCAGCTCGATACGCTCCGCTTCAATGCCTCTTGCGACGACCTGCTCCAGATAGAGCGCGCGTGTCGCCTGATCGAACAAGGAGGGCGTCTTCATCAACAGGCGGCTGTTGGCAATCCGGCTGAGTATCGAGGCCCACAGTTCGACCGTCTTCCCGGTTACCTTGATCAGATTGTTAAACGAACCGAACACCACATGATCGCGCGCCTCACTGCGAATCACCTGCTCCGCCACTACCCCGCCATCACTGGGATAACAAAAGATGGAGTTCTTGGTATGAAGCAGCTTCTCGCTATAGAGCGACTCGCTGCCTAGCGGAGCCGTGGTTGGGTCGGCAAGAAAATAGTCGATGCGGTTCATCCCCGTTGAGTGCGGGTAGCCGATCATCGAGACAGCGAGCTTGGCGGGGCGGCGGGCAAAAGTGCCGAGGCGGTTCTGTGCGGTGTGACCGGAGAGGTCGATCAGGATATCGATCTCATCGCTCCTGATCTGTCTGCACAACTTTTCATCCGACCAGCCGGCGACATTTCGCCAATGCTCACTGAGGGCCCTTATTTCTGCGGTGCTGCGATCGGCGGTATTGGCGTTGTAATAGCAGAATATTTCGAAGCGGCTTCGCTGGTGATGGCGCAACACCGGAGTGATAAATATTCCCACCGGATGCTGATCGCGAAAATCGGCTGAGACATAGCCGATCCTCAGCCGCGGGTGTTGACCCCACGGCCAGTCGTCATAGGGTTGCACCTCTTGCTCAATGGCGGTCGCCAGTTGGCGATGGAGCTGAAACTTTTTCTCCGCGCTCCACTGGGCGCTATAGAGCGAGGAGAAGGCCAGATTGGAGCGAATGGTGCGGTGTTCCGGCTGCTGCTGCAGGATCTGCTCGAACATCTCCAGCGCACGATCCACCTTGCCCCGTTTGCCCTCGATATTGGCCTTGAGTGCCAGCGCACCCGACATGCCATTGCCCAGTGCGATGGTGCGATCGCACGCCTCATTGGCCTGCTCCAGGCGCCACGCCTGCATCAAGGCAGTGGCGTAGTTGAACCACGCCTCGATATTGTCGGGGGCCAGCACGGTGATCTTGCGTAAAATTTCCAGGGCGGGCTCGAACTGCTTCTGCTCCCAGAGCACGGTGGCCAGGCGCGACAGCAGTACGATATCCTCAGACCGCTTCACACCCTCCAGATATTCCTCCGCCTCTTTCCATCTGCCCAGCTGCATGAATGTCTCCGCCAGGGAGAGCATGGCATCGTAACTGTCGGGTTTTATCTTCAGCACGGCACGCAGTGCCCGCTCGGCGCCAGCAAAATCCTTGTTGGCGATGCGCCCCCTTGCCAGGTTGCCATAGACCGTGGCCGGATCGCCGCTCAGTCTGAGGGCCTCGCCCAGATGATGGTTGAAGTGCGCGATGCTCTGCTCGGAGTCGCCCCCGACATCGTGACAACGGGCGAGGGAGTAGTGGAGTTTCCAGTTGCTGCCCGCCACGGCAAGGTGCGGCGTAAGCACGGCAATGCACTCTGCGAATTTCCCCTGGGCGATCAGAACGTTGGCCAGCTCTTGATAGGCCGAAGACCAGTGGTTGGCCTTGGCAATGGCCCCGCGCAGCAGCAATTCGGCCTGCGGGAGGTGCCCCTCCTTATAGGCCACCACACCCTGAAAGTAGAGCGACGGCGCCTGTTGCGGGTAGGCCTCGGCCATCTGTCGAGAGAGTGTCGCCGCCTCATCGAGCCGGCCATTTTTCAGGCAGTGCTCGCCCTGCGCCAGTAAGGTGGCGAGTCTCCCGCTAGCAAAGCTTGTGGGTGCCTCGCCGCCCAGACCAGGCACAGTGGCCGTGGTCGCTTGGGGGTGGCCGGGAGCAACTTCCCATTGCTCTGCCACCCCCTCCCCCGCCTGAGGGTGAGGTGCTGTGTTGGCAATGACCTCCGATCTCTTCATGCGGCCCCCAGGCCATCGATAACATACTGAAATAATTAGGTTTATATACCACGTATTCTTTAAGGATGTATAGTGGCGCCTCGCCATTTGTTGTACCCTATGAAGTGACATACTCCACTTACACAGGGTGTGAACAGAGTTAGTCTACAAAGGCGCCCCCCCTACGTATGGGGGATAAAACTCTGCGACAACAAATCATTGCAGAATTACATGGATTAAGGACAGCAGTAATGACTAGCAGACAGCGCACGCCCCTTTGCAGGCTTGTTTTAGGATTGTTCCCGCTCGGCATCATGATTTCGCCTTCCCTTAGCGCTGAAACACTGAGCCATGCAGTCCAGGAGGCCCTCTCCTCCCACCCGGATCTGCTCTCATCCAAAGCGCAGCTGCGTGGTAGCGAAGCCGATTTGAGCGCTGCCAAGGGCGTCTATCTGCCAACGCTCGATCTCACCTACGCCAAAGGCAACGAGACCACCGATAGCCCCGCCACCCGGCTGGCCACGGGCGGAGAGGTCGATCTCGATCGCAAGGAAGCCGGCCTGGTGTTGCGTCAAAATCTCTTCGATGTTTCACGCTTTAACGAGGTTGACCGTGCCGAGGCGGCGCGTGACTCAAGTCGTCAGGGGGCCGAGGCGACCGAAGAGAAGGTACGGTTTAACGTCATCAAGAACTTTCTCAGTGTGAACAGCAACCGCCTGATCGTCGAAGTGGCCAAATCGAGTCTGGCGGCCCACGAAAAGATCTCCGCCATGGTTAGCCAGCGCTCCGAGTCGGGCGCAGGTAGTCAGACCGATACGCGCCAGGCAGAAAGCCGTTTGGCCATGGCCCGCGTCAACTACTTGCAGTACCAGACGCTCATGAAGAACAGTGAGTACGAATATCTGACCGCAGTGGGCCAACCCCCGGAACTTGAAATGATCGACGACCTCACGCTGCCTGTGAACGATCTCGTCGATATGGACTATGCCGTGAGCGAGGCGGTGCGCAATCACCCGCAGATCAAAAAGGCACAGTACGACCTCGATGTCGCGCGCCAGGAGCAGGACGCCATTCGCGGGCGCTACTATCCGACGGTTGGCATTGAGGCGCGCCTGAATAAAAACGAAAATATCGACGGTGCTGCCGGCATTTACGACGAACACAGTGTCATGCTGCGGGTCAACTACAACCTTTTCAACGGTGGTAGTGACTGGTCGCGCTCCAGCAGTCGCGCCGCGAAGGTCAACGAGATGCAGGAGCGGCTGGAAATGACGCGTCGGCAGATCTCCGAGGCGGTGCGCAAGGCCTGGACCAGTCGCGAGATCACGACCGAGCGTCTCAAGTATCTGACCGAACAGGCGGAGAAGACCGAGACAGTACGTAACGACTATCAGATGCAATTCGTCCTCGGCAAACGCTCCCTGCTGAATCTGCTGGATCTGGAGAAGGAGTTGCTGGAGGCGCGCCGCGACAAAATCCGTGCGGAATATGATCGGCGCATGGCCGATGTCACGCTGCTGTATGCCATGGGACGCCTGAAATCGAGTGCGACTGGACGCACCCTCTAGTCAGGCAACGAAAGAGAATGGCCGCTGTGGAAACGTCACCCTTGGTGGCGCGACCAAGATGAGGTAAGGAGCGCTTATGGCGGGAAAAAAGGGAAATCAGGACAGCAACAGTAGCCCTCAGGGCTCAACTGCTAGCCGCGCCGAGCAACCGGCAAAACTCGCGGCCACGCACCCTGTCTACGGCGAAGCAATCGGTACCATCACCAAGGGGATGGGCAAAATCGTGGCCACGGGGGCCGACGGCGCGGCTCGCACCCTGTCGAAAGGCGATGTCATCTACCAAAAAGATGTCATCGAATCACCGAAGGGGGGATTTGCCCAGGTCACCTTCGTCGACGGCTCCAAATTCAATCTCGGCAGCGAGTCCAAGCTGCTGGTCGAAAAATATCTGTTCGACCAGATCAACGGCGAAGGAAAGCTCGAGGCCTCGATGGTCAAGGGGGTTTTCCGCTTCATCAGCGGCAAGATCAGTTACTACTCAGGAGAGGAACCCCACACCACCATCAAGACCCCGGTGGCGACCATTGGTGTGCGTGGCAGCTCCATCGACATCGAGGTCGGCCCGGACGGCACCACCACCATCTTACACAACACGGGCGTGATCGACGTTGGCGATGCCTTAGGCAAGGGGGTGGTAACGCTGATCGATCCGGGGACCGCTTCGGTGGTTACCTTGCAGTCCGGTGTCTCGCCCATCTTTGTCGCCGACGACAAGTTTGTCGAGCGCATGAACCATGAGTTCAGCCCCTTCTCGGATTCGTCCAGCCCCGCCAACGATCAGCCACCAGGTGGCAACGAACCGGGACATGATCCGGATACGGGTAATGGCTCGGGAAACGAGGCGCCGGGTACCCGTAACGACGGCACCATTGATAACTTTACAGCGGTCGGTGAAGCGCTGCTCCCGCCCGCTCCGGAAAGCGTTCCGGGCTCACCGCAACCACCGGAGCCCGCACCGGGCGCAAGTTTTCAAACCACTTCGCAGATCCTGAACGCGCTCCCGACCGGCGCGGTCACCCTCGACAACACCACCCCGACACAGGGTGACACCCTCACCGTCAGCAACAACCTGGCGGATATCGACGGCCTGGGCACCATCAGCTATCAGTGGCAACGCGATGGCGTCGCCATCAACGGCGCCACCGGCACGAGCTATACCCTCACCCAGAGCGACGTCGGCAGCACCATCAGCGTGGTCGCCAGCTACACCGACGGCAAGGGCACACTCGAAAGTGTCAGCTCCGCCGTCACCGCCGCCGTGGCCAATCTCAACGACGCCCCCACCGGTTCGGTCACCCTCGACAATAGCGCGCCCAAAGAGGGCGATCTACTCACCGTCAGCAACACCCTCGACGACCTCGATGGCCTCGGCACCATCAGCTACCAGTGGCAGCGCGACGGGGTCGACATCAATGGCGCCACCGGTTCGAGCTACACCACCAGCGCCAGTG
>DASWUD010000127.1:0-16307 GCA_036401755.1 Gammaproteobacteria bacterium
CCGGGAGCTCTTTACCTGCGCGAGGGTATGCATCAGTTCGTTGACGCCAAACGGGTCAGCGGCATGGGTTATCGTCGGCGCAATCAGTGTCAGACACAAAGACAGGGAGCGCACCCAGGAAAAAGCTCTATTGCCAGACATCATAAAAATTGAACCAGTTGTAGGGATGGCTACGGCAATAATGCTCCAGACGCGCCGCATAGCGTTGCACCATGGCGGCAATGGCCGCGTCACGTTCGCTGCGCGCCACCTGCCGCAGATCACCGAGATGTTCGATATAGACCTTATAACGATTGCCGCCTTGATAGAGTCCCAGCATCAGCACCACCGGGTGGCCCAGCATGGCAGCAAGGCGAAACGGCCCGAGCGGGAAGGCCATCTTGCCGCCGAGAAAATCACAGTGAACCATCTTCTCTCCAGAGATGGCGCGATCGGCCAGCATGCCGATACATTCACCACGCGCCAAGGCCTCCTGAATCTTCAGCATCGAATCGACACGTCCAAGCGGGATCACCGACGGATTACCTTCGGGATTGATAGTGCTGAGAACCGAGCTGAGCTTGCGCGCATTCTCCTCATACATCACCATGGACACCGCGATCTGTCCTTGTTCGCGTCCCACCGCATGCAGTACCTCGAAGCTGCCCATATGGGCGCTGACAAGAAAGAAACCCTGCTCGCCTCCAACGACCTCCTGAATCACATCTGCCCCATGCAAACGAATATCAAACAGATTACTGCGTCCGCTCAAAAGAAAAACGCGATCAAGAATCGTCGAGGCAAAAAAGAGATAGTGGCGAAAGATATCGAGCAGTGTGGCGCGCCGCCCCAGTGCGTGATGGAGATAGTCACGTGAGGCACGGCGTGCCTTCAAGGAAAACAGCACGTAGTAGACGCAGATGGGGTAGAGCAACAGGCGGGTGGCGGGGCGGCCAAAGGTGAGCGCAAACCAGACTATGAAACGAATCACGCCTACTGAGCTGCGTTCCGGGCGTGTCGCCCACTCCTGATCTACTTCCACACAACCCCCACATCACAAATACGGCACGTCACAGCTACAGGGCGCGCAGTATATGACATTCCGCGTGCTGCTTACTTGGTGCGGTGTTGTTGAATATATTCGGCGAGGTTACGCAGGGAAGCGAAAATATGGTTGTTGTTCTCGTCATCCGCACGCAGTTGCACGCCGTACTGTCTGGAGAGGGTCAAGGAGATTTCGAGCGCGTCGATGGAATCGATACCCAGCCCGGCGTCACCATATAGCGGCGCAGAGGGGTCGAGCTCAGCGGGATTCTGCTCGAGATTCAGGGCGGATACGATGAGCTGGGCGAGCTCCTTTTCAAAGCTGGTCATTTCTGAGGTGTTGGTAATCATTTAAGCGGGATGAAGTTGAATATGACTCTTATATCAGAATAGCAGGCTACTGAGTTTCCCCGAATGTGTCAACGCTGAGGGGCCTCTCGTGTCTTGATGGTGCCTTGGCGCTGTGTCAGACTGCACATCACTTGGCCACTCCCCGGATCAATCGCCCAATGCGACAACCATTATTACAATTGGCATGCGCGTTGACGAAAAACCTATTGCACTGGTCAATTTCCTGGTGGCCGCACAGGCGCTGCGTCCCTTGCAGCAGCTGAATAATGCCACCTCCACCTGTCACGATAAGGGAACCGCATTATGACGGAGCAGCCTCTTTCCCCGCAAAGCTGTGATGTATTGATCATCGGTGGCGGACCTGCCGGCTCCACGGCTGGCGCACTACTCGCCCAGAAGGGGTATCGGGTTGTCGTGATGGAGAAGGAGAAGTTTCCCCGCTTCCACATCGGCGAATCACTGCTCCCTACCAACAATGCCATTTTTGAGCAGCTGGGTGTCATGGAGCAGGTGGCGCGCGCCGGTATCGTCAAAAATGCCGCCGAGTTCGACTCCATGTATCACGGCCGCAAGCAGCAGTTCTATTTCTCCGGTGCGTTGGGGCATAAATACACCTATGGCTTCGAGATCAATCGCGCCGACCTCGACCAGATCCTGCTCGACAACTGCCGCGCCAAAGGGGCCGAGGTACACGAGGAGAGCCGCGTTACCCAGGTCGATTTCTCGGATAAGGAAAGCGTGGCGATCACAGTCCGTCACCCGCACGGAGAACAGCAGTGGCGTGCCCGTTTCCTGATCGATGCCTCCGGCCGCGACACCTTCCTCGCCAACCGCTTCAAGTGCAAACAGCCCCACCCCAAACACGCCAGCGCCGCCATCTACGGCCATCTGGAGGGGGTGGAGCGTTTGTCGGGAAGCGATGAAGGCAACATCTCCCTATTCTGGTTCGAACACGGTTGGTTCTGGCTGATCCCGCTGCCCAATGGCATCACCAGCGTCGGCATGGTCTGTTGGCCCTATCATCTAAAGACCCGCAAGGGTGACCTGGACAGCTTTTTCTTCGAGGGGGTTTCCAGCTGCCCGCCGCTCGCCGCGCGCATGAAAAACGCCACCCTCACACGCCCGGTGACCGCCACCGGCAACTACAGCTACCTTTCCAGCCAGATGACCGGTGACCGCTATCTGCTGCTGGGGGATGCCTTCGCCTTCGTTGATCCGGTCTTCTCTTCGGGGGTGCTGCTCGCCATGAAGGGGGCTACCTTCGGTGCCGAGGCCGTGGATGGGTGTCTGCGCCAGCCAGCCCAGGCACAACGCCATCTGCGCCGCTTCGAAAAATTGGTCGTAAAAGGGTTGAAGGGATTCACGTGGCTCATCTATCGCATGACCACTCCCGTGATGCGCAACCTACTGATGACCCCCAGCAGCAAATACGATCTGGAGGCGGCCGTATTGGCCACGCTGGCGGGGGATGTCTATGACAATCCGGCGGCCCGTGCCAAGATGCGCGTGTTCAAGCTCATCTATTACATCAAGAGCCTGGCCACCCTGCCCGACAGCATCCGTGCCTATCTACGCCATCAGCGACAGATCCAGCCTGAAACGGTGGAAGAGCAGGGAACTTAAGCGCGCGCACTGGATTTCCAGATGCTGCTCACGGTTTTGCGATTAGTGATACAATTTCGCCACACAAATTAGCCCAGCAAAACTTCATGGCAAACAGTCAAACCCCCTTTGAACAGGAGGTTGCCGCCTGCATCGTGCAGGCGCTCAACCTCGACATTACCTCCGAGTCGATCGCGCCAGAACAGCCGCTGTTTCAGGAGGGGCTGGGCTTGGACTCCATCGACATTCTGGAGATCTCCCTCGCTGTTTCAAAGAGTTATGGCGTGCAACTGAAGGCCGACGATCCAGCCAATACCCAGACCTTTTCGTCGTTGCGCAGTCTTGCCAGCTACCTTGAAAAACACCGTTCAAAATAGGTCTCCCTTTGACAGCAGCTCCGACACTGCCTCTGCTCAACCGCACGGGTAATGACCACCCTGTTGCCTGGCGCAACGGGGAGGCGGTCACCCTCGCGCAGTTTCTGCATGAGGTGCAGGAGCTGGCCGTGCAATTGCCGGAGAGACGCTTTCTTTTCAACCTCTGCACAGACCGGTACCGTTTCCTTGCCACCTTCTGCGCGGCACTCTTGCGCGGCCAGACCAACCTGCTCCCCCCCAACCACGCGGAAAAGACCCTGGTGCAGATGCACACCCTCTATCCCGAGAGCTACGGCGTCAGTGACAAGGGGTTAAGCCTGGCTGGGCTCGACATCCTCCCCTACCCCGAGTTGTCCTGGGAGAGCCGCTCGCCCCTGAGCATTCCGCAGATACCCGGCGACCATACCGCAGCCATTGTCTTCACCTCGGGGAGTACCGGGGAGCCCCAGCCCCATAGCAAGCAGTGGGGTTCGTTGGTACAGGTGGCCCAACGGCAGGCGCAGCGGCTGGCACTCCCCCCCACCAGTCGCATCGTGGCCACCGTGCCACCCCAGCACATGTATGGGCTCGAATCGAGCCTGATGATGCCGCTTCACAACGGCGGCACGCTCCACTCCGGCCAACCACTCTTTCCGGCAGACATTCGCGATGCGCTCAGCGAACTGCCCGGGCCGCGCGTGCTGGTCACCACACCGCTGCACCTGCGTATCTGTCTCGACGAGGGGATCGCGCTGCCTCCTCTGGCACTAATCCTCTCGGCGGCCGCCCCCCTCAGCCAAGAACTCGCCCAACGCGCCGAGGAGGCGTTCGCTGCACCGGTACACGAGATCTACGGTTGCACCGAGGCCGGCGCCATCGCCGCGCGACGCACAGTGGCGGGTGAGGCGTGGCACCCCCTGAGCGGAGTGGCAATTCGCGGCACCGACACGGAGAGCGCCTGGGTGGAAGGTGACCATCTGCCCGGCCCCATTCCCCTCCAGGACATCCTCGCTTCCGCCCCAAACGGCATGTTCCGCCTGCTCGGTCGCAAGGCGGACATGGTCAACGTCGCCGGCAAGCGTGCCTCACTGGCGGCGCTTAACCGCCAGCTCTGTCAGATCCCGGGGGTGCGTGACGGGATCTTTTTCGTCCCCGACGACCAGCCTGGGGTGGCACAACGACTGATCGCCCTGGTGGTAGCCCCGGCGCTGACCGAGAGCGAGATTCTTGGGGTACTGCGCCAGCAGCTCGACCCCGCCTTCCTGCCCCGTCCGCTCTACAAGGTGGAGAGCCTGCCGCGCACCGCCACCGGCAAACTGCCGCGAGAAACCCTCATCCGGCTGCTCGGAGAGCTACACCATGGCTGACCTGCCCCTCTGGCGCACCATTGCGGCGAGCCATCCGGCGCTCCCTGGCCACTTTCCTGGCCATCCCATCGTCCCCGGGGTAGTGATCCTGAGCGAGGTGTGGGATGCCCTCTGCGCCAGTGCTGGCCGACCGCTGCGCTGCACCGGCTGGCCCAGCGTCAAGTTTCTGGCACCGCTCCATCCCAATGAACCTTTCACGGTAGAACTGGAGTTTACCGGCGTCGAATCCGCCCGCTTTACCTGCCGCAGCAGTGAGCGGCCGCTTGCCTCGGGGACAGTGCACTTCGCCGCACGCCCCGGAGCCGAGCAAGTTAATTCCGGATAGCCCAGGCTGGACAGCGACCTGCACCGCTGCGTAATGTGCAAAGCATGAACATATCCGGCAACCGAAATGAACCGTTTCAGCCTACTGAACCGCTGAGGAGATCATGACCCCACTGTTCATCACCAGCTACACTGTGACCAGCGCGCTGGGTCACGGCAAGGCGGCCCATCAGCTAGCCCTGCGCCAGGATCAGAGTGGCCTGCGTGCCAACGATTTCGCCGACGCCCCGCTTACCACCTATATCGGCCGGGTGGAGGGGGTGGAGGCGATCGCGCTACCTGCCGCACTGGCCCGCTTCGATTGCCGCAATAACCAGTTGGCCCAGCTGGCTCTGGAGCAGGACGGTTTTGCCGCCAGCGTCAGTGCCGCCCGGGCGCGCCACGGTGCACACCGCATCGCCGTGATCCTTGGCACCAGCACCTCCGGTATCCAGGCCAGCGAACAGGCTTACCGCCATCGCGATGCCAGTGGAGCATTGCCTGACAGTTTCAGCTTCGAAACCACCCAGAGCATGAATTCGCTGCCCGAGTTTGTGCGCCATTATCTCGGGCTGGAAGGGCCGGCCTTCGTCATCTCCACCGCCTGCTCCTCCAGTGCCAAGGTCTTTGCCAGCGCCCAGCGTCTGATCGAAAGCGGCCTGTGCGATGCGGCCGTGGTAGGCGGGGTCGATTCCCTCTGCGCCATGACGCTGTATGGCTTCAATGCCCTGCAGTTGGTCTCCCCCGAACCGTGCCGTCCCTGCGACCGCGACCGCACTGGCATCTCCATCGGCGAAGGGGCCGGTTTCTTCCTGCTGGAAAAGCAGGTGTCCCACCTGTCTCTACTCGGCTATGGCGAGAGCAGCGACGCCTACCACATGTCCACCCCACACCCCGAGGGGCTGGGGGCGGCGCTGGCCATGGAGCAGGCACTCGCCACGGCGGGACTCTCCCCCGCGCAAATCGATTACATCAATATGCACGGCACCTCCAGCCGCACCAACGACAGCGCCGAGGACAAGGGGATGCAGCGCATCTTCGGTACCGCCACCCCGTGCAGTTCCACCAAGGGGGCCACCGGCCACACCCTCGGTGCCGCCGGCGCGGTGGAAGCCGCCTTCGCCTGTCTTTGCCTGGAGCATGGCTTCATGCCCGGTATGTGCAACACCCTCACCCCCGATCCAGAGCTGGGCAGCGCGCTCCAGCTCCACGCCAAGGCCCGCCCGTTACAGCGGGTGATGAGCAACTCCTTCGGTTTCGGCGGTAACAACTGCAGCCTGATTTTTGGAGTAAACCCATGATCACCGTTCATGTGGCCGGCATCGGCCTGTGCGGACCGGGCATGGCCGATTGGCCGGCCGGGCGCGCCATACTGCGCGGCGAACTTTCGTTCTCCAGTGAACTGCCCAATCCGGCCCCGGCCATCCTGCCCGCCGCTGAACGGCGCCGCTGCGGCCAGGCCACCCGTTACGCACTGCAGGTGGCCCACGAGGCAGTAACCGCCGCGGGAATAGCGCCTACCGAAGCCGCCGTGGTGTTCGCCTCTGCCGACGCCGATGGCGAAAACCTGCACTACATCCTGGAGTCACTCGCCACCCCCGAACACGAGGTCTCCCCCACCCGTTTCCACAACTCGGTCCACAATGCAGCCGCCGGCTACTGGAATATCGCCACCGGTGCCCACACCCCGGCAAACAGCATTGCTTGCTTCGACCACTCCTTCTCGGCGGGGCTGGTCGAGGCCGCCACCCAGGTGGTGACCGCAAACCGCTCCGTATTGCTGGTCGCCTTCGACCTCCCCTTCCCTTCGCCCCTCAACGAGGTGCGTCCGATAGTCGCCCCCTTCGCCACCGCGCTGGTGCTGACACCGCAGGCGACGGACTCCACCCTGGCGCAGCTGACCATCACCCTCGAAAGTCGTGGTGGGGAGAGTCGTTGTGCCCGCGCGGAGCTGGAAGAGCTGCGTCGTGGTAACCCTGCCGCACGCGCCCTGCCGTTGCTGCAGGCCATCGCCCAGCAACAGCAGCCGAGCTTGTTGTTTGCTTGGGGTGGTAATGATGTGCGCGTTGAGGTGAAGGGATGAGCCTCAGCCGGGAGGAGCTGTGCCGCTGCATCCCCCACGCCGGTTCCATGTGCCTGCTCAATGAGGTGCTCGACTGGGACGAGGAGCGCATCTTTGCCCGCGCCACCAACCACAACGACGCCGATAATCCGCTACGCCACAGCAACCACCTGCCCGCGCTCTGTGCCATCGAATATGCCGCGCAGGCGATGGCCGTGCATGGTGCGCTGCTGGCGCAGGGTGGCGCGCCACGCATCGGCTACATCGGCAGCGTGCGCGATGTGCGCCTCAGTGTGGAGCAGCTGGATGGCATCCAGGCCCCACTGGAGATCGAGGCGGTCAAGCAGCTCGCCGATGAAAACCATTCGCTCTATGCGCTGCGCGTCAGCGCGAACGGCAAGGAGCTGATGACGGGGCGAGCTGCGGTATTTCTGCAATCGGGAGAGAAGTGATGAAACGAGCCCTGGTTACCGGGGGCAGTGGCGCCATCGGTGCGGCCATCTGCCGGGCCCTGGCCGCCGATGGATTGCATGTGGTCGTCCACGCCAATTCGCGCCCCGCGGCAGCCCAACAGCTGGCCGCAGAACTCATCGCGACAGGTGGCAGCGCCGAGGCGATCTGCTTCGACGTCTCCGATGCGCCAGCCAGCAGCACGGCGCTGGAAAAGCTGCTGGAGAACGGGCCCATCCAGGTGCTGGTCAACAACGCCGGCATCCATCAGGATGGCATCCTCGCCGGGATGAGCCAGCAGCAGTGGCACAACGTCATCGACGTTTCGCTCAACGGTTTCTTCAACGTCACTCAGCCGCTGCTGATGCCGATGCTGCGCACCCGTTGGGGTCGCATCATCAACATGTCCTCCATCGCCGGGGTAATGGGCAACCGCGGGCAAGTCAACTACTCGGCCGCCAAAGCCGGCCTGATCGGTGCCACCAAGTCGCTGGCAATGGAGGTGGCATCGCGCAATGTCACGGTAAATGCCGTGGCCCCGGGCATCATCGAAAGTCCGATGATCGGCGAGGCGTTTCCGCCCGAGACCATCAATGCACTGGTACCGATGAAGCGGGCCGGCAAACCCGAAGAGGTGGCCAGTCTGGTGAGCTTTCTCGCCTCGGAGCGCGCCGCCTACCTTTCCGGTCAGGTGATCTCCATCAATGGTGCGATGGCGTAAACCGTCGCGCGATACGCAATAAAACGCCGCAATGCGGCGTTTTTTTTATTTAAGCCGTTATTCTTCGGACCACACCCGCTCCTCCGACTCGGCCAGGATCCAGCTCATCCCGATACCGACCAGGTAGGTGGTGCGGTTTTCGAGCAGGGGGCTGTCGTCGATGACGGTACCGTGCATGTCGTTGAGGCGGACGAAGGCGCCAAACCAGGTCTTTGGATAACGCTTGGAGAGCGCCAGGGTCAACTGGCTGCCGCTGTAGCCGCCCGGCGCCTCATAGGCGGGACGAGTGGCGGTGGCATAGGCGGGTTCGACACCGTAGTAGTAGTGGTGAAAGCTGCGGTTGGCCCAGATCGGCCCGCCGGAGATCCCCAGGTTCCAGCCACCGCTTGGCCCCAGGTCCCTGAGGTCATAGTTGAGGATCGGATTGGTGAGCCAGCCCACCTTCTCGAAGCCTGAATGGTCGACGGCGACCACGGCGCGCCACGGAATGTGCAGGGTGAAGCGGTGGCGGGCGGTTTCAGAGAAGGTGACGGTGATCTGCGGCCCCAATTCGACCGTCGGAGCGAGGTCCTCCATCCCGGCACGCGCAACGATGTTGCTGCTTTTGACGGGAGGTGAAGCGCTCAGGCTCATATCCAGATCCAGATGCTGGGTCTCGAAGAGCAGGCCGCTAAGCCCCTCGCGGTCCACCTTGAACACTTCGCCGCGATAGACCAGGTAGGGGATGGGAAAGAAATAGAAATTCTGTCCAGCCGAACCACGATAGTCGGGCAGAGACATGAGGTAGCCCCCGGCCCCGACCTCCCACACCGGACGCAACGCCTCCTGTCCCCGAGACTCGCCGGCCAGTAACAGCAGGGCAAGCAGTAGCGATACGCGCAACAGCGCACTGCGTAGCAAACCGTTACTCCTCGGCGATCGCCTCGATCTCCAGCAGCAACTCGCTACGGCAGATATCGGCCAACAGATAGATGGAGGGTATGGCTTTCCCGGTAACCGCTTCGATTTGGGAGCGGATCGCTGGCAAATCCTTCTCGTGGCGCACATAAATCTTGAGCGTGCGTACGAGCGCAAAGGGCAGCGCATGGCCCGGATAGGCCAGATCGAGCAGCCGGCGGATGTTATTGAGGGCCTCGCGAGTCTGTTGCGCCGCATCGTCGTAATAGATCGAGGCGTGGCCGATGATACTGGCCGTGCCAGAGATGAAGAGTGGCCTGCGCGGCAACCAGTCCAGCTGGGTGGCGCGAGAGAAGAGCGGAGAGCGCGGTCCGTACTGGGGCGGATAGTTGTAGGCGCTCACCTGTCGATCGTTCTCCACGGCCACACCACGCCGGCTGGCGGCGATGAAATAGAGAACGAACTCACCGCCATGGCTGCCCACCGCGCTGGCGGCGGGAATGTCCGAGGTATTGAGGCGCGCACTCTCGGCAAAGGCCTCGTAGCGGCCGACACAGAAATGCTTGTAACGCTCCATCCCATCGGGATCGTCGGCGTTGATGGCGGAAAAGTAGTTCCAGATCCGCAACAGATGGGGGGTCTGCTGTTCTGCCAGCAAGGAGAAGATCGCCTGATAGGCATGGTAGGTACCGCTCTCCAGGCCATCCTCATGTGGGGGCTGGCGGTAGAGGCCGAACAGAAGATCGCCGCCGCGGGACCAGACCAGCGAACCGCTGCTGCCGCGCAAAACCCGCTCACTCGCCTTCCAGATCTCCACCAACGGCTCGTGATCCAGCTGGGGCATCGCTACCGATGCCACGGGGAGTCCAGTAGCATTTGCGGTGACCTCATTCCCGTGGCAGACAACCCCCAGCACATGATCGGCATTGGCGGTAAGGTAGCGCTCGGCTTCGGCGCTGTTCAGGTAGAGCACACCGAGCGCTGCCTGCGCGCTGGCGGTTGAAGCGACATCCCGCTGTGGAGCGTATCGTTCGGAACAGAGACTATCGGTTGTCACATTCTCCCCCTTCATGAGAAAATTATCTCACACTCGCATCGTGAATATAACCCGACGAACCGCCGCCACGGTTGTGGGACCTTGTGGGTGCAGTGCGAAAACCCGCCGCCATCGACACGTGTTCCTTGATGCAGGAGCTGCGTCTGCAGCCTGCTCAGCGGTGAAGAATGAAAATGATGCCAGGCGACCTGCTGGTGCGACCTGGCCTCCCCCATTTTATGATTACAGGATGTGTACGTGACAGAGTCAGTCCGGCCCAAGCGCGTGCTTGCCATCTGCTATTCACAGACAGGCCAGCTCTCCCGCATTGCCGACCATTTTCTCGCGCCATTGCGTGAGAGTTCCGGTATCGCACTCCATGTGGAGGTGCTTTGCCCGCTCCATGACTATCCGTTTCCCTGGCCCTTCCTGCGTTTTTTCGACACCTTTCCCGAAACGGTCCATGCCGTGGCGCCACCGCTCAAACCGCTGGCCCTGACCGGCGATGAGGATTTCGATCTTGTCATCATCTTCTACCAGGTCTGGTTCCTTGCCCCGTCACTGCCGGTGACAGCCTTCCTGCAACAACCGCTGGCTGAACGGTTGCTGCGTAACAAGCCGGTGATCACCGTGATCGCCTGCCGCAACATGTGGCTGATGGCACAGGAGAAGATGAAGGCGATGCTGGGCCGTCTCGGCGCCCGGCTGCTCGACAATGTGGTGCTGGTCGATCCCAGCCCGACCATGGCCAGCCTGCTCACCACCCCGCTGTGGCTGCTGAGTGGCAAGCGCGATTACCTCAAATCATTGCCCCCGGCGGGGGTGGACGAGGCGAGTATCGTCGCCACACGCCGCTTCGGCCTGGCACTGCGCGATGGCCTGAACCGTGACGCAGAGCGCGATACGGCACCCTTGTTGGGCGGCTTGCACGCGGTCGATGCCAATCCCCACCTTCTGGTGAGCGAAAAGGCCGGCACTCGCAGCTTTTATCTGTGGGGCAAGCTGCTGCGTGCGGTGGGCGGCCCTGGCCAGCTGCGTCGCTACCCGGTGCTGATTCTCTACGTGATTTTTTTGATAATTCTGATCCTGACCGTGGTGCCGGTGAGTCTGCTCATCCAGGCACTGCTACGTCCATTGATGCGCAAGCACTTTGCCCGATTGAAGCAACAGTTCGATGCCCCCTCGGGCTCGGGAACAGAGAGGATGCATCACTATGGGCAATGATGTCTTTCTGACACGTACCTCCTCGTTCCTGCCGCTGGAGCCGGTTGGCAACGAAGAGATGGAAGCGGTGCTCGGCATGGTCGGCGGCAAGCCTTCCAAGGCGCGCCGCATCGTGCTGCGCAACAATGGCATCCGCTTCCGCCACTACGCGCTCGATCCGCACAGTGGTGAACCAGTGATGAACAATGCGCAGCTGGCGGCGCGTGCTGTCGCAGGGCTGGGCGAGGTCGGCAAGGTGGACACGCTCGCCGCCGCCACCTCGCGCCCCGACCAACTGATGCCCGGACATGGCGTGATGGTGCACGGCGAGCTCGGCTGGCCGCGCATGGAGGTGCTGTCGATGGCCGGTATCTGCGTGGCCGGTGCAGCGGCCTTCAAACACGCCTGGCTGGCGGTCAAGGCGGGCGATGCGCAGCGCGCCGTGGCGGTCGCCTCCGAACTCGCCTCGCAGGTGCTGCATGCGCGCAACTTCGAGGCCGAAGCCGAACACAAGGTGAAGGAGCTCGAAGAGCGTCCCGAGATCGCCTTCGAGAAGGATTTCCTGCGCTGGATGCTGTCGGACGGGGCCGGTGCGGTACTACTGGAGAACCAGCCACGTGGGCCGTTGAGTCTCAAGGTGTTGTGGGTAGAGATGTCCTCCGCCGCCCACGAGCTGCCGACCTGCATGTATTCCGGTGCCGAGAAGAATGACGACGGTTCACTGAGCGGCTGGCAGCGTTTTACCCATCAGGAGTGGGCAACCCGCTCGGTATTCACTGTGAAGCAGGATGTGAAGCTGCTCAACGAGCAGGTGGTACGCGCCTGCCTCACCGAACCGCTCAAACTGGTGATCGAGAAGCATCAGCTCGACCGCCAGCCCATCGACTGGTTCCTGCCGCACATCTCCTCCATGTATTTCGCCGAACCCGTCGCCAAGGCCCTCGCCGAGTTGGGGCTGGTGGTGCCGCGCGAGCGCTGGTTCACCAACCTGGAGAGCCGGGGCAATACCGGCTCGGCCTCCCCCTTCATCATGCTCGATGAGCTGTTCCGCTCCGGGCGCATCCAGAAGGGGCAGCGGCTGCTGATCTATGTTCCGGAGAGCGGGCGCTTCTCCAGCGCCTTCATCTACCTGGAGGCGGTGTGATGGAAGTGAACGAGGTCCCGCAGGAGGGCAATCGCACCCTCGGCCACCACCGCAAGGCGCTCTATGCCCGCGACAGTGACGGGCGCATGGTGATCGTCCCCTCGCGCGGTTCGGAGGTGGATGAGACGGTCACCCTGCAGGCGGTGGAGCGCATGAACGCCTGCGCCGAGGAGGCGCGGGCACGCGTCGCGGCCGGCCTCAGCGCGCCGCTCGAATACTGGATGTGGGCGAGGCGCATGGACGTGGCCCTGCTGGCGCAGGTCACCGGCCTCTGGCAGTGGCGTATCCGTCGCCATTTCCGCCCCACCACCTTTGCGCGCCTCTCCCCGCGCCTGCTGCAACGCTATGCCGAGGCATTGGGGCTGGGTGTGGACGAGCTGCGGAGGCTGCCATGACCACCCTCGGCGCCGTCGCTTTCCAGCACCGCCACGCCGCCCACTGCGAGAGCGGTGTCGCCGCCAACATCTTCAGCCACTACGGGGTGCCGCTCACCGAGGCGATGGCCTTCGGCCTCTCCTCCGCCCTCTCCTTTGCCTATCTGCCGTTCATCAAGCTCACCGGCTTTCCGCTCATCTCCTACCGGATGCCGCCCAAATTCATCCTCAAGGGGCTGGCCAGCGCCTTACGCGGCAAGTTCCGCTTCGAAACCTTCCGCACCCCGCAGGCCGGCATGACGCGGCTCGATGAGCTGCTGACCCAGGGCAAGGTGGTCGGCCTGCAGACCTCGGTCTTCTGGCTCCCCTACTTCCCCGAGGAGATGCGCTTCCACTTCAACGCCCACAACCTGCTGGTCTACGGCAAGGAGGGGGACGACTACCTGATCAGCGATCCGGTCGCCGAGGAGCCGCAGCGCTGCGCCAGCGCTGACCTGCAACGGGCCCGTTTCGCCAAGGGGGTGCTGGCCCCCAAGGGATTGCTCTACTATCCGGTGGGAATGGGAAGTGGCGAGATCTCACCCCAGACGGTACGCCAGGCGCTGCGCAAGACGATACGCATCATGCTCGGCCCTATCCCCATCGTCGGGGTGCGCGGTATGCGCATGCTGGCGCGCAAGGTAGCCGCACTCAAGGCCAACGATCCCTACAGCCTCAATTTTGTCGGCCACATCGTGCGCATGCAGGAGGAGATCGGTACCGGCGGCGGCGGCTTCCGCTTCCTCTACGCCGCCTTCCTGCAGGAGGCTGCGGCGCTACCGGGACTGGATTTTCTGGCCGGCTTCGCCGAGCGCTTCCTGAGCGTGGGTGACGAGTGGCGCGCCTTTGCCCTCGCCACCGCACGCATGGTGAGGGGGCGCGACGCCATGGAGCCCGCCCTGCTGGCCCGTCATCTCTCGGCCCTGGCCGATCAAGAAGAGACGCTCTATCGCGATTTGAAGAAGGCACTCGCCTGATGCTTTCCATCCGCGATCTCGTCTTCCGCTATCCCCACAGCGAGCGACCGGCGCTGGCCGGTGTCTCGTTTGATATCCAGCGCGGCGAGGTGCTCGGGCTGCTCGGCCCCAACGGCGCCGGCAAGACCACCCTCATTGCCCACCTCTCCGGGGCATTGCCGGTACAGCAGGGGGAGATCACCCTCGATGGCGAGCCGCTCGCCACCGTACGCCGCAAGGACCCCACCCGGATTGCCATCGCACCGCAGGAGTACGCCTTCTACCCGATGCTCACGGTGCACGAAAATCTGGCCTGTTTCGCCGCCGCTGCCCGGCTCAGCGGCGCCCGCAAGCAGCAGCGCATTGAGGCGTCGCTCGCCTTCGCCCAACTGGAGCGTTATGCCCGCACACGCGCGGCCCACCTTTCGGGGGGGTTGAAACGACGCCTCAATCTCGCTATCGCGTTGTTGCCCGAACCGGAGATGGTGCTGCTCGACGAACCGACGGTGGGTGTCGACCCCCAGTCGCGCGCCTTTCTGCTGGATGCCGTGCGCACCCTTGCGCAATACGGCACCACGTTGCTCTACACCTCCCACTACATGGAGGAGATCGAGGCGATCGCCAAACATGTCGTGATCATCGACGACGGCAAGGTGCTCAGCGCCGGTACCCTGGATGATCTGCTGCGCGAAGAGACTCCGCAGGTACGCTTGAGCGTGGACGCGCTCTCTCCCGAGGGGGTGCAGCCACTCCTCGCCCGCTTTGGCAGGGTTGAAAGCGTGGGTACCGAGTGGCTGGTAAAGCTGCTTGCTGGCGAAACACCCGCGCGCCTGCTGAGCGCAATCGAGGCGGCCGGCGGCAAGGTCCGCCACGCCAGCTTCGGCCGCGGCAATCTGGAACAGCTCTTCATGATGCTGACCCACCGTTCACTGCGGGACTGAACCATGCTGCTTGCCCTGATGAAAAAAGAGCTGCTGGCCCTCTCCCGCGACCTGCACGGACTGGCGGCGCTGTTTTTGATGCCGACCCTGTTCATTATCATCATGTCGCTGGCCCTCAAGGAGGTCTACAACCCGCCGGTCAAATCGATTTCTTATGTGGTCGAGGACCGCGATGGCACCGAACTCTCGCACGCCCTGTTGAGCCAGTGGCAAGAGCGCCATGGCAAACCACAGGAGCAGAGCAGCGACTGGCGCCAGCAGCTCCGCAATGGTTCCCTCGGTTATGCGCTGATCATCGAACCCGGTTTTACCCTGGCGCTGTTTGAGCAAAATCTCGCAGAGCAAGGCATCCAGCTGCGCCTGCTCACCGATCCGGGCATGGAGAGCGGCGCCTTCGCCGCCACCCGGGCGGAACTACTGATGGTCGCCAGCGGCTTGCGTGGGCGAGCCCTCTTCTCCTCCGCCCCCACCACCCAACAGGTCTCAGGCGACACCACCGACCTCTCGGCAGAGAAGCTCATCGAGGCAGAACGGTTGAGCGCGGGAACCCATCCCACCTCGGTACAGCAGAATGTCCCGGCCTGGCTGGTGTTTGGCATGTTCTTCGTGGTCGCCTCCATCGCCGGGCTGTTCGTGGAGGAGCGACAGTGTGGTGCCCTGGCGCGCCTCGCCACGCTGGGGGTATCGACGCGCATGCTCATTCTCTCCAAGGCGCTCCCCTATCTGGGGATCAACGCCATCCAGTCGGCGCTGATGCTGGCCGTGGGGGTGTGGCTCATCCCGTTATTGGGGGGCGAGGCGCTCTCCCTGGCAGGGGTTCACTGGGGCGCGCTGTTGTTGGTGTTGCTGGCGGTGAGCCTGGCCGCCATCGGCCTGGCGCTGACGCTGGCGAGTGTGGTGCGCACCCAAACCCAGGCGGCCGCGGTCGGCCCGATCATCAACGTGGTGATGGCGGCCATCGGCGGGGTGATGGTACCCAAATTCGTGATGCCCGACTTCATGCAGCGCATCGCCGAACTCTCCCCCATGAACTGGGGCCTGGAGGGGGTGCTGGCGGTGCTGCTGCGCGGCGGCGAACTGGTCGAGGTGTGGCGTCCTGCTGCCAAGCTGGGCGGCTTCGCCCTGTTGATGTTTATCACCGCGGCACTGCTGTTCCGCCGCCGGGAGCTGTAATGGGCGTGCCACTCACCCCGTTTCAGGAGGAGGTCAAAAACCTCATCCTCGAAGCTGCCGACAAGGAGGAGCCGGCCGGCGGACTGACCGGCGATGAGCCGCTGTTCGGTGCCGAGTCACGCCTGCAACTCGACTCCCTCGATGCGCTGCAGATCTCCATGGCGCTGCAGAAGCGCTATGGCGTGCGCATGCCCGATAGCAAGGAGACGCGCCGCGCCCTCGCCTCCCTCGCCCACCTGGCCGAGCATCTCAGCGCACACCGTTCATGACCGCGCTCTACCTGCACGGCCGCAGTCTGGTCTGCGCACT
>DASWUD010000128.1:0-6710 GCA_036401755.1 Gammaproteobacteria bacterium
GGTCTGCCATTTCGAAAATCAAGCGGCAAGGTTTAAGTCGGGCGATTTGGAGGGTGTCGTTCGCGGTACCACTCGTAGCGGTGCGGCCTTCGAAGGGCGTGGTTACCTCAAGGTGCTCCCGGTTCGCACTAAATAAATCTCTGTCTCTTGCCAAAACGGAGGGGCCCTGCGGGGCCCCTTTGTTTTTTGGCGCTCTTTCGAGCGGGGCGGTGCTGGTGGTAAGATGAGAGGATTCTCGAACTGACGGTTTTTCAAGAGGTTTTTTCATGGCAGGTCATAGTAAATGGGCCAATATCCAGCACCGCAAGGGGCGTCAGGACGCCAAGCGCGGCAAGCTCTTCACCAAACTGATTCGTGAAATCACCGTTTCCGCCAGGATGGGCGGGGGGGACCCTTCTTCCAATCCTCGTCTGCGTGCCGCTGTCGACAAGGCGTTGGACGGCAACATGACCAAGGAGACCATCGAACGCGCCATCAAGCGCGGCGCCGGTGGGGCCGAGGGGGAGAACTACGAGGAGATCCGTTACGAGGGGTACGGCCCGGCCGGGGTGGCGGTGATGGTCGAGTGCATGACCGACAACCGCAACCGCACCGTCTCCGAGGTGCGCCACGCCTTCACCAAGAGCGGGGGCAATCTGGGGACCGACGGTTCGGTGGCCTACTTGTTCAGCAAGATCGGCCTGCTCAGCTACCCGCCCGGCACCAACGAGGACAAGGTGATGGAGGTGGCGCTGGAGGCGGGTGCCGACGACGTGGTCAGCAACGATGATGGTTCCAT
Organism: Gammaproteobacteria bacterium; assembly: GCA_036401755.1. Taxonomy (GTDB): domain Bacteria; phylum Pseudomonadota; class Gammaproteobacteria; order Thiohalomonadales; family Thiohalomonadaceae; genus DASWUD01. The sequence goes on from DASWUD010000128.1 coordinate 779, forward strand.
CGATGTCTCCACCTCTCCCGAGAGCTTCATTGCTGTCAAGGAGGCGATGGTGGCGGCGGGGCTTACGCCGCAGATGGCCGATATCACCATGAAGCCCTCGATGACTGTCGACCTGCAGCTGGAGGATGCCGAGAAGGTGATGCGTCTGGTCGACATGCTCGAAGACCTGGACGATGTACAGAACGTCTACAGCAATGCCGACTTCAGCGACGAAGTCATGGCAAAATTGTAAGGCCCAAGGCACAAGGCTCAAGGTGCAAGGAGATGATGAAACTCTTGTACCTTGGAGCATGAGCCTTGGAATTGTTGAATGAGGATCCTCGGCATCGACCCTGGCTCGCGCATTACCGGTTTCGGTGTCATCGACTTGAGCGGCAGCCGCCCCGTCTATGTGGCGAGTGGCTGCGTGCGCACCGGTGAGGGCGAACTGCCGGCGCGCATCAAGGTGATCTTTGACAGTCTGTGCGAGATTGTCGAAACCTACCAGCCCACCGAGGTCGCCATCGAGCGGGTCTTTATGCATCGCAATCCTGACTCGGCACTTAAATTAGGGCAGGCGCGCGGCGCCGCGTTGTGTGCCGTGATGACCCAAAGCCTGGCCGTTACCGAATACACTCCCTCCGAGATCAAGCAGGCCATCGCCGGGCGCGGCAATGCTGCCAAGGAGCAGATCCAGCACATGATTCAGGCACTGTTGAAACTGCCCGGGACACCCCAGGCCGATGCCGCCGATGCGCTGGCGGTGGCCATGTGCCACGCCCACACCGGCCAGACCCTGCGCCAGATCCATGGTGCCCAGGGTGCACGCGGAGGGCGTTATCGATGATCGGCCGTTTGCATGGCATCTTGATCACCAAACAGCCGCCGCAGCTGCTTATCGATGTGCAAGGGGTGGGCTACGAGGTGGAGGCGCCCATGAGCACCTTTTATCAACTGCCGGCCACCGGCGCCACCATCACGCTGCACACCCACATGGTGGTGCGCGAGGATGCCCATCTGCTGTTTGGTTTCGCCACCGAGCGCGAACGTCGCCTGTTTCGCACCCTGATTAAAGTCAACGGCGTCGGTCCCAAGCTGGCACTCACCATCCTCTCTGGCATCTCGACCGATGATCTGGTGCGCTGCCTGCAGGAGAACGATAGCGCGGCGCTGGTGCGCCTGCCCGGCGTCGGCAAGAAGACCGCCGAACGTTTGATCGTGGAGATGCGCGATCGTCTCGATGACCTGCAGAGCGATGGCGTGTTGCCGGTGGCGATGGCTGCACCCATATCGCCTGCTGCACGCGATGAAGAGCGCGATGCCCTGAGTGCCCTGGTGGCGCTCGGTTACAAGCCACAGGAGGCGAGCCGTCTCATCAGCGGCGTGGAGAGCGCCGGATTATCCAGTGAGGAGATCATTCGCGCGGCGCTGAAACAGGCGGTGAAACGATAATGGTGGAGAACGGCCGATGATCGAAACGGATCGACTGATTGCCGCAGCAAGTCAGGGTGACGAGACCGCCATCGATCGCGCCATCCGCCCGCAGCGGCTCGCCGAATACATCGGCCAGCAGGCGGTGCGCGAGCAGATGGAGATCTTCATCCATGCCGCGCAGAAGCGTAGCGAGGCGCTCGATCACGTGCTGCTGTTTGGTCCGCCTGGACTGGGTAAAACAACGCTGGCGCACATCATCGCCCACGAGATGGGGGTCGGCCTGCGCCAGACCTCCGGGCCGGTGATCGAACGCCCCGGCGACCTCGCTGCGATGCTCACCAACCTCGAACCCCACGACGTGCTGTTTGTCGACGAGATCCACCGTCTCAGTCCGGTGGTGGAGGAGGTGCTCTATCCGGCGATGGAGGATTTCCAGATCGACATCATGATTGGCGAAGGTCCGGCGGCACGCTCCATCAAGCTCGACCTGCCGCCGTTCACACTGGTGGGCGCCACCACCCGCGCCGGCATGCTCACTTCGCCGTTACGTGATCGATTCGGTATCGTGCAGCGCCTGGAGTTCTACAATGTCGCCGAACTGACCGATATCGTGCGCCGGGCGAGCCACATTCTCGGGGTGAAGGTCGACGAACAGGGGGCGCACGAGATCGCGCGCCGTTCGCGTGGCACGCCGCGCATCGCCAACCGCTTGCTGCGCCGCGTGCGCGACTACGCCGAGGTGAAGGGCGATGGCCGCGTCACCGATGCGATCGCCTCGCGTGCGCTCGATATGCTCGATGTGGATGTGAACGGCTTCGACATGATGGATCGCAAACTGCTGCTCGCCATCATCGAGAAGTTCGACGGCGGACCGGTGGGCGTGGATAACCTGGCGGCCGCCATCGGTGAGGAGCGCGGCACCATCGAAGATGTGCTGGAGCCATTTTTGATCCAGTCGGGCTTCATGATGCGCACACCGCGCGGCCGGGTGGCGACCAGCTCCGCCTACCTGCACTTCGGACTGACACCCCCACAGTCACAGGAGCGGCAACGCCAGCGCGATTTGGAACTGTTTGGGCGCGGCGAGGACTAACATGAGTGAGTTTGTTTGGCCGGTGCGGATCTACTACGAAGATACCGACCATGGCGGCGTGGTCTACTACGCCAACTATCTGCGTTTCATGGAGCGGGCCCGTACCGAATATCTGCGCCACTACGGTTTTGAGCAGGACCAGTTGAGCGCCGATGAAGGGGTGATCTTCGCGGTGCGTTCGGTCGAGCTGGATTACCGGCGCCCGGCCCGCTTCAATGATCTGCTCGCGGTGAGTGCGCGAATAGTACACCGGGGCGGAGCGAGCTTCACCGTCCTGCAAGAGGTCCGCCGTAATGGAGAGTTGCTCTGTTCGGGCAAGGTGAAGGTTGCCAGCCTTGAAGTTGGTACCTTGCGACCTGTGCCGCTTCCTCAACAAATAGTTACCGTGATGGATAGTATCGAAAATGACCACTGATCTCTCAATTTGGAGTCTGTTCGCTGGTGCCTCGCCGGTGGTGAAGGCTGTCATGCTGTTGTTGCTCGGCGCATCGATCGTCTCCTGGACCTACATCATCAAAAAATCGCTGCTGCTCAAGGCGGCGCGCAGCAATGCCAATGAGTTCGAGGGTCGTTTCTGGTCGGGAATCGATCTGGTTGATCTCTTCAAACAGGTGAACCGCCATCGCGACGAGGAGCGTGGCCTTGCTTCGATCTTCGAAGCCGGCTTCGGTGAATTTGCCCGGCTGCGTAAGCAGGGCGGCGTCGGTCCGATGGATATGGTGGAAGGGGCGCAGCGTGCCATGCGCGTGGTGGTGACCCGTGAAATGGAGCGGCTTGAAGCCCACCTCTCCTTTCTCGCCACGGTCGGTTCCACCAGCCCCTATATCGGTCTGTTCGGCACCGTGTGGGGCATCATGAATTCATTCCGGGCCCTGGGCGGCACGCAACAGGCGACTCTCGCCATGGTCGCGCCGGGTATCGCCGAGGCGCTGGTTGCTACCGCCATGGGTCTGTTTGCAGCCATTCCCGCGGTGATCGCCTACAACCGCTTCGCCAACGAGGTGGATCGGCTCGCCAGCCGTTACGACACCTTCAAGGAGGAGTTCACCACCCTGCTGCAGCGCCAGGCTCACACCTGATCGAGGCAGGGAGCAGACCATGAGCGAACAACAGCGCACACGCCGCCGCCCTATGAGCGACATCAACGTCGTGCCCTATATCGACGTGATGCTGGTATTGTTGGTGATCTTCATGATTACCGCGCCGCTGATGACCCAGAGTGTGCAGGTGCAGCTGCCGACACACAATGCTCCAATGCAGGAGAAGGGGCGCAGCGAAGGCGAGCAGGTCAAACTGGAGATCGATGCGGCGGGCAGCTTCTATCTGACCCTGGGCACCGGGAGCCGCGAACTTGTAGACGAGGCCGCATTGCAGGAACGGGTGCGCGGCTACCTGGCACAACACGCCCAGGCAGCGGTCTATGTGGGTGGCGACGGCAGCGTTCCTTACCAACGCATGATGGATGCATTTGGCCTGCTCAAGCAGGCGGGGGCAGCGAACGTCGGATTGCTGGCCCAGCATCGCGATTGATATCGATGTCCCGTGATACGCTTATTGCAGTGATCGCCTCCGTGGCGATCCACCTGTTGCTGTTGGGTGTGTTGCTGTTCAGTTTCAGCAGACCACCGAAGATCGCCAGTATGCAGGAGCAGCCGGAGATCATTCAGGCAACGGTGCTGGGCGATTTGACAACCCCGGTCGATGCCGAGCGAGTGCGCCGCGAACAGGAGCAGCAACGCCTGGTCGAAGAGGAGCAGCGCCAGATCGAGGAGGTACAGCGGCTGCTGCGCGAAGAGGAAGAGCAGCGTATCGCAGATGCAGCTGCTCAGGCCGAACGTGAAGAGCAGGAGAGACAGGCCGAGGAACAGCGCAGGCAGGAGGCGCTGGAAGCCGAACGCCGTGAGGCAGAGGCCGAGCAGCAACGCCAGGCCGACGCCGAACGCAAGCAGGCACAAGCTGAGGAGCAGCGTAAGGCAGAGGGAGAACGCAAGCGGGTCGAGGCGGAAAAGCTACGCAAGGCCGAGGAAGAGCGCAAGCAGACCGAGGCCGAAAAAAAGCGCAAGGCCGAGGCAGAGCGCAAAAAGGCCGAGGCGGAAAAGCAGCACAAGGCCGAGGAAGAACGCAAGAAGGCCGAGGCGGAAAAACAGCGCAAGGCTGACGAGGAGCGCAAGAAGGCCGAGGCTGAGAAAAAGCGCAAAGCCGAGGAAGAGCGCAAGAAAGCCGAGGCCGAGAAGGAGCGCAAGGCAGCAGAAGAACGCCTCAAGCAGCAGCTGGCGGCCGAGGAGAAGCGGCTACAGGATGAGCGCGCGCAGGAGCAGCATAAACAGCAGATCAGTGACTGGACTAATCAATATGTGGCGAGCATTACCGCGAAGATTCAGCGTAATTGGCTGCGCCCACTGGATAGTCCGGAGGATTTCACCTGCAAGGTGCGCGTGCTGCAATCGCCCGCGGGTGAAGTGCTCGATGTACAGTTGATGGACAGCTGCGGTTCACCGCTGCTGGATCGTTCGGTGGAGAATGCGGTGCGCAAGGCGTCACCCTTGCCGCCACCACCCGATAAATCGGTATTCGATCGTGAGATAATTATCAGGTTTAGACCAAGAGGTTAATGGCGTGTTACGGATTGTGAAGATCGGCGTGTGGAGCTTGTTGCTACTGGCAGTGAATGCTCATGCGGTACTCGACATCGAGATCACCGAAGGTGAGGAGGGGGCGTTGCCTATCGCCATTGCCCCGTTCGCCTGGAGTGGCGCCACCCCCTTGTCGGAAGATATCGCGGCGATCGTCTCCGCCGACCTCCATCGCAGTGGCCGTTTCGCACCGCTGGCGCGTGAGGATCTGCCGGCACAGCCAAAAGAGGCCAAGGAGATCCAGTTCGCCCAGTGGCGTGCCAAGAAGATCGAGAATCTGGTGATCGGCAAGGTGGTCGCCAACGGCAACCAGTATCAGGTGCAGTTCCAGCTGTTCGACGCCCTGCGCGGCACCCAGCTGATTGGCTACACCATCCCCACCGCGCCCAATCAGCTGCGCCGCTCCGCGCATCGCATCAGCGATTTGATCTACGAACAGATCCTGGGCCAACGTGGTGCCTTCAGCACCTTCGTCAGCTATGTCACGGTCGAGCAGGATGCCCAGGGCAAGCGCCGTTACCGCCTTTCGGTAGCCGACTCCGATGGTTACAACGAGCAGAACATACTCACCTCCAAGCAGCCGCTGATGTCGCCCGCCTGGTCAGCCGACGGCAAGCGTCTGGCCTATGTATCATTCGAGATGGGGCGTTCGCTCATCTATGTGCAGAACATCACCACCGGAAAGCGCGAACTGGTGGCCCAATATTCCGGGCTCAACAGCGCCCCTGCCTGGTCACCCGATGGGCGCCGCCTGGCCATGACCCTCTCCCACGAGGGCAATGCCGAGATCTAT
>DASWUD010000129.1:0-4668 GCA_036401755.1 Gammaproteobacteria bacterium
CGCCCATACCCACATCGACTGGGTGCGCCTCGGCATCGTGGTGCTCATCCTGCTGACGGCGATGGGGGTCAATATCACCATCAACCTCAAACTCCCGGAACTGGCCGATCGCTTCCCCTTCCTCGGCGTGGCGGTATGGCTTGCCATTCTCATCTCCATGCCGCTGCGCCGTCCCGACTGGGAGGAGGTAAGCGGCAGCGTCAAGGGGACCATCTTCCTGCTCAGCCTGGTGCTCTCCGCCTCGATGATGCCGGTGGAAAAACTGCCGCTCGCCTCATGGGAGACCAGCCTCGGCCTCGGTTTTGTCTCTGCGGTATTCGACAACATTCCCCTCACTGCCCTCGCCCTGCAACAGGGTGGCTACGACTGGGGCATGCTCGCCTACGCTGTCGGCTTCGGCGGTTCGATGCTCTGGTTCGGCTCCTCCGCCGGGGTCGCCCTCACCAACATGTACCCCGAGGGGAAATCGGTGTGGCTCTGGTTGCGCGAAGGGTGGTACGTCGCCGTCGGCTACGTGGCCGGCTTCCTGGTGATGCTGTGGCTGGTCGGCTGGCATCCCCACGCGCCGCACAAGGTGCAACTGCCCACCACGGCTGCCACCGAAGTGAGCACTCCCGCTGCCCATTGATCTCCCGCTTAATGCGCAATTAAGCCATCTCTGCTAACGTGCCGAGCATCCTGTGAGAAGAACCGGATGCTCGGTGATGAGAGTGTTGTTGGTGGAAGATGATGCCCTGCTCGGCGACGGCCTGCGTGCCGGGCTGGCCCAGGACGGCTATACCGTGGACTGGTTGCGCGAGGGTAACAGTGCCGAGGCGGCACTGCGCAGCGAGAGCTATGACCTGGCGGTGCTCGATATCAACCTGCCGGGGCGCAGCGGCCTGCAACTGCTGAAAGATCTGCGCAGCAGCGGCAATGCCTTGCCCGTGCTGCTGCTCACCGCACGCGATACCATCGCCGATCGGGTGGCCGGCCTCGACAGCGGCGCTGACGACTATCTGGTTAAACCCTTCGACCTTGACGAGCTGCTGGCGCGGTTACGCGCCCTGCTGCGCCGCCGCGGCGGCCGCGCCACCCCCGAACTACGCCACGGCGATCTGCTGCTCGACCCGGCGGCCCACTCGGTGACTCTTGCCGGTGCGCCGGTGGAGATCTCGCCACGCGAATTCGCTGTGCTGCAGCTGCTGCTGGAAAATCGCGGCAAGGTGTTGTCGCGCAGCCGCCTCGAAGAGGGACTCTACTCATGGCAGAGCGAAGTGGAGAGCAACGCGGTGGAGGTCTACATTCACCACTTGCGCAAAAAACTGGGCCAATCACTGATCCGCACCATCCGCGGTGCCGGTTACATCATCGACAAAGCGCCATGAGATTCTCCATCCGCGCCCGCCTGCTGTTCATCCTGCTGTCGCTCACCGCGGCCATCTGGCTCGCTACCGCCTGGAGCAGCTATCTCTCTACGCGCCACGAGGTGCGCGAGCTGTTTGATGCACAACTGGCCCAGTCGGCGCGCAGCATGTTGACCCTCTCCAGCCATGAGCTCAAGGAGCTGGCCGACTATCCGCCCAGCGAAGATCACATCCACTTCATTCCCGATGACACACACCTGGCCCCGGGTCACCGTTATGAGCAGAAGATTGCCTATCAGATCTGGTTGCGCCCGCAGGGGACGCTACTGCTGCGTACCGACAACGCCCCCGCCACTCCCCTCTCCGAGGCAGGTGAGGGATACAGCGATCACACCATCGACGGTGAAGCGTGGCGCATCTACACCCTCGACGATACCCAAAGCGGCTATCAAATACAGATGGGGCAGTCCTATGCCCTGCGCAACGAACTCGTCAACCACATCGCCCTGCGCCAGGCCATGCCACTGCTGCTGGCGCTGCCGTTGCTGGCCCTACTCATCTCCTACGGCATCCACCACGCACTCATGCCGTTGCGCACCCTGACACAGGCGGTCGAACAGCGCGCCCCCGACTCACTCGAACCAGTAGCAGAACGCAACATTCCCGCGGAGATCCGCTCGCTGGTCACCGCCCTCAACCGCCTGTTCGCCCGCCTCGAAACCGCCTTTGAAAACGAACGGCGCTTCACCGCCGATGCCGCACACGAATTGCGTACTCCGCTCGCCGCCCTCAAGGTGCAGGCACAGGTGGCACAACGCAGCCACGACGATGCCCAGCGGCGCGACGCCCTTAACAGCGTGGTGCTCGGCGTCGACCGCGCCACCCGCCTGGTCGAACAGCTGCTCACCCTGGCGCGCCTCGACCCACAACTCGGCCTGACCAGCCACGAAACGGTGGATCTCGCCCGGCTTGGCCGTGAAGTAGCTGCCGAGCTCCAGACGGCCGCCGACGCACGTCACATCCACCTGACGCAGCAGGGGGCCGAAGCGGCATACATTCACGGGCAGGGCGACAGTCTGCGCATCCTGCTGGCCAACCTGCTCGACAACGCTTTGCGTTATACCCCGGACGGGGGCGCGGTGCGCCTCACCCTCACAACCCATGAAGAACAGGTCGCACTGCAGATCGACGACAGTGGTCCCGGGGTTGCCGCCGACGAGCGCGAACAGATCTTCCATCGGTTCTATCGTGGTCGTGATGTCACCGCCAACGGCAGCGGCCTTGGCCTCTCCATCGTCAAGCGCATCGCCGACCTGCATCACGCCACTATCCACCTTGACCGCTCCGAACTGGGCGGTCTGTGTGTGCGTCTCGAATTACCCGGTGCCCAGGGCGGGGGGCACTAGGAATAAGCGTGACTGCAGTGAAGGCAGAGGTTCCTCAGAAAACGAACCAGGCCGATAGATATAGAGTGTTGTTCTGGTTGGCTTCGCGCGGGGCGCCGGTGTTGGCGGAGATATACGAGGAGCCGCCATCGAACTCCGAGTAGGCGACATATTGCAATGAGAATTTGGTATTCAGCCACGGCAGGTAGGTAAGTTCCGCCAGCCATCCTTCGGTATCAGGGCTGCCGGAGATGGAACCACTCACGCCATTCGCAGGATCGGCAGCATAAAGCACGGGATCGGGACGGCCTTGCACGCAAAACCGGCCCACGGCAAAACCATAGGTACGATCATAGAAATATTCCGTGTTGACCGAGACATTGCGAATATTGAGGTTATCCTTGCTGGCACCCATGTTCAGCGCCTCATCCAGCTTTTCGTTGATGTAATTGGCACGCAGCGTCAGCGTGTTCACGCCACTCAGATACTGATACTGGCCATCGACACCCGAGTCCCTGAATCGTGTCGATGTGGAGGCAAGAGGAGCGTTAACGTCCTGCGTCACCTTACCCGCCATGAGATAGCCACCCAGGTGAAAATTGTGGTGCCCCATCTCCGACTGATACGCCACCCGTGCATAAGGGGCCCAACCATTGAGGCCCTCGGTGGTTTCTCCACCCGCCTGGGTATCGTGATAGGAACCCGCCGCGACATACCAGTGGTTATTTAACATGGCATAAGCCACCGCACCGGCAGTCGTCTGGGCAAAGGCGCCACTACCAAGCAGGGTACCGAAGTCAGGGTTGTTGGCGTACTCCGAGGAGGTAAATGGAAAGCCCCACACCGGAGTAGTATTGTAGATATCCTCCACCAGCGGGCTGTTATTCAGGCTGACGCCGTAGACCAGCGAGCCGTTATCCAGGGCGGTGTTTCTGGCATAGCGCACATCGACGTTATCCATGGCGATGCTGTTTGCCGAATCAAGGGTTACCTGGGCATAGGCGCCCATGGCGTCGGAGATACGTCCGGCGTAGAAGATGCTGAACTCCTGCGGGAACTCAACGGTTGCCTTGTTCTTTGCGCCATTCACACCGCTGTCGCTGCCTTTCATGGAGGTATAGTCCACCAGCAACATCGCTGAAAGCGGCGCCATGACATCCTCGGAAAGTCGCAGGTTTGGCTGACTCTGCGCGCTGAACGGCCCGCTCACTGCGGTGTAACCGCTCAACTTGAATTGGCGCCCATAGGGTGTCAGTTGCGGAAATACGGTGTGGCAGGTGGCACAATCCAGTTGCGTCTGCCGTGAGTAACTCGGAACAGCCTGTGCCATCAGCGGCGCCAACAACAGGGCCGCCACGGCCATCCTTAGAAGAATCTTCCCGAAGTACATAAGTCATTTCCTCAAAGCTGTAGACGGGCATTCATAGACCCTTATTTCTATAGTTTCATTCTCCTCTGACTGCAACTCTGTATAACCAATTTCAGTGCGGATAAGCTGTTTATTCTTCCAGCACATCACATCCATAAGGCTTTTGTGTGATGTCTTTCCGACTTCATAGTCCAGACTGATAGATACGGTGTATGACCGCTATATGCACCGGAAGTGTCATTTAGTCCATAGGCATGACCACTCACTTGTATGAATTAAATTCTGTCCTAGTATGTCTGTTGTCTAAAGACTCTCTTTATGGTTATCGCAGTCCACTGTTGAATTCGGTGTCACAGCTACTACTGCCAATAAGCCAGATGCCAGATAACACTCAAGACAAGGCCTTATAGCTCATCACCGGCTCACAAATTTCATTCTAGTGTTGACATTAATTAACTTGCCAACAAATTGGTTGAATTACAGATGATTATCTCTCGTTCAATGGCAAACAGAACATTTCACTCATTGTTTGCACTAACGCTCACCACATTTCTGACTCACGCAGCCA